>NZ_JCAFSZ010000017.1:0-73016 GCF_059369755.1 Stenotrophomonas sp. YJH_SMC_57
CTTGGTGCTTGAACTCATCGGTGTAGCTACGACGGGTGATACGGGACATAAGGGACCTCCAAGTGCGATCAAAGTATCGCTTCTTGGCGTCCGCTGACGGGGGGCCAGATCAATCCGCGCCATGGATGGCGCGGCTAAGCCTCGAGGGACGGATTCACGGCGTCCCCCGCCATGCCCACCCGCCCGGACTACTCAGGCGATCCATGAGCACAACCACCGCGGAGGGGGCGGCGCCCGATGGCCGACCTTCACCCGAACCATGGCATGCTCGGCGCCACGCCCACCCGGAACCTCCGCCATGCGCCTGTTCACCCGTATCCTGCCCCTGATGCTGCTGGCCTCCCTGCTCTCCGGCTGCGGCTACAACGCCATCCAGCAGAAGGATGAAGCGGTCAAGGCCAGCTGGTCGGAGGTCATCAACCAGTACAAGCGCCGCGCCGACCTGGTGCCCAACCTGGTGCAGACCGTGAAGGGCTTCGCCAGCCAGGAAGAACGCGTGCTGACCGAAGTCACCAACGCCCGTTCGCGGGTCGGCCAGATCAACGTCAACGCCGATGACGAAGCCTCGCTCAAGCAGTTCCAGCAGGCCCAGGGCGAACTCGGCAGTGCGCTGTCGCGGCTGCTGGTGGTCACCGAAAACTATCCGCAGCTGAAGTCCGACCAGAACTTCCGCGACCTGCAGGCGCAGCTGGAAGGCACCGAGAACCGGGTCACCGTGGCCCGCGGCCGCTACATCCAGCAGGTGCAGGACTACAACACCTACATCCGCTCGTTCCCGCAGGTGATCACCGCCAAGATCTTCGGCTACAAGACCAAGCCGAACTTCACCGTGGACAACGAAGCGCAGATCTCCAGCGCGCCGGCTGTCGATTTCGGCAACGCGCCGCAGCAGCAGCCGGCACCGCAGCCGGGCCACTGACCGATGCGCCTGGCCACTGCGCTGCTGGCCCTGCTGCTGTGGCTGCCGCTGGCGTCGCAGGCGCAGCAGCTGGCGCCGATTCCGGCGCTGGATTCGCCGGTGGTCGATACCACCGGCACGCTGGATGCCACGCAGCAGCAGGCGCTGGTGCAGCAGGCGACTGACCTGCAGCAGCGCAAGGGCAGCCAGCTGCAGGTGCTGGTGGTGCCCACTACCCAGCCGGAAGACATCGCGCAGTACACCACGCGCGTCTTCGACCAGTGGCAGATCGGCCGCAAGGGCGTGGATGACGGCGTGCTGCTGGTGGTGGCCAAGGATGACCGGCGTGTGCGCATCGAGCCCGGCTACGGCCTGGAGGGCGCGATTCCCGATGCCATCGCCAACCGGGTCATCCAGGAGTACCTGGTGCCGCGCTTCCGCAGCGGTGACTATGCCGGTGGCATCACTGACGCCACCGGCGTGCTGGTCAAGCTGATCGATGGCGAAGACCTGCCGGCGCCGGTCAGTGGCCAGCGGGGCGGCGAGCCCGACGGCGGTGGCGACACCTGGTTCCTGGCCCTGTTCATCGGCGTGTTTGCCGGCAGCATCCTGCGCGGGGTGTTCTCGCGCGTGCCGCGCCCGTTGCGTGGGCTGCTCGGCGGCGGGGGAGCGGCACTGGCGGCGTTCCTGTTCACCTCCACGCTGCTGGCCAGTGGCCTGGCCGGCATCGTCGGCCTGATTGTCGCCATGCTCTCTGGGCACCCGGGCCGTTTTGCCGGCGGCGGCGGCTGGGGCGGTGGCAGCTGGGGCGGCGGAGGCGGCTTCGGTGGAGGCGGTGGATTCGGTGGCGGTGGTGGCTGGGGCGGCGGCGGTGGCCGTTCCGGCGGCGGCGGCGCATCGGGGGGCTGGTGATGATCCAACGTCTGTGCCGCCATCTGTTCTCGCCGTCGGTACGACGCGCGTTCCCGCCGGCCACGCTGCAGGCGATCACCGAGGCCATCGCCGCCGGTGAGCAGCGCCACGGCGGGCAGGTGATGTTCGCGGTGGAGGCCGACCTGCCGCTGGACGCGCTGTGGCGCAAGGTCACTCCACGCCAGGCCGCCGAACATGCCTTCGCCCGCCTGCGCACCTGGGATACCGCCCACAACAACGGCGTGCTGATCTACCTGCTGCTGGCCGACCACGCCATCGAGATCGTCGCCGACCGTGGCCTGCACGGCCGGGTCAGCCCGGCGCAATGGCAGCGGGTCTGCACCCATCTGCGCGAGGGCCTGCGCGGCCCGAACCCGGTCGAGGCGCTGCGCGGCGCCATCGAAGAGGTCTCGACCCTGGTGGAAGGGCACTTTCCGGCCGCGACGCGGTCAGACGATGACGGCCTGCCCAACACCCCGCAGCTCCTTGGTTGAGCCGGGGCGGCACTGGCCCGAGAATAGGCGTTCAACCGCAAGGCACCTTCCATGATCTATTTCCACGACATCGACCCCATCGCCCTCTCGCTGGGGCCGATCAAGGTGCATTGGTACGGCATCATGTACCTGCTCGGCTTCACCGCGGCGTGGCTGCTGGGCCGCAAGCGCATCGCCGACGGGCGCCTGCCGGGCGTTGATGCCAACGGCTTCTCCGACCTGCTGTTCTACGCCATGCTCGGCGTGGTGCTGGGCGGGCGCATCGGCTACATGCTGTTCTACGCGCTGGGCGATTTCCTGCACAACCCGCTGCTGCTGTTCAAGGTGTGGGATGGCGGCATGAGCTTCCACGGCGGCCTGCTGGGCGTGCTCGGCGCCTGCTGGTGGTGGTCGCGCAAGCACGCGCTGCACTTCTTCGACACCATGGACTTCATGGCGCCGCTGGTGCCGCTGGGCCTGGGCTTCGGCCGCATCGGCAACTTCATCGGTGCCGAGCTGTGGGGCAAGTACACCGACGGCAGCTGGGGCGTGGTGTTTCCGTCCGGCCTGCCGGCGCCGCTGAACCAGCTGGACCACGCGACCCTGCAGGCGCAGTTCGCCAGCGGCGCGCTGAACCAGTTCGCCCGCCATCCCTCGCAGCTGTATGAAGCGTTCCTGGAAGGGCTGGTGATGTTCGTGGTGCTGTGGGTGGTGTCGGCCAAGCCGCGCCACCGCTACCTGGTTGGCGGCCTGTTCGCGCTGATGTACGGCCTGTTCCGCTTCGCCGTCGAGTTCGTGCGCATGCCCGACAACGGCGTCTACGTGGCCTTCGACTGGCTGACCCGTGGCCAGATCCTCAGCCTGCCGCTGATCGCCTTCGGCCTGGTGCTGCTGGCGATGTCGCGCCGCGCGCCGGTGCTGCAGCCGCAGCCGATGGTGGCCGCCGAGGGCAAGGCATGAAGGCCTACCTGGACCTGCTTTCGCATGTGCTTGAGCACGGCGCCGAAAAGAGTGACCGCACCGGCACCGGCACCCGCAGCGTGTTCGGCTGGCAGATGCGCTTCAACCTCAACGACGGCTTCCCGCTGGTCACCACCAAGAAGCTGCACCTGCGCTCGATCATCCACGAGCTGCTGTGGTTCCTGAAGGGCGATACCAACATCGGCTACCTGAAGGACAACCAGGTCCGCATCTGGGACGAGTGGGCCGACGAGAATGGCGATCTTGGCCCGGTCTACGGCAAGCAGTGGCGCAGCTGGGCGACCGCCGATGGCGGTGCGATCGACCAGATGCAGTGGCTGGTGGACGAGATCAAGCGCAACCCCGATTCGCGCCGGCTGGTGGTCAGCGCCTGGAACGTGGGCGAGCTTTCGCAGATGGCGCTGATGCCGTGCCACAACCTGTTCCAGTTCTACGTGGTGGACGGCAAGCTCAGCTGCCAGCTGTACCAGCGCAGCGGCGACATCTTCCTCGGCGTGCCGTTCAACATCGCCAGCTACGCGCTGCTGACCCACATGGTGGCGCAGGCCACCGGCCTGGGCGTGGGCGATTTCGTGCATACGCTGGGTGATGCCCACCTTTATTCGAATCACTTTGAGCAGGCCCGCGAGCAGCTGTCGCGTGAGCCGCGCGCGCTGCCGACGCTGTGGTTGAACCCGGAGGTGACCGACCTGTTCGGCTTCCAGTTCGATGATATCCGCATCGACGGCTACGACCCGCATCCGGCGATCAAGGCACCGGTGGCGGTGTGAGCGCGATGAAGCTGTCGATGATCGTCGCGCTGGACCGCAACCGTGGCATCGGCCAGGGCAATGCCATGCCCTGGCACTTGCCGGACGACTTCAAGCACTTCAAGGCGCTGACCCTCGGCAAGCCGATCCTGATGGGGCGCAAGACCGCCGAATCGATCGGCCGGGTGCTGCCGGGGCGGACCAATCTGGTGCTGACCCGCAGCGGCCAGGTGCCGTTTGAAGGCATGCACGCGGTGGCCTCGCTGGACGAGGCCAAGGCGATTGCCGAGGGCGAGGGCGCGAACGAGCTGTGCATCATCGGCGGTGGCGAGATCTTCCGTCAGCTGCTCGACCAGGCCAGTGACCTGTACCTGACCTGGGTCGATGCCGAAGTGCCGGCCGACACCCATTTCCCCGAGGTGGATGCGCACGACTGGCAGGAAGTGAGCAGCGAACCGCACCCGGCTGACGAACGCCACGCCTACGCGTTCCGCTTCGTTCACTACGTGCGCCGCTGATCGCAACGCATCTGTAGAGTCGAGCTTGCTCGACTGCTCTTGGTGGATACACAGGGCATAGTCGAGCAAGCTCGACTCTACGGAGCCGGCATCCGGTAATGCCCGATGATCGCGTGCTGGAACAGCAGGTTCTCTTCGCGGGTGCCGCGCGCGATGTTGTGCAGTACCAGCGGCGTGCCATCGGCCAGCCGCCGGTCGGAGACGATGCCGACGTGCAGCAGGCCATTGCCGTTGAGCTTCCACGCGACGATGTCGCCGGCTGCATAGTCGATGGCGAGGGCGGTGACCGGTTGCTGCCAGCCCTGCCGCTCGAACCAGCGCATCAGGTTGGGTACGCGACGATGATCGATGTTGCGGTCCGGCCGTGACAGGCCCCAGATCGCCGGATAGGCACTGAAATTCCCGCGCATGTCCTCATGCACGCGTGCCTGCAGGTCGAGTCCCAGATCGCGCAGGGCGCGCACCACTACGTCGGTGCAGACACCGCGATCGCGCGCGACGTCACCACCGGGATAGGCGAGCACCTGATAAGCCGGATCGTAGCGGACGGTGACGCCGATCTGTGCGCGTGCGGCGGCCACCAGCGGCGGCGAGGGCGCC
Organism: Stenotrophomonas sp. YJH_SMC_57; assembly: GCF_059369755.1. NCBI lineage: Bacteria > Pseudomonadati > Pseudomonadota > Gammaproteobacteria > Lysobacterales > Lysobacteraceae > Stenotrophomonas > Stenotrophomonas sp. YJH_SMC_57. The sequence continues at coordinate 5,132 of NZ_JCAFSZ010000017.1, forward strand.
TGCGGTGGTGCCGGCGTGGCTGCGGCGTCCTGCGCGGCCGTAGGAGCAGGGGGCGAACCGGGCTGGCAGCCGCTGGCTAGCGCCAGCGTCAGCAGCAGCACCGTCCCTGGTGCCCGGCCCGGTCGCATCATGCCTGCGGCGGGGCGCCGTTGTTGCCGGGGCCTGCGGAGCCACCACCACCACCACCGCCGCCACGACGGCGACGACGGCGCGGGCCGCGGGTGCCCGGGTTACCAGCAGGTGTGCCACCGCCCTGTTCCTTGCCCTGTGCCGAAGCGGCAGGACGCTCGTGTGCCGGTCGCGTCGGCGGACGGGCGTTGGCAACGGGGGCCGGCACATCGCGGCCCGGCACCTGCACCACGCGCAGCTCATCGGTATCGAGCTGCAGCGCGGTCAGCTTCCCGCCCCACACCGCACCGGTGTCGATGGCGTGCACACCCTGGGTGATGGTCAGGCCGAGCGCGGACCAGTGGCCGCAGACGACCTTCAGGTCGCGCTCGACCCGGCCCGGCACTTCGAACCAGGGATACAACCCCTGTTCCTGCGTGCCCGGCGTGCCCTTGTCCTCGATGCCGATGCGCCCACGCGGGGTGCAGTAGCGCATGCGGGTCAGCACATTGATGATCGCGCGCGAGCGGTCATAGCCGGACAGGTTGGGTGCCCAGCTGGGCTTGTCGCCGTACATGTTGCGGAACAGCTTGCGGTAGCCGGCGCCGTGCAACTGCGCCTCGACTTCGGCCGCATGTTTCTCGGCCATCTGCGTGGTCCACTTCGGCGCCAGGCCGGCATGCACCATCATCCAGCCCAGCTCGCGGTCCACGTGCACCAGCTTCTGCAGGCGCAGCCAGTCCAGCAGTTCATCGCGGTCCTCTGCCTGCACGATGCGCAGCAGGTCCGGGTTGACCTTGCGCTGCTCCTCTTCGGTGCGCGCACCGACGGCCAGCAGCGAAAGATCATGGTTGCCCAGCACCACCACGCAGTGCTCGCGCAGCGAGTGCACCAGCCGCAGCGTTTCCAGTGACTGGCCACCGCGGTTGACCAGATCGCCGCAGAACCACAGGGTGTCCTGCGCCGGGTCGAAGCGGATCTTCTCCAGCAGTCGCTGGGTGACGTCATAGCAGCCCTGCAGGTCGCCGATCGCCCACACACTCATCGTTCGGCCTCCTTGTCAGTGCAGGGTACGCGGGATGGCCAGCACGAACGGTGCGACCGGCGCGGCAAATTCGGTGCCATCGTCGGCAACCATGTCGTAGTGTCCCTGCATGGTGCCGTGATCGGTCCCCAGCATGACACCGGAGGTGTAACGGAAGTCTTCACCGGGGCGCAGCCGCGGCTGCTCGCCGATCACTCCGTCGCCATCGACATGCTCGACGCGGCCATTGGCATCGGTGATGCGCCAATGGCGTGCGACCAGGCGTGCGGCCACCCGTCCCTGGTTGTGGATGCGGATCGTATAGGCGAACGCAAAGCGACCGTCTTCCGGTGCGGATTGATCGTCGAGGAAGCGCGGCGCGACTTCGACGGAGATGGCATAAACGTCAGCGTCTTCCATACCGGCAGTGTAATCAGGAGGCATTGGCCAGAGCGACGAATTCGGCCACGTCCAGCTGTTCGGCGCGGGCATCGGGACGCACGCCGGCGGCGATGAACTGCTCGGCGGACACCACGTTGTTCAGCGCATTGCGCAGGGTCTTGCGGCGCTGCCCGAAGGCGGCCTTGACCACCTCGGCAAAGCGCCTGTGATCGTTGATGCCGATGCTGGCCGGATCGCGCGGCACCAGCCGCACCACGGCCGAATCGACCTTCGGCGGCGGCCGGAAGGCGCCCGGCGGCACCACGAACAGCGAGGTCACCTGGCAGTACGCCTGCAGCATCACGCTGAGGCGGCCATAGACCTTGCTGCCGGGGCCGGCGGCCATGCGGTCGACCACTTCCTTCTGCAGCATGAAGTGCATGTCGCGGACGACGGCGGCATGTTCCAGCGCATGGAACAGGATCGGCGAGGAGATGTTGTAGGGCAGGTTGCCGACCAGGCGGATCGGCTGGCCGGCAGCCAGCTCGGTGAAGTCCACGCGCAGCACGTCGCGATGGACGATGGTCAGCTCGCCCAGCGGCTCGGCGGCGGCAGTCAGCGGCGCGATCAGGTCGCGGTCGAACTCGATCACCGTCAGCTTCGGATGCACACGCAGCAGCGGCAGCGTGATCGCGCCCTGGCCGGGACCGATCTCGACCAGGCGGTCGCCATCTTTCGGGTTGACCGCCATCACGATCTTGTCGATGTAGTGGCGATCGGCCAGGAAATGCTGGCCAAGCTGCTTCTTGGCCGGTGCGGTGAACACCGGGCCGGAGGGGGAATGCGGGGAATTCATGCGCTCAGTGTACGTTGCCGCGCCAGCTGCGCACACAGCGCCGTTGCCGCCTGCAGGCTGGAGGGATCGGCGATGCCGCGGCCGGCCAGATCCAGCGCGGTGCCATGGTCGACCGCCACGCGCGGATAGGGCAGGCCCAGGGTCAGGTTCACTGCCTGTTCGAAGCCCGAGTACTTCAGCACCGGCAGGCCCTGGTCGTGGTACATGGCCAGTACGGTGTCGAAGGCGGCCAGCTTGGCCGGCAGGAAGGCGGTGTCGGCCGGCAGTGGCCCGATCAGGTCCATGCCTTCGGCGCGCAGGCGCTGCAGCAGCGGGATTACCAGGTCCAGTTCCTCGCGGCCCAGATGGCCGTCTTCACCGGCATGAGGGTTCAGGCCGAGCACGGCAATGCGCGGTGCAGGCACGGCGAACTCGCGCCGCAGCGCGGCATGCACGGTGCGCAGGGTGTGTTCCAGGCCGGGCGCGGTGATCGCATCGGCCACCTCGCGCAGCGGCAGGTGGGTGGTGGCCAGGGCCACGCGCACGATGTGGTTGGCCAGCATCATCACCACCTTCACCCCGGCCTGGTCGGCCAGCAGTTCGGTGGTGCCGCTGTAGGCGATGCCGCCTTCGTTGATGACTGCCTTGTGCACCGGGCCGGTGACCACGCCGTGCAGCTCGCCGCTGAGGCAGGCCTGGCCGGCACCGAGAAGCGCGTCGATGACCGCCCCTGCGTTGGCCGGATCAGCCTGGCCAAACCGGCTGGGCACGGCATTGGCGACCACGCGCAGGCGCAGATCACCCGGGACACGCGCTTCGGCGTCCTCGGGCAGCAGTTGCAGGGGCAGGTTCAGCGCGGCCGCAGCCGCGCGCAGGGTATCCGGGTCGGCGAAGGCCAGCAGCCGACTGTCTTCACGCGGCTGCTGGGCAAGTCGGACACACAGTTCCGGGCCGATCCCGGCGGGCTCGCCCGGTACCAGAGCGAGCTCGGGGCGCATCGGTCAGGACTGCGGCGGCGTGGCGGTGTTTTCCGCGCGGTCGCCGCTGCGGAAGCTGACGTAGGCTTCGCCACGCAGTTCCTGCAGGAAGCGGTTGTACTCGTCTTCCAGCTTGCGGCGGCCGATGGTCTCGCGGACCTGTGCACGCTGGTTGTCGTTGGTCACGTCGGTCTGGCGGGTGGCCACGCGCTGCACGATGTGCCAGCCGGCATCGGTACGGAACGGCTGGCTGACGCCACCATCCTGGAGGCCGGAGACCTGCTGGCCGAACGCCGGACCGAACGCATCGGCCGGGAACCAGCCCAGATCGCCGCCCTGGCCCTTGCTGTTGTTGTCCTCGGAGGACTCCTTGGCCACGGTCTCGAAGTCCGCGCCACCGGCGATGCGGGCACGCAGGGTATCGATCTTGGCCTTGGCGGCCGCGTCGGTCTGGTGGTCGTCCACGCGTACCAGGATGTGGCGTCCGTGGTACTCGGTGACCGTATTCGCACCGGCCGTGGCACTGGCATCACGCACGTCCACCAGCTTCAGCAGCTGGAAGCCGCTCGGGCCACGGATCGGGCCGACCACTTCACCGGGCTTCATCTTTTCCATCATCTGCGCGAACGCCTGCGGAATTTCATCCAGGCTGCGCCAGCCCAGGTCGCCGCCTTCCAGCGCGTTGGGGCTGTCCGAATAGCGGACGGCGGCGGCGTTGAAGTCCAGCTCCCCCTTGTCCAGCAGGGCCTTCACACCGTCGGCCTTCTTCTGGCCGGTGGCGATCTGGTCGGCGTTGGCGCCGTCGGGCAGGGCCACCAGGATGTGCGCCAGGTGGTACTGGTTGCCCACCGTGGCCTGCTGTTTCAGCGCGGCATCGACTTCACCCTCGCTGACGCTGATGCGGCTCTGCGCGAAGCTCTGGCGCAGGCGCTGCACGGTGATCTCGTCGCGCACCGACGCCCGGAAGTCGTTGAAGTCGATACCGTCATGGGCCAGGCGCTGGCGCAGGGCGTCCAGCGTCGACCCGTTCTGCTGGGCGATGGCATTCATCGCCTGGTTCAGCTCCTGGTCGCCGACCCGGATGCCGCTGCTCTGGGCGCGGGCGACCTGCAGCTTGACCAGCACCAGGCGCTCGAGCACCTGGCGGCTGAGCACGTCTTCCGGCGGCAGCTGGTTTTCGCGGCCGGCGTACTGCGCCTTGATGTTGGCGATCGCACGCTGGAGCTCGCTCTGCAGGATCACGTCCTCATCGACGACGGCGGCGATGCGGTCAAGCGCCTGCGCCTCCTGGGCAAGCACCTGCAGGGGGGCGGACACGCTGGACACCGCCAGCAGCGAGGCGAGAAGAACGGGGAAGCGCTTGGTCATGGGATCAGATTCGGATCGTAGTCATCCCGGGTCGCCCCGGTGTTGCTGGGCGGCACGAGATAGAGGTCGTCGCGGTTGTAGCCGAGGATAGCACGGCGCAGGGTACGGTCCGTGTCCTGGCCGATGGAGCTCAGGCCCTTGAGCACGAACTCAAGCTGGATGGCATTGTTCATGTCGCCTTCGCGGTTGCGCACGTAGCGGCGGGCCACGGCGCGCACGGCCAGGCAGCAGCTGTCCCACTGCACGCCGGCGATGATTTCCAGCGGTTCCTTGTCCTGCAGGGAGTAGTAGTAGCGGCCCACCAGGCTCCAGCGCGCATTCAGCGGGTACAGGAACGACAGGTCGGCCTGCTCCAGCAGGGTCCGGTCATGCTTGTTGGCGCTGGCCGGGGCACCGGCATTGATGCGATAGCGGTAACTGAGGTTGACCACGCCATCGTTGGGCATCAGGTAGCGGGCACGGACGCTGGCCAGATCCTCGCGCTTGTACTTCGGGTCCCACTGGTAGGTAGCGCCCAGGGTCCAGCGGTCGTTGATCATGTAGTTGCCGTCGGCGATCCAGGCCGACTTGCCCTTTTCCACCGGCGCGCCGCCCGGGAGCGTCACCCGCGACTCGTCGAAGTACTGGATCTGGCCGATGGCCGCCGAGAACCGTTCCTTGCCGGTGGTCTGGTCGATGAAGCGGGTGCCCAGGGCCAGGGTCAGCTGGTTGGCATCGTTCTGGCGATCGGCGCCGGTATAGCGCGAATCGCGGAACAGCTGGCCCCAGCTGAAGGTGAAATCACGGGTATCGAAGATCGGCAGCTCGTCCTGGTTGCGGTACGGCGTGCGCAGGTAGAACAGGCGCGGTTCCAGGGTCTGCAGGAACGACTTGCCACCGATCCTGGTCTCGCGATCGAAGAACAGGCCGGCATCGAGGCTGGCGATCGGCAGGCTGCGGCTGGGCGAGGTATTGCCGCGCAGCTGTTCCGGCGTGGCGGTGGTCGGATCGATGCCCTGCGAACGCAGGATCTGCCCACGGATGCCATTGACGCCGTCCACCAGGCTGCGGTCCAGCTGGTAACCGGTGTAGCGATAGGCCAGGGTGGGGGTGACGTACCAGGCCGCGCCGCTGATCGGGAACGACACGTACGGCTTCACGTCCAGGCGCGAGCCACCGCTGACGCCCACGCCGGATCGCTGCTGGAGGCCATTGCGCGTGTACTGCAGGTCCGGGCCGGCACTGGCGTCGTACTTGTAGTTGATGTCGTCGTGGGTGAAACGCACCGCTTCGGCGTAGACGCCGGCGTCCAGCCACGGCAGCACCGGCTTGTCCCAGTTGAGGAACAGGCGCGGTTGACGGTTGTAGGGCAGGGCGCTTTCGTTGAGCGTGTAGTCGGTCAGCTGCCAGCGGTCGGCCATGATCCCGGCCGTCCAGTTCTGGCCGGTGCCATACAGGCCCACGGTGCTCTGCAGGTTCGAGGCCGTCACGCCGACAAGGCGGTTGGCGAAGTCCTCGACATAGCGCTCGTCGCTGACCCAGGCCAGGTTGGCGCGGGCCTGCCAGTGCTCATCCAGGTTGTGATACCCGGTGAACACCACCCGGCCGCGGTCGCGGTCGCGCAGCTTGTCGTTGGGGATGAACGAGGTCAGCAGCTCGCCACGGCCGCCGTTGTAGAGGTAGCGGAACTCGTTGTCGAGCAGCAGCCCGCGCCGGCTCATGTAGCGCGGCGTCAGCGTATCGTCGTAGTTCGGCGCCAGATTGAAATAGATCGGCTGCGCGTAGTCGAAACCGTTGCGGCCGGACATGCCCAGCTGCGGAAACAGCAGGCCGGTCTTGCGGCGGTCATCGATCGGGAACTTGAAGTACGGCGCCCACAGGACCGGCACGTTGCCGATACGCAGCACGGCGTTGCGGGCCGTGCCGAAGCCCTCGTCGTTGTCCACCTCGATCTGCGGCGCGGACAGCTTCCAGACCGGCTGCGACGGATCACAGGTGGTGTAGGTCGAGCGGTGCATCTGGCCGACCGCGCCCTGCAGGTCGACCGACTCGGCGTCACCGTTGCCGCGACGCGACACCAGCTGGTACTTGATGTCGGAAATCTTGTGGGTGTCGCTTTCCTGGTTGCCCTCGGCACGCTTGGCGATCATCCGGATCGACCCGTCCTGGTAACGGACATTGCCGTCGGCGATGTAGTTGCCGGTCTCGGTATCAAAGCTGAGCTTGTCGGTGCCGACGAACTGGTCGCCACGGCGCAGCGCCACGTTGCCCTCGTACTGCGGCACGGTGGTGGTGCCCAGCAGCTGGTCGCCCTCGATGTCGGTCGACTGCTGCTCGCGGGCGGCCGCGGCGGCGGCCTTGTCCTGGCCGGGGACCGGGGTGGGTGCGTCGGTGAACGCGGGAATCACGTCGGTAGCCGGGCACAGGCCCCAGTTGAGCGGCTTGTCGTCGGCCATCGCCGGCAGGCTGATGGCGATGCTCAGAGGCAGGGGAAGCAGTCGGAGGGCTCGGCGCACGCGGTTCGGATTCGGGCGAAAACGGACGGTAGCTTGCCCCATCCCTTGCATAGGGGCAATGAAGGGCGGTGGAGACTGCCGGTTCGGGTTCATCCGGCAACGGTACCACCGGCGCCTGAAATCAGGGTCCGGACATGCGCCACGCTGCACTCGGCCAGTGCCTGCAGGTCGTAGCCACCCTCCAGCATCGAGACCACCCGGCCGGCCGCGTGACGGCGTGCCAACGCATGCAGCTCGCCGGTGATCCAGGCGAAATCGTCGGTCTCCAGCATCAGATCGGCCTGCGGGTCACGCAGGTGCGCATCGAAGCCGGCCGAGATCAACAGCAGCTGCGGGCGGAAGTCATCGATGGCCGGCAGCATTTCGTCGGCCCAGACATTGCGGAAGCGGAATCCGCCACTTCCGGGCGGCAGCAGGATGTTCATCAGGTTGCCGGCACCGCGGTCGCGGCGCAGCCCCGAGTTGGGAAACAGCCCGGCCTGGTGGGTGCTGTAGTACGAAACCCGGGCATCGTGCTGGAAGATGTCCTGGGTGCCGTTGCCGTGGTGCACGTCGAAGTCGACCACGGCGATCCGTTCCAGGCCGTGGCGGTCGCGGGCGTAGGCAGCGGCAATGGCGATGTTGTTGAGCAGGCAGAAGCCCATCGCGGTGCTGCTGGTGGCGTGGTGGCCCGGGGGCCGCACCGCGCAGAAGGCCAGCGGATCCTCGCCGAGCATCACCGCATCGACGGCGGCCACGCCGGCGCCAGCGGCATGCACGGCGGCGCTGGCCGATCCCGGCGAGGTCCAGGTGTCCATGTCCAGCTGGCGCAGCGGGGCGGTCTGGGGCTGCAGCACCACGTCGAGCAGGGCGCTGTCGTGCACGCGGGTCAGTTCGCCGAACTTGGCCGGAGGGGCTTCGCGCCACTGCAGCTGGCCGGGGAACGCCGCATGCAGGGCATCGAGCACATGCTGCAGGCGCTGCGGGCATTCGGGGTGCCCGGGGCCGGGGTCATGCAGCAGGCAGGACGGATGGGTATAGACCAGCATCGTGCCGACTCAGCGCTGGCGCTGCTGTGGCTGCCACAGCGCCTCGCCGTGGCCATCGGCACGGGCCAGCACCCGGGCCAGCACGAACAGCAGGTCCGACAGCCGGTTGAGGTACTGCAGCGCCTCGCTGCGCACCGCCTCGCGGCGGGCCAGCGCGACGGTCTCGCGCTCGGCACGACGGACGATGGTGCGCGCCAGGTGGCAGCGCGCGGCGGCTTCGCCCCCGGCCGGCAGGATGAATTCCTTCAGCATCGGCAGGCCGGCGTTGTAGTGGTCCAGCTGCTGTTCCAGCGCCGAGACATCGGCGGCATGGATCGCGGCGTGGCCGGGGATGCACAGCTCGGCACCCAGGTCGAACAACTGGTGCTGCAGGTGCACGACCAGCGCTCGCACGTCTTCGGGCAGCGGCGCCGCCAGCAGCAGGCCGAGCGCCGCATTGGCCTCGTCGACCGTGCCGAAGGAGGCAACGCGCGCGTCATCCTTGGCCACGCGCTGGCCGTCGCCGAGGCCGGTGCTGCCGTCGTCGCCGGTGCGGGTGTAGATGCGCGAGAGGCGATGGCCCATGGCGCGGCTCAGTGGCGGATGTCGCGGCGGGCCTGCTGGAGCTTCAGGACCTGCTCCACGGCCAGTTGCAGGGCGGCGGCCAGCGCCACGTAGATTGCGGTGGTGCGCAGGTACGGCCCGAACCACTGCGCGTAGTTCTGCGCCCAGCCGGCCAGGGTCGGTTCGGCCACGTTGCGGCTGGTCCAGTAGAAGCCGCCCTGCGCCAGCAGGTGGCAGACCGCCACCGAGGCGACCAGCAGCAGCGCGCCCTTGGCCAGCACAGGCCAGCGCGCGCCCTGGTAGTTGCGGCCCAGCAGCATGCCGCCGGCCCACAGCGAGAAATACGCGGGCAGCAGCAGCCAGTAGCCCGGCGACACGCAGTAGTGCTGCCAGAAATCCAGGCCGCTGCTGCGGATCACGATCCAGTCGACCAGCACCGCGAACACCATCAGCAGCGGGAACGCCCAGCGCGTCCAGCGCGCCAGATAGAAGCCGCCGATGAAGAACACGGCCCAGGAGGCATCGGGAATGGCCGCGAAGTGATTGACCCGGGTCGCCGCCAGCAGCAGTACGAGTACGGACAGGACGAAGGCACGGTTGGCGGTGTCGGACATGGTGGGGGCCCGGGGCGGATTCAGGTTTCATTCTAGCCCGCCGCACGGGATGGCGCAGGCGTGGTCCCGTTCTACGTACAGTCGGGACGAGCGCGTATCATGAACGCATGAGTGAACGACATGACGTGCTGATCGTCGGAGGCGGCCTGGTCGGCGCCAGCCTGGCCATTGCCCTGGAGCGCCTGGGCCGCGACGTAGGCCTGCTCGAGGCCAGTCCCGCCGGTGAGCTGCCGGCGGTGTTCGACCAGCGCAACCTCAGTTTCGCCGCGGCCACCGTCAACGCGCTGACCGCGTTGGGGGTGATGCAGAAGCTGGCGATGGCACCGGGCCCGATCCGCCGCATCCATGTCAGCCGCGCCGGTGATTTCGGCCGCGTGCAGCTTGAGGCCAGTGACTATGACCGGCCCTGGTTCGGCCAGGTGGTGGTTGCGCGCGACTTCGGCCAGGCCCTGGAGGCACGGCTGCAGGAGCTGCCGCGACTGCGCCGTTACCGGCCGATGCGTTTCCTGGGGCTGGGCGGGGTACTCGATGGCTACCGCCAGGTGCGGGTGGCCGACGAGGCGGGCGAACGCGTGCTGCTGGCCCGGCTGGTGGTCGGTGCCGATGGCACCACCAGTGGCGTGCGCGATGCGCTGGGGATCGAGGTCGACCGCCATGATTTCCAGCAGACGCTGTTTGTCGCCCGCGTGCGCAGCCAGCGCGCGCCGGATGGCACGGCGTGGGAGCGCTTCACCGATACCGGCCCGACCGCGCTGCTGCCGCGAGGCGACCGCCACTTCGGCACCGTGCACGGTGTTGCGCGCGACCAGGCCGACGCGGTGATGGCGCTGGATGATGCCGCCTGGCTGCAGCGGCTGCAGCATGCGATCGGCTGGCGTGCCGGCCGCCTGCTCGACTCCGGCCCGCGCAGTGCGTATCCGCTGATCCAGGTGCTGGCGCGCGCGCTGGCCGGTGAGCACGCGGTGCTGCTTGGCAATGCCGCACAGACCATCCACCCGTTGGGCGCACAGGGCTTCAACCTGGGCCTGCGCGATGCGCTGACCCTGGCCGAGCTGCTGGAGGATGCGCATGAGGACGCCGGCAGTGACGCGTTGCTGCAGGCCTATGTCGCGCGCCGTGAGGAGGACCGCCGGCAGACGGTGGCGTTCTCCGGTGGCCTGGCGCGACTGACCAGCAATCCGGCACCGTTGATGCGACCGCTGCGCAGCCTCGGCCTGGTCGCCGCGCAACGTGCTGCGGTGCAGTCGATGCTGGTCGGTGGCGCGATGGGCTTCCGCGGCGAGGTGCCGCGCCTGTGCCGAGGAGAAGCCGCATGAACCGGCGCGCGCGACTGGACGTGGCGATCGTCGGCGGCGGCGTGGTGGGCGCGGCCTGCGCGCTGGCACTGGCCGATGCCGGGCTCTCGGTCGCACTGGTGGAAGGGCGTGAACCGGCACCCTGGCAGGCCGCGCAGCCGGACCTGCGGGTGTTTGCCTTCGCCGCTGACAATGTGCAGCTGTTGAACCGGCTGGGCGTGTGGCCTGCCATCGCGCAGGCCCGCGCGTGGCCGTACCGGCGCATGCAGGTGTGGGACGCCGCGGGTGGCGAGGACCTGCTGTTCGACGCGGACCGCTTCGGTCGGCGCGAGCTCGGCTACATCGTCGAGAACGGCCTGCTGCAGGATCACCTGTGGGCGGCGCTGCCGGCCGCGGGCGTGCAGCTGCATTGCCCGGCGCGGGTGGAGGCGCTGGAGCAGGACGAGGCCGGCGTGCGGCTGCGCCTCGACGACGGCCGTCGCCTGGAGGCGGCGCTGGCGGTGGCCGCCGACGGCGCCGAATCGACCCTGCGCCAGCTGGCCGGGATCGAGGTCGAGCGGCATGACTACCGCCAGCGTGGCGTGGTGGCCTACGTGGACAGCGAACTGCCGAACCAGGCCACGGCCTGGCAGCGCTTCCTGCCGACCGGACCGCTGGCGCTGCTGCCGGTGGCCGAGCGCCGCAGTTCGATCGTCTGGACCCTTCCGGAGGATGAAGCCGCGCGCGTGCTGGCACTGGACGAAGCGGCGTTCAACCGCGAACTGACCCGTGCCTTTGCCGCCCGCCTGGGCGAACTGCGGCTGGCCTCGGCACGTGCGGCGTTCCCGCTGCGTCGTCAGCTCGCTCGCCACTATGTCGCCGGTCGCGTACTGGCGCTGGGCGATGCCGCGCATGTCGTGCATCCGCTGGCCGGGCAGGGCGTGAACCTGGGCCTGCGCGATGTCGCCGCCCTGCAGCAGTGGCTGGCGCCTTCGACGGAACGCCGCGGCCAGCCACGCCTTTCACCGCAGCGGCTGCAGCGCTGGGCCCGCGAACGCCGCAGCGACACTCACATCGCCGCCTACAGCTTCGATGCGATCAACCGCCTGTTCTCCAATGACGAGATGCACCTGACCCTGGCCCGCGGCCGCGCGCTGGGCTGCGTCGGCAAATGGCCGCCGCTGGTGCAGGCATTCTGGAAACGCGCCGCGGGCGTCTGATCGGAGTACCGGCCGCTCTGGTAGGTGCCAACCTTGGTTGGCACGCTCCGACAGTGTGCCAACCAAGGTTGGCACCTACCGGGAGCGGGTCGTGTGCCCGGCGTCAGTAGATCCACGCCATGCGTGGATGAAGATCGCGACGGCGGATCAATCCACCAGCCAACCGGCCAGGTCGGCGCGGTCGAGCTTGCCGCGGTGCCTGCGGTCCAGCGCGTTGAACTCGTCGGCCAACGCCGGGTTGGCCTGTGCTTCCTCGCGGCTGATGAAGCCATCGCCGTTCACGTCCAGGTCGCTGAAGCGGATGCGGTACTGGCCGACCACGCTGCTCGGTTCCAGCGAACGTACGGTCACCTGTGCTTCGCCGGCCGGCTGTGCAATCTCCACGCTGCCGGTGACCCGGCCAGCGCCCAGCGGTTGCTGGCGGATCGCGCCTCCGGTCGGGCCGAGCGGTTGGCTGTGCGCGGGCGTATGCGGCAACTGCTGGGCAAGGGCGGGAGCCGCCGCCAGCAGGGCGATCAGTATCGGAGTCGAGCGGTATCGCATGGTTGCATCCCTCGGTAGCGCCGGGCCCTGCCCGGCGGGCACGATGGCCTCAGCGCAGCGGCGAGGCCAGTACCGTGATCTCTTCGCGGTCGTGGTACAGCTGCTTGGCGCGTACCACCAGCGGCTTGCCGGCCTGGTCCTGGAACAGGTCCAGGCACAGCCGGGTCTCGTCCCAGCGCCTCTTCATCGGCAGCTTCAGGTTGAAGATCGCGTGCCGGCACCAGCCTTCGCGGAACCAGGTGGCCATGCGCTCGGCCACGCGGCGCGGCTGCTCGACCATGTCGCAGACCATCCAGTCCAGTGGCTGTTCCGGATGCCAGTGGAAGCCATCGGCGCGCAGGTGCTCGACCAGGCCGGTGTCCAGCACGTGCTGGCGCAGCGGCCCGTTGTCGATGCTCAGCACGTGCATGTGCTGGCGGGTCAGCACCCAGGTCCAGCCGCCCGGTGCAGCACCGAGGTCGGCCGCACGCATGCCAGGCTTGGCCAGTGCCTCGCGTTCTTCCGGCGTCAGCAGGGTCAACAGCGCTTCGTCCAGCTTCAGTGCCGAACGCGAGGGGGCTTCGGGCAGCAGCTTCAGGCGCGGAATGCCCAGCGCCCACGGCGCGCTGTCGGCCGGGTCGGCGATGCAGACGAAGGCATGGGTACCATCGACGAACACCACGTGCAGGCGTGGCAGGCGGTTGTTCGGCTTGTCGGCCAGCTTGCCGGCCTTGCGCAGCGCCGGGCGCAGCGCGTTGCCGAAGGCACGCGCCAGGCCGGAGAGCGGCTTGCCCGCATCCGAGTCGGGGTGCTCAACCCACAGGTCGCCGAAGCGCGGCGCATCGGCCAGCACCTCCAGCATCGGCGTGATGCGGTCGCTCGGGTCCAGCTGCGGCAACTCGGCCAGCACCACCAGCTTCTGCCGCGCGAAGATCAGTTCGCGCCAGCGCAGGCGCGGTGCCAATGCAGCGGCTTCGTCGCACATGAAAAGCACATAGCCGTCATTGCGCTGGGTGCGCGCATAGCCGGCGAAACCGGCTTCGCCCGCGCGGAACTGCAGCTCGCCGGCCAGCTCGGGCTCGAAGCCCTGCCGGCACAGGCACAGCAGGCCGATGCCGGCCTCAGTAACGGGCGCCATCGCTTTCCCCATAGGCGCGCAGCACGCTGCGTGCGGCGTCGCGGTTCAGGCCCTGCACCACTTCGATGCCGCGCTTGTTGAGCTCGCCCACCCAGTCAGCCGGCAGCGGGCCTTCGTCGAACGGGGTCAGTTCCTCGACGTCGGCCGAGTTGGCGCCGATCAGCAGGCGGTCGATGCCGGCCCACACTGTGGCGCCGTAGCACTGGCAGCACGGCTGCGAGCTGGTGGCCAGGGTGACCGGCGACAGCACCGCGTTCAGGCGCGGGGTCTGCAGGCGCTGCTGGGCCAGCATGTAGGCCATGTTCTCGGCGTGCGCCAGCGAGGTCGCGTGCGGCATCACCCGGTTCACGCCGGCAGCGATCACCTTGTCATCCGGGCCGAACACCACCGCGCCGAACGGGCCGCCACTGGCGTGCTCGACGTTCAGCCGCGACAGCTCGATCGCCAGCGCGACCTTGGCCTCATCGCCGGGATATCGACGATCCAGGTCGATCTGGTCGTGGATCCAGGCGGGAAGGGTCAGGTGGACTTGCGCGTACAGCATCGCGGGGGTGCCTCGTGTGGGATGGAAGAAGGTGCGGTTGCTTGGGAAACCGGCGCGCAGTGTAGCCGCACCGGCCTGTACCGGGTGTGGCGACGGGTCAGCCCGGCGAGCCGGTGCGGATCACCACGTACTGCTTGCGGAACTCCAGGCCGGCCTGTGGCCAGCTGGCGGCATAGGCGCGCAGCAGGGGCAGGGCAGCGGCGAAATCGTGGCCGTTGACCCGGCAATCGGCCTCGCACAGGCCTTCGGCGTCGCGCGAGGCGAACAGGCGGATGGCCAGGAACGGGCGCGCCCTCAGCAGCTCATCGAAGGCGTCCATGCTGCGGGTGAACAGGCAGCACGGGCAGGAACCGTGGTCGTCCTCGCTGCAGGTGGAGGCATCCACCTCCTGTGCGCGGTAGTGCGCCAGCGGCCCCAGCACCACGGTGCGCTGCAGTTCTTCGCCTTCGTCGGCGCCCGGATAGCTCAGGCCCAACATCGGCAGGCCCTGTGCGTCTGCCGCGCCGACGGCGGTCTGCAGGGTCGCCAGGTCCACCCGGATCCAGGTCTGGAAGCCGGACAGCAGCGAGGCCTGTTCGTCGGCACCGTTGGCGTGCTGGTACTCGAACAGGCCGTCGGCGAACAGCACGGGGTGCTGGGTCTCGATGACGGTAGAGGTCTGCCAGCCACCGTTGTCGCGTTCATTCGCGGCCACTGCATGCGGGGTCAGGCGCAGGCCGCTGTCCAGCAGTAGTGCGCCACCGTCGACGCGGCTGGCGATGCCGGCGCCCTGCAGGACCTGCTGCAGCAGCGGGAGGAGGGCGGTGGAAGTCGTGGTCATGTCAGGCCTGTGGATGGATGGGGTGGAACATCCAGGCCGTGCCTGGGGTCTAGCGATCGATCGCGTCGAGCGCTTCGAGTTCGGCGCGATAGCGCTGCGCGTCGCGCTGCTGCTGCGGATCATTGCCATGCTCGCGCAGCCAGGTGTCCAGCTCGCGGCGATAGTCTGCGCGGAAATCGGCGTTGCCCGGGCTGAAATGCAGCTTGCGTGCGGCCGCTTCCACCCGTTCGCGCGCGCTGGCCCGGGCCTGCGCGATGCCGTGCGGTGATTCGTTGGTAAGGATGACGAAGTTGCGCGGGAAGCCCGGGGTGTACTTCACCACGAACGGCTGGTCCTGCGCCGGGATGCGGATCGCGTTCTCCAGTGGCCACAGCGAGGCGGTGTTGGTATGGAACACCACCTCCACGTCACGGCCCTCGGCGGTACGCAGCACCGCTTCGTAGCGCCAGATGTACTGTTCGTTGAGGGTGGAGTTGGTTTCCTCGGCCTTGACGATCACCGCTTCACCGCGCTCACCCACCGAATTGAGGAAGGTGGCGTTGAGGAAGCTGCCGAGGAAGATGTTGAGCATCGCCAGCGGGAACACCACGATGGCGTAGCCCGGAAAGCGCCGCCACCACGAGACCAGCCCGGCCAGCACCATCGCTGCAAAGAACGTCAGCAGCGGATGCTGCGAGATGAACCAGAGCAGGGCGGAGAGGGCGGTGATCATCGTCGCGGGCGAGCGGGCGCCGTGCTGGCGCCCGCGCAGGTCCTCAGGCCGACCAGGTGTCGCGCAGGGTCACGCTGCGGTTGAACACCGGCTTGGCTTCGGCGTGGTCGCGGCGGTCGGCAACGAAGTAGCCGGTACGTTCGAACTGGAACGACTGCTCCGGGGCGGCGCTGGCCGCGGCCGGCTCGACATAGCCGGTGACGGTGCGGCGCGATTCCGGGTTGAGGTAATCGCGGTAGGTCTTGCCTTCCGATTCGTCGTCCGGGTTCGGCACCGAGAACAGGCGGTCGTACAGGCGGATTTCGGCCGGCAAGCCATGCACGGCACTGACCCAGTGGATGGTGCCCTTGACCTTGCGGTTGGCGCCTTCCATGCCCGGGCGCGATTCCGGATCCAGCCAGCCGCGCAGCTCGGTGATGGTGCCGTCGGCATCCTTGATCACTTCATCGCAGCGGATGATGCCGGCGCCACGCAGGCGCACTTCGCCACCCGGGACCAGGCGCTTCCAGCCCTTCGGCGGCACTTCGGCGAAATCCTCGCGGTCGATCCACACTTCGCGTGCGAACGGCACCTGGCGGCTGCCGAAGCTTTCGTCCTTCGGATGGTTGCTGAAGGTCAGCTGCTCTTCGTGGCCTTCGGGGAGGTTGGTCAGCACCAGCTTGACCGGGTCGACCACGGCCATCCGGCGCGGCGCGGCGCTGTCCAGGTCTTCGCGCAACGCGCCTTCCAGCACGCTGAAGTCGATCAGCGAATTCTGCTTGCTGATGCCCACGCGCTCGGCGAACAGGCGCATCGCCGCCGGCGTGTAGCCACGGCGGCGCAGGCCCTGCAGGGTCGGCATGCGCGGGTCTTCCCAGCCGTCCACCAGCTGTTCGGTGACCAGCGCCATCAGCTTGCGCTTGCTCATCACCGTGTAGTTGATGTTCAGGCGCGAGAACTCGATCTGGCGCGGCTTGGCCGCTTCGCGCGGCAGGCCGGCGTCGACCAGCGGCTGGGTCAGCGCGTCGTCATGGGCGAAATCCACGTTGTCCACGCACCAGTCGTACAGCGGGCGGTGGTCTTCGAATTCCAGCGTGCACAGCGAGTGGGTGATGCCCTCGATCGAATCGCCCAGCGCGTGGGCGAAGTCGTACATCGGGTAGATTGGCCACGCATTGCCGGTGTTCTGGTGTTCGACGTGCTTGATGCGGTACAGCGCCGGATCGCGCAGGTTGATGTTGCCGCTGGCCATGTCGATCTTGGCGCGCAGGGTGCGCGCGCCATCCGGGAACTCACCGGCGCGCATGCGGCGGAACAGGTCCAGGTTCTCCTCGACGCTGCGGTCGCGCCACGGCGACGGGCGGCCCGGCTCGGTCAGGGTGCCACGGTAGGCGCGCACTTCCTCGGCCGACAGGTCGCAGACATAGGCCTTGCCCTGTTCGATCAGCTTCTCGGCGGCCAGGTAGTAGGTCTGGAAGTAGTCCGAGGCGTGGCGCAGCTCGTTCCACTCGAAGCCCAGCCAGCGCACGTCGTCCTGGATCGCGGCCACGTATTCCGGATCTTCCTTGGCCGGGTTGGTGTCGTCGAAGCGCAGGTTGCAGACACCGCTGAACTCACCGGCGATGCCGAAGTTCAGGCAGATCGACTTGGCATGGCCGATGTGCAGGTAGCCGTTCGGCTCGGGCGGGAAGCGGGTCTTGATCGCCTGGTGCTTTCCGCTGGCCAGGTCCTCGCGCACGATCTGGCGGATGAAATCGCGCTTTTCGTGGCTGTCGGCGGGGGTCTCGGGGCTGGCGGGGGTGTGCTCGGACATGAGTCTGGGGCGAAAAAGGGCAGAAAGACCAACAGTCTAGCGCGTACGGCGCAGGGCTGCCCGGCGGCGCCTGGGGTGCCGGGCAGCGGCCGGCACTACCAACCCCTCTTCCGGTAGTGCCGGCCGCTGGCCGGCGAGCACAGCGCCAGCATTCAGCGTCCGGGCGTATGCTGGACCCCTGCCCCAAGGAGCCGCCGCATGCACATCGTGTACAAGGCCGACAACCTGTTCGATGCCCACCTGGTCAAGCACGCGCTGGAAGACGCCGGCATCCCCGCCTTCGTGTTTGGCGAGCAGCTGCTGGGTGGCATGGGCGAGCTGCCATTGTTCGGCGTACTGCGGGTCGGCATCCCGGATGCGGCGCGGCCGCAGGCGGAGGACATCGTAGCCTCGCTGGACTTGGGCCACGCGCCGGACGACCCCATTTCAGATGCAGACGACATTGCCGGCCTTCCGGCGTAGGAGCGCAACATGTTGGGAATTGGCCAGGGCATCCTCGGCATCGGGGCCTTCAAGCAGCGCCTGCCGCGCCCGGAAGAAGCGCTGCCGGGGCGCGAGCAGCCGCTGCCGCTGCACAGCAACCAGCACTTCGTGAACAGTCATCCGCTGAAGGACCGTTTCGCCGGCCTGCAGCAGATCCGCTTCGCGCTGGGCTGCTTCTGGGGCGCCGAACGCAAGTTCTGGAACGAGCCGGGCGTGTACAGCACCTCGGTGGGTTACGCCGGTGGCATCACCCCGAACCCGACCTATGAAGAGGTGTGTTCGGGCCTGACCGGCCACACCGAAGTGGTGCAGGTGGTGTTCGACCCGGCGGTGGTGAGCCTGGAGCGGCTGCTGCAGCTGTTCTGGGAAAGCCACGACCCGACCCAGGGCATGCGCCAGGGCAACGACACCGGCACCCAGTACCGCTCGGCGATCCACGCCACCGACGAGGCCCAGTACGCCGCCGCGCTGGCCAGCCGCGAGGCCTACCAGGCGCAGCTGGATGCGGCCGGCTACGGCCCGATCACCACCGAGATCGTGTACCCGGCGCCGACGTACTACTACGCCGAGGATTATCACCAGCAGTACCTGGCGAAGAATCCGAACGGTTACTGCGGTATCGGCGGCACCGGCGTGAGCTGCCCGATCGGGCTGGATGTGGAGGGGCCGCGCTGACGCGCGGTGGTCCGCCTGCGGCGGGCAGAATCTACGGCAGAAGCCAAAGCCAAAGCGGCTCTGGGTTGTTGTGAGTTGGGCGGGACGGGTGCAGATGGCGGGACACGCCGTAAACCCGTCCTTGGGGGCTCGGCCACGGCATCCATGCCGTGGACGGTCCCGCCATCTGCACCCGTCCCGCCTCCGATCATTTCCCTGTGACGGTGGGCAAGAGCATGGGTTACTGACGGACTGAAGGAAAACAAAAGGACGCGGCCTTCGCCGCGTCCTTTTGTTTGTATGCAGTGCTCCGTAGAGTCGAGCTTGCTCGACTGCGAGCAAGCGCAGCGCGCGACCCGCTGTTGCTTTTCTTTCTTTCTTCCGTGGCGGGCGGCCACCGGAAACTGTCAGAGGGCGGGCGGGTTGGGTTCGCGGGAGTGTCCGCCGCATGGATGCGGCGGCCAAGCCTCCAGGGATGGATTCACGGCGTCTCCCGCGAACCCAACCCGCCCGACCCAGCGCGGCTTTTGCTCTGAGTCCCCACCACGAGGGGCTCAGCCGTTCGCCGGAATCACAGTTCCGAACGAATGCGCTCGCGCAGCGCCTGCAGATCCTTGGCAAACGCATCGATACCGGTCGCCAGCTTCTCGGTCGCCATCGGATCGGCGGCCAGGTCGGCGGCGAACTTCGCTGCGTCGATCGGGGTCACCGCTGCGCCGTCGGCGGCACCGGCCACCAGCTTGCGCGGCAGCTCGCCATGGTCGGCGTCCAGCTTCTCCAGCAGGTCCGGCGAAATGGTCAGGCGGTCGCAGCCGGCCAGCGCTTCGATCTGCGCGGTCGAACGGAACGAGGCGCCCATCACCACCGTCGGCGAACCGCGGCGCTTGAACTCGGCATACACGCCGCGCACGAACTTCACGCCCGGGTCTTCATCGATGCTGGCCGGGGCCTGGCCGTTGGCCACGTACCAGTCCAGGATGCGGCCGACGAACGGCGAGATCAGGAACGCGCCGGCTTCGCTGCAGGCCAGCGCCTGGGTCGGGTTGAAGATCAGGGTCAGGTTGCAGTCGATGCCCTCGGCCTGCAGGATGCGCGCGGCTTCCACGCCTTCCCAGGTCGCAGCGATCTTGATCAGGATCTTCTCGCGCGGCACGCCGGCATCGGCGTACATCTGGATGAACTGGCGGGCCTTGGCCACGGTCGCGGCGGTATCGTGGGCCTGGTCGGCGTCCACTTCGGTGGACACGCGGCCCGGCACCAGCGTGCTCAGCAACGCACCGACGCCGATGGTCAGGCGGTCGGCCACGGCGTGCACCACGGCTTCGCGGTCACCGCTCTGCTGGCGGCCCCAGGCCAGTTCGCGTTCGATCAGTTCGGCGTAGACCGGCAGGTCCAGCGCCTTCTTCACCAGGGTCGGGTTGGTGGTGCAATCCACCGGCTGCAGGCGCTTGATCGCGTCGTAGTCACCGGTATCGGCAACGACCACGGACAGTTCGCGCAGCTGGGACAGTTTGGACGGGGTACTCATTACGGCTCCTGGTGCAGGGGGATCGAATCGCGCGCGGTGCGCAGCGGTAATCAGGGGCGGTCGTTGTGGACCGCGGTCACGCGCAGGCGCAGCTTGCGGCCGCCGGGCGCATTCCAGTCGATGCTCTGGCCGATGGCCAGGCCGAGCAGGGCACTGCCGACCGGGGCCAGCACGGAAACCTTGCCTTCATCGACGTTGGCTTCGCGGGGGAAGACCAGGGTCAGGACGTGTTTTTCGCCCGACACTTCATCTTCGCATTCCACGCGCGAATGCATCATGACGATGCCTTCGGGAATCTGGTCCGGCGCCAGCACGGTGGCCCGGTTGAGTTCTTCAGCAAGCGCGAGCGCGGCAGGCGTCTGGCTCAGCGCAGGGGAGTCGAGCATGGCCTCCAGGCGGTCCATGTCGAAGGTGGAAACAGTGATCGACGGCGGCAGGCCGCTGGCGGTGTTCATGGTGACGCTCCTTGGTTGAAAACCATGCAAAAGGCGGCACCCGCTGGCGCCGCCTGTCTGTATTGTGGGGACAAATGCGACCGGAATCGACTCCTGCCGATTCCGGACCAATGCTGCGGGGGCTCAGCCGTTCAGCGCGGGGCCGGGCAATGCATTGGCGTCGTCGCCGGCGGCATTCACCGCGTCGAGGGTGAACAGTGCATGCGGCAGCCGCTTGAACTGGTCGGCCAGCTCCATCAGGAAGCCATTCATCGCCGAGCTGCGGCGCCAGATCATGGCGATGCGGCGGCTGGGACGACCTTCGCCGGTGAAGTCGAGCAGGCGGATGTTGTTCGAGCGCGGCACCGGCGGCTGCACCGACAGGCTGGGAAGCAGGGTGATGCCGACGTCGGCGGCGACCATCTGCCGCAGGGTTTCCAGGCTGGTGGCGCGGAACTCGGATTTCTCGTTGGCGCCGAACAGTCGACACACTTCCAGCGCCTGGTCGCGCAGGCAATGGCCGTCTTCCAGCAGCAGCAGCTTCTGCGTGGCCAGCTCCTGCACGTCCAGGTGTTCGCGGCGGGCCAGCGGATGGCGCCCGGACACGGCCAGCAGGAACGGCTCCTCGAACAGGAACTCGGCATGCAGCTGGTCGTCGATCACCGGCAGCGCCAGCAGCGCGGCATCGAGC
The DNA here is from genome assembly GCF_059369755.1 of Stenotrophomonas sp. YJH_SMC_57. Taxonomy (NCBI): domain Bacteria; kingdom Pseudomonadati; phylum Pseudomonadota; class Gammaproteobacteria; order Lysobacterales; family Lysobacteraceae; genus Stenotrophomonas; species Stenotrophomonas sp. YJH_SMC_57. The sequence goes on from NZ_JCAFSZ010000017.1 coordinate 26,317, forward strand.
TTGCCTTCGCGCAGGCGGTCCAGCAGCACGTCGCTCTTTTCCTCGACCAGCAGCAGCTCCAGCTCCGGGAAGCGTTCGCGGATGCGCGGGATCACATGCGGCAGCAGGTACGGGCCCAGGGTCGGGAAGATCCCCAGGCGCACCGTACCGGCTTCCGGATCGCGGCTGCGTCGTGCCGCTTCCTTCAGTTGCTCCACTTCGGACACGATCACCCGTGCGCGGGCCGCGGCTTCCTGCCCGGCCGGGGTCAGCATCACCTTGCGCGGCGCGCGTTCCACCAGCGGCAGGCCCAGCTCTTCTTCCAGCTTGCGGATCTGCGTCGACAGCGTGGGCTGGCTGACGAAGCAGGAGGCGGCAGCCCGGCCGAAATGCTTGTGGTCGGCCAGGGCTACCAGGTACTTCAGATCACGTAGGTTCATCCTTACACCCCAGGGGTAACGGACCGGCTGACGGCTTGGTTACCCGGCAGGCAGACAATGTTCCCGGTGATCTGGGAACGGTGGATCAGGCCGCTTCAGCAACGGCACCGCTGCTGTTGCTCACCGACGAGCGGATCAGGTGGTCGAACGCGCTCAGTGCGGCGGTCGAGCCAGCGCCCATGGCGATGATGATCTGCTTGTAGGGTACCGTGGTGCAATCGCCTGCGGCGAACACGCCCGGCAGGTTGGTTTGGCCACGGTCATCGATGACGATCTCGCCACGTGGCGAAAGTGCCACGGTGTCCTTCAACCACTCGGTGTTGGGCAGCAGGCCGATCTGCACGAAGATGCCTTCCAGCTCGACGCGGTGGGCATCGCCGCCGACGCGGTCCTTGTAGACCAGGCCGGTGACGCGGCTGCCGTCACCCAGCACTTCGGTGGTCTGCGCGCTGTTCAGCACGGTCACGTTGGCCAGGCTGCGCAGCTTCTTCTGCAGCACTTCGTCGGCGCGCAGGCTGGAATCGAATTCCAGCAGGGTTACATGCGACACGATGCCGGCCAGATCGATGGCCGCCTCGACGCCGGAGTTGCCGCCGCCGATCACCGCCACGCGCTTGCCCTTGAACAACGGGCCATCGCAATGCGGGCAGTAGGCCACGCCCTTGTTGCGGTACTGGTCTTCGCCCGGCACGTTCATCTGCCGCCAGCGCGCGCCGGTGGACAGGATCACCGAACGCGACTTCAGCACCGCGCCGTTCTCCAGTTGCACCTGCACCAGGCCGTCTTCACCGGCCGGCACCAGCGCGCTGGCGCGCTGCAGGTTCATGATGTCCACGTCGTACTCGCGCACGTGCTGCTCCAGCGCCGTGGCCAGCTTCGGGCCTTCGGTCTCCTTCACCGAGATGAAGTTCTCGATCGCCATGGTGTCCAGCACCTGGCCACCGAAACGCTCGGCGGCAATACCGGTGCGGATGCCCTTGCGCGCGGCGTAGATCGCTGCGGCCGCACCCGCCGGGCCACCGCCGACCACCAGCACGTCGAAGGCATCCTTGGCGGCGATCTTCTCGGCATCGCGCTTGCTGGCATTGGTGTCCAGCTTGGCGACGATCTGCTCCAGGGTCATGCGGCCCTGGTCGAACACTTCACCGTTGAGGTACACGGTCGGCACCGACATGATCTCGCGCTTCTCGACTTCGTCCTGGAACAGGGCGCCGTCGATGGCCACGTGCTGGATGCGCGGGTTGAGCACGGCGGCCAGGTTCAGCGCCTGTACCACGTCCGGGCAGTTCTGGCAGGACAGCGAGAAGTAGGTTTCGAACTTGAAGTCGCCCTCCAGGTTCTGCACCTGCTCGATCAGCTCGGCGGTGGCCTTGGACGGGTGGCCGCCGACCTGCAGCAGGGCCAGCACCAGCGAGGTGAACTCATGGCCCATCGGCAGGCCGGCGAAGGTCAGGTGGATGTCCTGGCCCGGGGTGCCAAGGTCGAAGGACGGCACGCGGCCCTGGCCGTCGCGCAGCACCTGCAACGAGATCTTGTCCGACAGGCTTTCCAGGGTCTGCAGCAGTTCCAGCATCTCCTGCGACTTGGCGCCGTCGTCGGCGTGCGCGGTGATCTGGATCGGGCGGGTCACGCGCTCCAGATAGGTCTTCAGCTGCGACTGCAGGTTGGCGTCCAACATCGGGTCATCTCCTGGCTTCAGGCAAACAGGGGGCGTGGCACCGCTGTAGAAGGTAGCGGACCAGCAGGGGGTAGGGGTGAACCCAAGACAGCGACCGTGGAAGGGGCTGGCTGGCCAAGGCGGGCGAGCATTGGCTGTCTTGGGTTCACCCCCACGCCGGCGGGGGGACCGGCACGGGGATGAAGGGCGCGCCGTGGCGTGGGGCCACGGCAGGCCGGTACTGCCTTAGATCTTGCCGACCAGGTCCAGCGACGGGGTCAGGGTCTTCTCGCCTTCCTTCCACTTGGCCGGGCACACCTGGTTCGGGTTGGCGGCGGTGAACTGGGCAGCCTTCAGCTTGCGCAGGGTCTCGGAGACGTCACGGGCGATCTCGTTGGAGTGGATCTCCAGGGTCTTGATCACGCCTTCCGGGTTGATGATGAAGGTGCCGCGCAGGGCCAGGCCTTCTTCCGGAATGTGCACGCCGAAGGCGTTGGTCAGCTGGTGGGTCGGGTCGCCGACCAGCGGGAACTGGGCCTTGCCGACGGCCGGCGAGGTTTCGTGCCACACCTTGTGCGAGAAGTGGGTGTCGGTGGTGACGATGTAGACCTCGGCGCCGGCCTTCTTGAACTCGGCGTAATGGTCAGCAGCGTCTTCGATCTCGGTCGGGCAGTTGAAGGTGAAGGCGGCCGGCATGAAGATCAGGACCGACCACTGGCCCTTCAGGGTGCTGTCGGAAACCTTGATGAACTCGCCATTCAGGTAAGCGTTGGCTTCGAACGGCTGGATCTGGGTGTTGATCAGGGACATCGTTATTCCTCTGGGTGAAGGGGAGTGGGTGAATCGACAGGAGCTAGGTTACCGATTCGCCATCGATAAGAACAATCCATTGATTGCATCTATTTGATAGATGGAGTCTATAAAAACGCAATGAGCAGGCACTGAACCTGACCGCATCCATCCTGCAAGTGCCTGTGTGACAAGGAAAATCTTCCCTGGCGGGTGAAGGCGGCCGATAGCTCTTCCTTATCCCGTCCGCTAGAACCTGAACGGATTCCGGCGTTCCGTAGCGTCGAGCTTGCTCGACGGCTTTCCCGGACCCGCCCGTCATCTCAATCAAAAGCAGTCGAGCAAGCTCGACTCTACAATTGCGGCATGTCCGTCAAAACCGAACCCTCCCTGCGCCAGGTCGTGGCCGAGGCCAGTGCCCGCCTGGGCGGCATCGAGGCCCGCCATGAGGCCGAACTGCTGCTGCTGCACGTGCTGGAGCGCCCGCGCAGCTGGCTGTTCGCACACGCTACCGATCCGCTGCCCGCCGCTGAACTCGCCACCTTCGAAGCGCTGCTGGCGCGTCGCGTGGCCGGTGAGCCTGTGGCCTACCTGACCGGCCGCCGCGGTTTCTGGACGCTGGACCTCGACGTCGATCCGGCCACGCTGATTCCGCGCCCGGAAACCGAACTGCTGGTGGAACTGGCGCTGGATCGCCTGCCACTGGACGGCCCGCTGCAGCTGGCCGACCTCGGTACCGGCAGCGGCGCGATCGCGCTGGCGCTGGCCAGCGAACGGCCGCAGGCGCAGGTGCTGGCCACCGATGCCAGTGCGGGTGCACTGGCGGTAGCCGCGCGCAACGCCGCGCGCCATGAACTGCACAACGTGCGCTTCGCCGAGGGCGGGCATGACTGGTACGCGCCGCTGCAGGGCGCGCGCTTCGACCTGATCGCCAGCAACCCGCCGTACATCGCCAGTGACGATCCGCATCTGCAGCAGGGCGACCTGCGCTTCGAACCGGCTACCGCGCTGGCCTCTGGCGTGGATGGCCTGGATGACATCCGCCGCATCGTCGACGGCGGCCAGGCGCACCTGCTGCCCGGCGGCTGGCTGCTGATCGAACATGGCTGGGACCAGGGCGAAGCGATCCGCGCGCTGTTCGAGGCGGCAGCATTCGCCGACGTGAAGACCGTGCGGGACCTGGAGCAGCGCGACCGCATCACCCTCGGCCGGCGACCGGCCTAGAATGGGGGTTCTCCTGCCCCGGCAGGGCATCACCCTGGAGCTGCAAGCATGCGTACGCTGTACCCCGCCATCACCCCTTACGACGTCGGCACCCTGAAGGTCGACGACCGCCACACGCTGTACTTCGAACAGTGCGGCAACCCGGACGGCAAGCCGGTGGTGATGCTGCACGGTGGTCCGGGCGGCGGCTGCAGCGACAAGATGCGCCAGTTCCACGACCCGGCCAAGTACCGCATCATCCTGTTCGACCAGCGCGGTGCCGGCCGATCCACCCCGCACGCCGACCTGGTGGACAACACCACCTGGGACCTGGTTGCCGATATCGAAAAACTGCGCGAGCACCTGAAGGTCGATCGCTGGCAGGTGTTCGGCGGCAGCTGGGGTTCGACCCTGGCCCTGGCCTATGCCCAAACCCACCCGCAGCGCGTGACCGAACTGGTGCTGCGCGGCATCTTCATGCTGCGCCGCTGGGAACTGGAGTGGTTCTACCAGGAAGGCGCCAACCGCCTGTTCCCGGATGCGTGGGAGCATTACCTGAAGCCGATTCCGGCCGTCGAGCGCCACGACCTGATCTCGGCCTTCCACCGCCGCCTGACCAGCGACGACGAAACCACGCGGCTGGAAGCGGCCAAGGCGTGGGCGGTGTGGGAAGGCGCGACCAGCTTCCTGCACGTCGATGATGACTTCATCAACAGCCACGAAGACCCGCATTTCGCCCTGGCCTTCGCCCGCATCGAGAACCACTACTTCGTCAATGGTGGCTTCTTCGAGGTGGAAGACCAGCTGCTGCGCGACGCGCACCGCATCGCCGACATCCCGGGTGTGATCGTGCACGGCCGCTACGACGTGGTCTGCCCGCTGGCCAATGCCTGGGACCTGACCAAGGTCTGGCCGAAGGCGAAGCTGGAAATCACCCCGGCCTCGGGCCACTCGGCGTTCGAAGCGGAGAATGTGGACGCGCTGGTGCGCGCCACCGATGGTTTTGCCTGATCGGTAGTGCCGGCCGCTGTCCGGCAAACCTGAGACGGTTGAATTCCTGGAGGTGCCGGCCAGCGGCCGGCGCTACCACTCCCCGGCCAGCAGCGCGTCGGCCAGTATCTGCAGCTTCGGTGAGTGCTGGCGCGAAGGCGGGTAGATCAACGACAACGCACGGCTGCGGCCTTCGAGCGGCTGCAGCACGCGTTGCAGGCGGCCATCGGCCAGCGCGTCGGCCACCGCGAAATCCATCACCTGCACGATGCCGATGCCGGCGATCGCCGCTTCCACCAGCGGATCACCGCTGTCGAACACCATCCGCGTTGGTGGGGTGAACTCACGCAGTTGCCCGTCCTGCAGGAACTGCCAATCCACCAGGCGGCCGCTACGCAGGTTGCGCACCGCCAGGCAGGCATGATCCTGCAGCGCGGCCACATCGAGCGGCGAGCCACAGCGCTCCACGTACTGCGGGCTGGCCACGGTCACCCAGCGCAGCGGACGCAGGGGACGCGCGACGATGCGTTGGTCGGCGATGACGCCGGTGCGCAGTGCGGCATCGAACCCTTCTTCGACCAGGTCGACCAGACGATCGCTGAGCACAGCCTCCACCTGCAGCTGCGGATGCTGCTGCAGCAGCGGCGCCAGCAGCGGCACCAGCACCTTGCGCCCGAACATCGACGGTGCGCTGATCTTCAACGTGCCCGAGGGTGTGCACGGGCGGTCGGCCAGTTGCCGCTCGGCGTCGTCGAGGCCGGCCAGCAGGGGCGAGACCTGATCGACGAACTGGCGACCATCCGGGGTCAGTGCCACGTTGCGGGTGTTCCGCTGCAGCAGCTTCACCCCCAGCGTGGCTTCCAGCCGGCTGATCGCGCGCGACAGCCCGGACTGGCTCAGGCCGAGCTGGCCGGCAGCGACGGTGAAGCTGCGTGCCTCGGCCACCTGTACCAGCATGCGCACGGCATTGAGGTCCATCGGGGCTTCATTCATGCCGAAAATCATGACAGATATGGTGGATTGGGGGTTTATTGATTCGGCTGCATCAATGAGACTGCGCTCCCCCACCGCGCCAGACTGCCGATGCCTCCCCTCAAGTACCCGCGCTGGGCGCTGACCCTGCTGGCCACTGCCCAGCTGATCATCGCCCTGGATGCCACCATCATCTTCGTCGCCCTGCATGACATGGGCCGCGCGTTGCAGATCAACGCGCAGCAGCTGCAATGGGTGGTCAGTGCCTACACCGTGGCCTTCGGCGGCAGCCTGCTGCTGGGTGGGCGTGCCGCCGACCTGATCGGCCGCCGCCGTTTCTACCGGCTGGGCATGCTGTTGTTCGCGCTGGCCTCGCTGCTGGGCGCGCTGGCGCCGAACGCCACCCTGCTGATCATCGCGCGCGCGGCGCAGGGCATCGGCGCTGCATTGTTGTTCCCGGCCACGCTGGCGCTGATCAACACGCTGTACGCGGAAGGCCCGGTGCGCAACCGCGCGTTGGCGATCTGGAGCATGGCCAGCGCGGTCGGGTTGGCGTTGGGCACGTTGCTGGGCGGGGTGCTGACCCAGGCGTTCGGTTGGCCGGCGGTGCTGGCGGTGATCGTTCCCCTGGCCACGGCGTGCGCGGTCGCGGCCGGCGCGTGGCTGCCGGCCGATGGCGCACGGGTGCAGGGCCGTTCATTCGACCTGGCCGGTTGCCTCACCGTCACTGCCGGCGGCAGCCTGCTGGTCACCACCCTGGTGCAAGGCCCGGAGTGGGGCTGGACGGCACCGGCCACGCTCATCTGCCTGCTGCTTTCAGCCGTACTGTTGACGGTGTTCGTACAGATCGAAAAGCGCAGCCGTGACCCGCTGATGCAGTTTTCGCTGTTGCGCCTGCCTGGCCTGCGTGCGGCCCTCGGCCTGACCTTCGCGTTCATGAGCAGCTATGGCGTGCAGTACTACTTCCTGGCGCTGTACTTCCAGGACGGCTACGGCTGGAGCCCGCTGCAGGCCGGGATGGCCTTCCTGCTGCCGACACTGGTGTGCACCTTCGGCATCCGTATTGCCGAACGCATGCTGCGGTGGCGTTCGCCACGGCATGTACTGGCCGGGGGATTCGCCGCCGGCGCCATCGGTATCGCTGCGGTGGCGCTGGCGATGCCGCATGGCGCCGGCTACTGGCCGCTGCTGCCGGGCATCGTGGTGCTCAGCGTGGGCCAGGGCATGAGCTGGACGGCGATGTGGATCGTGGCCGGGCAGGGCGTGCCGGGGCCGCAGCAGGGTGTGGCATCTGGCATGGCCGCCACCGCACAGCAGATCGGCGGCGCGTTGGGACTGGCGGTACTGGTGATGGTCGCCAACGCCGCGCGCGGCACGCAGGCAGCAACCAGTCCCGATGCCCTGCAGGGCATGGTCAATGCACAGTACGGCGCCGCGCTGTTCGCCATGCTCGGCGTGGTGATCGCGCTGGGCCTGCGCCCGGCAGCGGTAGCGGTCGTGCCGGCCGCTGGCCGGCAAACGCATTGATCTCACTACCCTGACGTTGCCGGCCAGCGGCCGGCACTACCCGCCGTGGGGTAGATCCACGCCATGCGTGGATAGGGTCATGCCAGGGCCAGCAACTGCGGCTGCAGCGCGCTGAAGATCCGCGCCAGCCGCTCGGCCCATGCCTGTTGCCCGGCGGCATCGGCAATCAGGTCCTGGCGGATTTCCAGCTCTACATGCACCAGGCCGCGGCCTTCGCCATGCACCGGCACTGCGTAGTCACTGGTGCTGCTCACCGAGTACGGTTCGTTGTCACCCACCACCAGGTCGCCTTCGTCGCGCAGCGCCTGCAGCAGTGCATGCGCAAATCGCGTGTCCTGGTGGTACAGCACGCCGGCCTGCCACGGCCGCTGCATGCCGTTCATCACCGGGGTGAAGCTGTGCATCATCACCAGCAGGGTGGGGCGGGCGGCATTGCGGCGTGCGTCCAGTTCGGCGTCGATGCGTGCATGGTAGGGCGCGTGGATCGCATCGATGCGCTGCTGCCGCTGCGCCGCCGACAGCCCGGCGTTGCCCAGCACCCTGGTGTGGTCGCTCACTTCCGGGATCAGCGTGGGCGAGGCCAGCGGGCGGTTGCAGTCGATCAGCAGCCGCGAATAGGTCTGTTCGATCGCCCAGGCATCGAGCCGTTCGGCCAATGCGCGGGTGGTGCCGGCAATGCCGATGTCCCAGCCGATGTGGCGGTCCAGTTCGGCCTGCGGCAAGCCGAGGCCGGCAAGGGCACGCGGCACCTGCTGGCCGGCGTGGTCGGCCAGCAGCAGGAACGGCGAGGCGCCCTGCGGCTGGTGGATCGTGTAGAGCGCCGGGTCGTCGGCACCCAGCAACGCCGGCAGCGCGTGCAGATCGGCGTCAGCCACGCGCGCGCCCGTCCAGGTGGTGCTCGATCATCCACAGGCCGGCCCACAGCTTGGCATCCAGCTCGTAGCCTTCGCCCATTTTCTGCACCAGCCACGCCGCGGCCTGCGCGCGCGGAATCTCGTGCACGGTGATGTCCTCGCTGTCATCGCCGCCGCCTTCGCCGATCCGGCGCAGGCCGGTGGCGCGTACGAAGGCGATCTTCTCGCTGCTGGCACCGGAGGAGGTCGGGCCGATCATCAGCACTTCGGCGTGATCGGCGGTCCAGCCGGTTTCCTCTTCCAGCTCGCGCACGGCCGAGACTTCGATCGACTCGCCGGCATGGATGTCGCCGACCAGGCCGGCCGGCATCTCGATGGTGGGTGCCTGCAGTGGCACGCGGAACTGTTCGACGAACAGCACCTTGTCCTCGGGGGTGACGGCGATGATGATCGCCGCCAGGCCACCGGCATGGGTACGTTCGCTGTATTCCCAGGTGCCGCGCACCAGCATGCGCTGGTACTTGCCTTCATAGACGACACGCGGGGCTTCGGTAGTGCGCTGGCTCATGCGGGCTCGCTGTGGATGGGAAGAGGGTCGGCCAGGCCGGCGGCATCGAACAGCCGGCGGCGGGTCATCGGGCCGAAACGCAGGGTCTGGCACAGGCCACCGAGCAGCTCCGGGTCGGCGGCCTGGCGCAGCAGTCCGGGCTGGCTGCCTTCCAGCGGCGCATCCAGCGCGATGGTGGTCAGCTGGCGCCACAGCAGGGCGTGCTCGCGCTGCTCGCGCAGGCGCACCGCCATCTGCGCGGCGCCGCGCAGGCGCAGGAACGGCACTTCGTCCAGGCGTTCGTACAGCGCATCCATGCTGCCGAAGTGCGCCAGCAGCACGGCGGCGGACTTGCTGCCGACACCACTGACGCCGGGAATGTTGTCCACCGCATCGCCGCACAGCGCCAGATAGTCGGCGATCTGGTGTGCATGCACGCCATGCCGCGCCTTGACGCCGGCCACGTCCCAGCGCTGGTTGCGCGCGTAGTCCCACTGCTCGTCGTGTTCGAGCAGCAGCTGCGACAGGTCCTTGTCGGCGGAAATGATCACGCCACGATGGCTGTGCCGGTGCTGGTGCAGGGCGCTGCCGATCAGGTCATCGGCCTCGTAGTCATGGTGGGCCAGCACCACCAGGCCCAGCGCGGCGCAAAGTGCCTTGCAGTGCACGAACTGGCGCTTCAGTGCTTCCGGGGCCGGGTCGCGGTTGGCCTTGTAGGCCGCGTACAGGCGGTGGCGGAAGCCGCTGTCCAGCGCTTCGTCGAAGGCGATGGCGATGTGCCGCGGGCGCTCGCGCTCAAGCAGGTCCAGCAGGAAGCGGGCAAAGCCGTGCACGGCGTTGGTCGGCCAGCCCTGTGCATCCTGGAACTGGTCCGGCAGCGAGTGCCAGGCGCGGAACACGTAGATGCTGGCATCAACCAGGTACAGCGAGGGCGCCGGTGCCGGCAGGGTCATGCTGGCGGCGTCCAGTCGCGCAGCAGCGCCGCAGGGTCGGGGCGCTCGCGCTCGGGAACCTCGGCCTTCGGAGTACCGATGTGGATGAAACCCGCGATGCTTTCGCCCGCGGCCAGGCCCAGGTGGGCCTGCACGGCGGGGTCGAACGCCATCCACGCGGTCAGCCACTGGGCGCCGAAGCCCAGCGCCTGTGCCGCCTGCAGCAGGGCGAAGCAGACGCAGCCGGCGGTCATCAGCTGCTCCTGCTCGGGCACCTTCGGGTCCGGGCGCGGGCTGGCCACCACCACGATCACCAGCGGCGCGTGGCTGAAGCGCTGGCGGTCCTTCTCGAATACCGCCTCGCCGGCATGCGGGTCGCGCTGGCGGCTGCGTTCGACCAGGAAGTCGCCCAGAGTGTGACGTGCATCGCCGGCGATCTTCAGGAAGCGGAACGGCACGCGCTTGCCGTGGTCGGGCACGCGCACCGCCGAAGCCAGCATCCGCTGCAGGGTGGCCGGGTCCGGTCCGGGCTCGCCGAGCTGCCGCGAGGGCACTGAGCGGCGGGCATCCAGGGCAAGCAGGGCGGCGGGGTCGGGCATGGAGTCTGAACCGGTCATCACGGGTGTTTGATTATAGTCGGGGTGGTCAACGACGCCGTTTGTGTCGCGTCCGGCCTTTGAATATCAAACTGTGATGAACGTCATGCCACTGGCGGGAAACGGACGGCCGCTTCCCCTCGCCTCGCAGGCCTTGCACGGCTTACGATATCTATCTTGCCGGGCCGCCGGTCATGAGGTTTGAAGTGAGGACTGTTTCACTGTCCGCGACGGGCTGGCCGGCCTACCATCGACGTACCGGTGCATGGGGTGTGCCGGCCGTCGCGATGTCCATGCTGTCTGTCGTACCAGAGAAGGTGGGGAGCCTTCCCGAATGATGAGCGTGCCCACACCGATGGGATCGCCGGGGCGTGACCCGGCCCAGCTCCAGCGTGCCCGGGACATGGTCCTGCCGGCGCTGTGCCAGGCCTTCGGGGCCGCACTGGCGCGGTTCGACGATGCGCTGTTCGACCGGGCCGGCAATGCCGGTTCGTCGCAGCTGCTGTTCCTGGATGCGATGCGTGAACTGCGCCGCCGCCGCGAGGATATCGCGGCCGCCTTTGCGGGCCATCTGCAGCGGGCCTGGGAGGCGCTGGCCAGCGGTGAACCGCTGTCGGCCGAAACGACCCTGTCCGGCCCGGCCGAGGACGGCCTGAGCCTGTTGGCGGAACATGTGCTGGAATCGCGGCTGGCGGTGCGCAACTTCGCCACCGTGCTGCTGCGTGACTTCAAACCGGTGCTGGCGCGGCTCGACCGCCGACTGGGCCGGCTGATCGGTGGCAGCGAACTGGATGCCGATCACAACCCGATCAGCCCCGAGCACCTGGGTGTCGCCATCCACGAAGCCTTTGCCGGCTGTGAACTGGCCCCGGAAGTGCACCTGGTGCTGATCAAGCTGTGCGAGCGTGACCTGCGCGCACCGGTCGGCCGCATCTACGAAAAGCTCGACGAACAACTGGCTGCGGCCGGCGTGATGTCGCAGATGGGGGCGCCACGGCGTCCGCCGTCGGCCGCGCCCGACCCGCGCATGGCCTCGGCCCTAGACGACCTGGTGGAACAGCGGCAGGGCGCGGGCTTCGACACTGAGTTCGGCGATGACGAACAGGCCGCGCCGGCCTGGGCACAGCGCTTTGCCGCGCGCTGGTCCGAGCGGCGTGGCCACATGCAGCAGCACCTGCCGGGCGAAGACAGCGGGACTGGCGAGGCCTACGCCGGCCAGCAGGGCATGCTGCTGGAAGCGCTGCACGAACTGCTGCAGCAGACCCGCCACGTACGCGAGGATGCGACGTCGGCCGCGCAGGTGGCGATCGGCCAGCAGCGTCCGCTCAGCCAGCGCGAGATGATGTCGGTGTTGTCGCTGCTGCAGGCCACGCCCAGTGCGACGCTGCGTGCAGCGATCGGCGAGGATGGTGAATCATTGGCGCAGCGCCTGAAGAGCGAGGTGCTGTCCAGTGCCACCCGCCTCGGCGTCGATCCGGGCCAGACCCGGCTGGACCCGCAGGACGAAGATGCGATCGACCTGGTCGGCATGCTGTTCGATGTGATGCTGGACGAGCGCGAACTGGAAGGCCGCTCGCGCGAGCTGATCGGCCGCCTGGTGGTGCCGTTCGTCAAGGTCGCGATGCTCGACCGCCGCATGTTCGTGCAGAAGACCCACCCGGCCCGCAAGCTGCTCAATTCGCTGGCCGAGGCCTGCGAAGGCAACACCGGCGAGAGCCAGGCCGAGCGCATGCTGATGGCCAAGGTCGAGGAAATCATCGAGCGCCTGGTGGCCGAGTTCAACGAGAACCTGGCGATCTTCCTGACCCTGGAAGAAGAATTCCGCGAGTTCCTGGTGCAGCATCGCCGCCGTGTGGAAATCGCCGAGCGCCGTGCCGCCGAGACCCAGCGCGGCCAGGAAAAGCTGGAGATGGCCCGCAGCCGTGCCGGGGCGGAGCTGGATCGCCGTATCGGTGACGCCACTTTGCCGCCGGCCATCGCCGAGTTCCTGCGCCAGCCGTGGCAGCACCACCTGACCCTGGCGCTGCTGCGCGAGGGCGAGGAGGGCGCGTCGGTGGCCGAGGCCCTGGGCCTGGGCGACGGCCTGCTGGAGGAAGTGGCCGAGGCCCGCCGCCAGATCGTCGGCAAGCCGTGGCTGCAGGCCTGGCAGCCGGCGCTGGCCAAGGTGTTCGCCAGTGTCGGCGTACATGGCGACGCGGCGACCGGCGCCATCGACGCCCTGCATGACACCCTGCAGGGCATTGCCGAGTCCCGGCCGGAGCTGCAGCGCGCGCTGCCGGAGCTGCCGCAGGTCGCACTGCCGGCACCGCCGGTGGCCGAATCGCCGGCAGTGGAACTGGGAGGCCAGATCGATGCCGATGACTTCGACAATGCCGACGCCGATCGCTTCCGTCGCATGGAAATCGGCAACTGGCTGGACTTCGTCGACAAGGACGGCAAGGTCCAGGCCGGCAAGTTGTCCTGGGTCAGCCCGATCTCTTCGCGCCTGCTGTTCGTGAACCGCCGCGGTGTGCGCTTCTGCGTGGCCTCGCCGGAAGAGCTGGCGGTGATGGTGCGGCTGGGCCGCCTGCGTGCCCACGTTGACGATGGCGCCTTCGACAGCGCGATGCAGGGTGTGATCGATCGATTGGACCCGGGCAGCGCCACCCTGCATTGAGCGGGGCCGCCTGCTAGGATCGGGAAAACTCACCGATCAGCGGGGACCTGCATGGCCGTGGCGTTGCTGGGGATCAAGGAGACCGCGCCGGGCGAACGGCGTGTGGCGCTGACGCCGGAGACCGCGCGCAAGCTCGGTGCCCTGGGCATCACCGTCTGGTACGAAAGCGGTGCCGGCCTCGCGGCGGGTTTCACCGATGCCGCCTATGACGATGCCGGTGCCCGTGCGTTCGATGCACAGCGCTGGGGCGAGATCGACATCCTGCTGTGCGTGCAGGCACCGCCTGCGGGGGTGCTGGAAAAGCTCAAGCCGGGTGCCAGCGTGGTCGGGTTGCTGACCCCGGCCAGCGATCCGGCCCTGGCTGCACTCGCTGCCGACGATCGTCTGCACCTGTTCCCGCTGCAGCAGCTGCCGCGCACCACCCGCGCGCAGGCGATGGACGTGCTCAGTTCGCAGGCCGGCATGGCCGGCTACAAGGCCGCGCTGATCGCCGCCGAACGCGCGCCGCGCTTCTTCCCGATGCTGACCACCGCCGCCGGTACCGTGCGGCCGGCCAAGGTGCTGGTGATCGGTGCCGGCGTGGCCGGGTTGCAGGCGATTGCCACCGCGCGCCGGCTCGGCGCGCAGGTGGAGGGCTTCGACGTGCGCCCGGAAACCCGCGAGCAGATCCAGTCGCTGGGTGCGCGCTTCCTCGACCTGGGCGTGAGCGCGGCCGGCGAGGGCGGCTATGCGCGCGCGCTCACCGATGAGGAGCGCGCCGAACAGCAGCGCCGCCTGGCCGACCATCTGCGCGGCGTCGATGTGGTGATCTGCACGGCGGCAGTGCCGGGGCGCCCGGCACCGACCATCGTGACCGCGGTGATGGTGGAGGGCATGGCCACCGGCAGCGTGATTGTCGATCTGGCCGCAGAGAGCGGCGGCAACTGCGCGCTGACCCAGCCAGGGCAGTGCATCGAGCATCAAGGGGTGACCATCGATGGCCCGCTGGGCCTGGCCAGTCGTGGTGCGACGCAGGCCAGCGAAATGTATGCGCGCAACCTGCTCAACTTCGTCGCGCTGTTCGTGCGCGAGGGCCAGCTCGGCTTCGATTGGGAAGACGAACTGCTGGCGAAGACGCGCTGGCAGTCGTGAATGACGTGGGATCAGATCCCTTTGCCGCTGGCAAAGGGATCTGATCCCCGCTATCCCGAAGGCTTACCGTGGCTTCGCCGGCGGCGGGTTGTCGCGCACCCAGTCCTTGCGCTGTTCCGGCGTCATCTGCGACCAGCGCTCACGCAGGGCTTCGCGCTGCGCAGGTGGCATGTCGCGCATCTGCCCGAACAGGGCACGCGCCTGTTCGCGCTGTTCCGGGCTCATGTGCTCGAAGCGGCGCAGGCCACGACGGGCCTTGTCGCGCTCCTCCGGGCTCATCGACTGCCAGCGCTGGCCATGCGAGAGCATGCGCTGGCGCTGGCCGGCATCGGCGCCGTTCCAGCGGTCGCGCAGCGGTGCCAGCAGGGATTCGCGCTGGGCTTCACTCAGCTGTTCCCACGCCGGCAGGGGCGCGGCCGGCAGGGCGCGCGCGGCAGGAGCGTGCGCGGCGCTCTGCGCCAGCGCCGGGACGGCCGGCAGCAGTGACAGGCTCAACAACAGCGGCAGGATGTTCAAACGGGGCATGGCTTCACTCCATCGCCAGGTCGGTATCGCCCAGCCACAGGTACAGATCGGGATTTTCGTCGTACAGCGCGCTGTTGTCTTCCACCGAGGCCAGCACCGGAGCCGGTGCCGGGCCCGCCAGGGGGCCGTGGCCGCTGAACTGCAGGCCGATACCCAGCGCGACCACCAGCGAACAGGCACTGGCCAGCCACCAGCGCCAGCGCCCGCGATGGGCCGCCGTGGCGCCGTGGCGGGCCAGGCGCAACCGGGCCAGCGTGGCCGGCGACAGCGCCTGCAGCGACTGCGCATGCAGGCTGCGCAGGGTGTCATCGGAAGGCAGGGAGCGGTTCACGGGTGGGTCTCCAGATAGTCCTGCAGCGCCTGCCGGGCGCGTGCCAGATGGGTTTTTACCGCGCCTTCGCTGCAGCCCATGGCGCGGGCGGTGGTGGCCCCGTCCAGGTCCTGCAGCACGCGCAGGGTGAAGGCCTCGCGCTGGCGCGCAGGCAGCGTGCGCAGTGCCTGCACCAGCTGCTGGTACTGCTGGCGCTGCTCATGCGCCTGCGCCGGGTCCGGGCCGGGGTCGGCCCAGTCGATCTCGCCCCCGTCGGCGTCCTGGTTGTCGCGCCAGAACGGCAGGCGGAAGCGGCGCCGGCGCTGCAGGTCGATCACGCGTCGGCGCAGGATGCTCCAGAACAGCGGCGCCCACTCGGCGGCCGGCTTGTCGGCATAGTCCAGCATGCGCATCAGTGCGTCCTGCACCGCATCCATGGCGTCTTCGCGCTGGCGCAGGCCGGCCTCGGCGAAGCGGAACGCACGCGGGCCGACGCTGGCCAGGAACGCTTCCAGCGACGCCGGCAGGGCATCGGTCTCGGCGCTCGGGGGGACGGGGCTGCTCACCAGCACAGGGTACGGTTCCTCGCTCGGGGTCACCATCGACAACGCGTGAGCGTCGCTTCGGTTGACGCGGGGTACGCGCCGGGTTCAGCCCGTGGTTATGATGGGCCGACGAAGACAGAGCGGGAGCGTTGCCAGTGAGTGACGGGTTCGTAGCGCTGTACATCTTCATGCTGGCGGCCATTGCCGGCCACGTGATCATTTCGCGGGTGCCGGTGATCCTGCACACCCCGCTGATGTCGGGTTCCAACTTCATCCACGGCATCGTGCTGATCGGTGCGATGGTGGTGCTGGGGCATGCGCAGACGCCGCTGGAAAAAGCGCTGGGCTTCCTCGCCGTGGTGCTCGGCGCCGGCAACGCCGCCGGTGGCTACGTGGTCACCGTGCGCATGCTGGAAATGTTCAAGCCGAGCGCGCCAAAGGGCGTCAAGGACGAACCGAAGGAGCCGCAGGCTTGAACATCAGCACCGTCGAACTGCTCGACTGGCTGGTCAAGGCCAGCTACCTCGTCGCCGCTACGCTGTTCCTGCTGGGCCTGCAGCGCATGGCCTCGCCGCTGACCGCACGCAGCGGCATCCGCTGGGCCGGGCTGGGCATGCTGCTGGCCACGGTGGCGACCTTCTTCCTGCCCGAACTGCACAACGTGCCGTTGATCCTGGTGGCGCTGCTGCTCGGCGCGGGGCTGGCCTGGTGGTCGGCCGGCAAGGTTGCCATCACCGACATGCCGCAGATGGTGGCGCTGTACAACGGCATGGGTGGCGGTTCGGCCGCGGCCATCGGCGCAGTGGAGCTGCTGCGCTATGCCTTCCTGGCCCACCGTGACACCACGCACTGGAGCGAGCAGGCACTGGCCGACCTGGCCGCGCGCCAACCGTCGGGCACGGTGTTGCTGCTGGCGGTGGTGGGTGCGGCGATCGGCGCGGTGTCACTGTCCGGCTCGGTGATCGCTTGGGCCAAGCTGGATGGCCGCCTCGACAAGCGGGTGACCTGGCCGGGCCAGCAGGTGATGAACCTGGTGGTGGCGCTTGCGGTGGTGGTGCTGGCGATCATCGCCGCCACCACGCTCAGCACCTGGGCGATCGTCGCCTTCTTCGTGCTGGCGCTGGCGCTGGGCGTGTTGATGACGCTGCCGATCGGTGGCGCCGACATGCCGGTGGTGATCTCGCTGTACAACGCGTTCACCGGCCTGGCGGTGTCGTTCGAAGGCTATGTGCTGGGCAACGAGGCGCTGATCATCGCCGGCATGATGGTCGGTGCGGCGGGCATCCTGCTGACGCGGTTGATGGCCAAGGCGATGAACCGGCCGATCCGCAATGTGCTGTTCTCCAACTTCGGTGGCGGGGCCGGGGGCGAGGCGCAGGCGATCTCCGGTTCGCAGAAGCCGATCGAAGCGGCCGACGTGGCCGCGATGATGGCCTTCGCCGAGCGCGTGGTGATCGTGCCCGGCTATGGCATGGCGGTCGCGCAGGCGCAGCACAAGATCTGGGAACTGGCGCAGCGGCTGGGCCAGCGCGGGGTGAAGGTGAAGTTCGCCATCCATCCGGTGGCCGGGCGCATGCCCGGGCACATGAACGTGCTGCTGGCCGAGGCCGGTGTGCCCTATGACCTGATCGCCGACATGGATGACATCAACCCGGAGTTCGCCAACACCGACGTGGTGCTGGTGATCGGTGCCAACGACGTGGTCAATCCGGTCGCGCGTACCGATCCGGCCAGCCCGATCTACGGCATGCCGGTGCTGGACGTGGTCAACGCGCGCAATGTAGTGGTGATCAAGCGCGGCAAGGGTACCGGCTTTGCCGGCATCGAGAATGCGCTGTTCTACGCCGACAACACCCGCATGCTGTACGGCGATGGTGCTGAAGCGGCGGCCTCACTGGTAAGTGAACTGAAGGCGCTCGACGGCGGGCACTGAAGGCCGGGTCGGATCCGCGGGGGCGGTAGGTGCGGACCCTGGTCCGCACGCTTCTGCCGGCCAGCGGCCGGCACTACCTGCCGGTACGATCAGCGCGCCAGCCAGGCGCCGACGATCACGGCCACGGCCAGCCACAGCCATTCCATCGCGCCATTGGCCAGGGTGATCAGGGTCCAGGCCAGGTGCGGACCCATGCGCAGGCTGGCGTCCCACAGGCCCAGCCCGATCGAGCCGCCCATCCAGGCGCTGGCGATGGTCCAGTTGGCCACGGCGGCGACCAGCAGCGTGCCCAGCACGACCAGCGCGATGCGCAGGCGGCCCGGCCCCAGCGTGCCCATGCGCAGCATGAACACCAGTTCCAGCGCGGTCAGTACCGCCATCCAGCCGACCTGCCGACCGGTCATCAGCGCCAGCACCATCCAGGCAAGGGGAGCAACAACCAGGCCCAGCAACAGCATGAAGGGCCAGAGCCAGGTCACGGTCCTGGCACGCGCGGCATTGGAGGACATCGAAGCTCCCAGAAGATCGCCCACAGGATACTGTGGTTTGCCGCAGTGCACCGGCGGTGGCAGGACGGCTGGGCTAGAATGCCGTCTTGCGTGGCCTCGGCCACGGCCCCATATCGGTCCCCATGTATTCCCGTAGCAGCGAACCTGTCCACTTCGAACGCGATTGCGAGGCCGTGATGGTCCCGCAGGGCGATACCGTGACCCTGCCCGCCGGCAGCTATGGGTACATCACCCAGGCGTTGGGTGGCAGTTATTCGGTGTTCGTCGAGGGCAACCTGTTCCGCATCGCCGGCAAGGACGGCGACGCCATCGGCAAGGAGGCCCCGGCACCGCTGGAGCTGCCCGCCGATGCCACCGATGAACAGGTGGAACAGCTGGTGTGGCAGCAGCTTCGCACCTGCTTCGACCCGGAAATTCCGGTGAACATCGTCGAACTGGGCCTGGTCTATGAGGTCGAGATCAAGCACCTGGACGAAGGCCAGCGCGAGATCGACGTGAAGATGACCCTGACCGCACCGGCCTGCGGCATGGGTGACATCCTGGTCGATGATGTGCGCAGCAAGCTCGAAATGATCCCGACGGTGGCCGAGGCCGACGTCGAGCTGGTATTCGACCCGCCGTGGAACCAGCACATGATGTCCGAAGCGGCGCGGCTCGAGACCGGCATGCTTTGACCCACGGCCCGCAGCGACGCGGGCCCGGCACTACCCGCAACCAGAACAGGAAATCTCCGGTGTCCCAGTCCATTCCCAGCTTCGCCGTCACCCGTTCGGACCACCCGCGCAGCGCTGAAGAGCGCGCCCAGATCCTGGAGAAGCCGGGCTTCGGCCTGCACTTCACCGATCACATGGTGGAAGTGCGCTGGGACAAGGATGCCGGCTGGCACAACGCCAACGTGCGCGCCTACGGCCCGCTGCAGCTGGACCCGGCTGCAGCCGTGCTGCACTACGGCCAGGAAATCTTCGAAGGCATCAAGGCCTACCGCCACGCCGACGGTTCGATCTGGACCTTCCGCCCGGATGCCAACGGCCGTCGCCTGCAGCGTTCGGCGCAGCGCCTGGCGCTGCCGGAACTGCCGGTGGAGATCTTCGTTGAATCGCTGAAGCAGCTGATCGCGGTGGACAGCGCCTGGGTGCCGTCGGCCGACGAGTCCAGCCTGTACTTCCGTCCGTTCATGATCGGCGACGAAGCCTTCCTCGGCGTGCGCGGCGCGCACAAGGCCGGCTACTACGTCATCGCCAGCCCGGCCGGCCCGTACTTCGCCAAGGGCGTGGCCCCGGTATCGATCTGGCTGTCCACCGAGTACGCGCGTGCAGCCAAGGGCGGCACCGGTGCGGCCAAGTGCGGTGGCAACTACGCCGCCTCGCTGCTGCCGCAGCAGAAGGCGCAGGCCCAGGGCTGCTCGCAGGTACTGTTCCTCGACCCGGTCGAAGGCAAGTACCTGGAAGAACTGGGCGGCATGAACGTGTTCCTGGTCTACAAGGACGGCACGCTGGTCACCCCGGAGCTGTCCGGCAGCATCCTTGAGGGCATCACCCGCGAGAGCATCCTGCAGCTGGCGCGCGACCGCGGCATGAAGGTCGAGGAGCGCAAGGTCAGCATCGACGAGTGGAAGGACGGTGTGGCCTCCGGTGCGATCAGCGAAGTGTTCGCCTGCGGCACTGCGGCGGTGGTCACTCCGATTGGCCAGTTGAAGGGCGAGGGCTTCTCGGTCGGCGACATCAACGCGCCGGCCGGCGAAGTGACCATGTCGCTGCGCAAGGAACTGACCGACATCCAGTACGGCCGTCTGCCGGACCGCCACAACTGGCTGGTCAAGCTGGGTTGATTGCCCGCAGTGAACGGTAGCGTCGAGCCAGGCTCGACCGCGTTCCCGGAAAGCCCGTCCCCCGTGACGGGCTTTCTGCGTTATGGGGCCGCCGGATCGCTGCCGGAATTGGTTGACGCAAATAGGTTTGCAGTGCAAACTTAATTCAAGCGCCCCCGATGGAGCATGTCATGCAGCAGCCATCCGTCATCGACCCTTCCTCGCGCCTGCAGGCGCTGACCCGTGAATACTCGCGGTACTCGCGAAGCGCCGGCGGCCTGTCGGCGATGGCTGGTGGCGTTGCCTGCCTGGCCTCTTTCCTGGCCGGCGTCCTGTTGCCGACCACCCTGGCGCTGCGCATCGTGCTGATCGCCATGCCCGTGCTGTGGATCGTCGGCAAGCAGTGGCTTGCGCGTCGCTACTACCAGCGGCTGGGCCAGGTCGAGGAGCAGGTCACGCCGGTCGAGCGCAATTTCCAGCGATTCTTCATCGCCTTCACCGCGCTGGTGAGCGTGCTGGTGGTCGGCAGCGTGCTGACCCGCCTGGCCCCGATGGGGGAGCGGCCCTGGGACCTGCGCGCACTCGGTTACCTCGGGGTGGTGGCGATGCTGCCCTGGGTGGTGTGGCGTTGGCTGCGTACTCCCCTGGAGTTCATCGTGGGCGTGTTCCTGATGTGCCAGGCCGCGCTGGCCTTCACCGGGCAGACCTATGGGTTCGGGCCGAGCACCGCCGTGTTCCCGCTGGCGTCCATCGCGCTGATCGTCGTCGGCTGGCGTGATCACCAGCGCTTCCTCCGCCTGCAGGCCGAGATGCGCATGTTCGTGGCGGGGCGGGCACACCCCGAATGAGCAGATTGCCTGATGCCCGCACGCTGCTGCAGCTTGATCGCCTGATCCACGAACCGGCACGCCTCCTGATCCTGTCGATCCTGGCCGGCGCCGAATCGGCCGAGTTCGGTTTCGTCGAGCATCTCAGTGGCCTGAGCAAAGGCAATCTGTCCAGCCATCTGAGCAAGTTGGAGGCGGCCGGGCTGGTTGCCATCGACAAGACGTTCCGGGGCAAGCGTCCCCTGACCACCCTGCAGCTGACGCCGGTGGGGCGACAGGCCCTTACCGAGTACCGCACGCAGCTGGCGGCAATCGTCGCCGGTATTCCCGTTCCGGATCGCAAGGAGCCCTGACATGACATTGCTTCCACGCCTGATTGCAGTTCTGGTTCTCGCCCTTCCAGCCTTCGGCGGCAGCGCCGCGACGAGCGATCCGCGCCAGCAGGGGGCGGCGTTGACCACGCAGTTCTACGAGGGACACATCGACGCCCTGTGGGAGCGGATGACGCCGCAGATGCAGGCGGCGCTGCAGTCCAGGCAGAACCTGGTGGCCCTGCGAGAGCAGGTGATCTCCGGCTGGGGGGCGGAAACGGAAGTGGTCAGCGAGAAGGTTGGCAGCGCTGACGGAAACGACACCTATCTGCGCCAGGCTCGTTTCGAAAAGCGCCCGGGCATCGTCCAGGTGCTGTGGGCACTCGACGCCGAGGGGCGGATCAGCGGCTTCTACATCCGCCCCGAACAGTCCTCGCCCCCACAGGCTGCGGCCAGCCGGTTCCTTGACTACACCACCCGCACGCGGCTGCAACTGCCGTTCGCCGACGAGTTCTTCGTGTTCTGGGGTGGGCGCAGCATCGAACAGAACTACCATGCGGCCCACGCCGGCCAGCGCTTCGCGCTGGACCTGCTGATGGTCCGCGAGGGGCGATCGCACCGCGGCGACGGGCTGCGCAATGAAGACTACTTCTGCTTCGGTCGCCCGATCCTCGCGCCTGCCGACGGCACCGTGGTTGAGGTGGTCGACAGTGTTGCCGACAACGTGCCTGGCCAGATGAATGCGGCGCAGCTCACCGGCAACCGGGTCATCCTCGACCACGGCAATGACGAGTACTCGGTGCTGGCGCACCTGCGGCAGGGCAGCGTGCGCGTCGCACCGGGGCAGAGGGTCCGCAGCGGAGCGCGTCTGGCTGACTGTGGCAACAGCGGCAATTCCTCCGAGCCGCACCTGCACTACCAGCTGCAGGCAGGGCCTGTATTCGGTGTTGGCGCGGCGCTGCCGGCGCAGTTCTCCGATTACCTGGCCGATGGCCAGCCCGTCGCGCGCGGTGAGCCGGTCAAGGGGCAGCATGTTCGTCCCGCCGGTGGTGCGCAGGCACAGTAGCGCTGTTCCCTGAAGCACATGCGTGATGGCCGTTGCGATGCCGGGCGGCCGTCGCCGTTGGTGAGCGGACGCCGATGTCGGCAAAGTCATGCGTGGACATGACATCTCCCAGTCAGGGCTGTGCAGGGCGCGCGAAAGTTCCTTCACCTTCACAAACCCTCGACCCGTAAAGTCTCAGATCAGACATTTCATCTTGCTGAAAAGACGCTGAAAATCTTGTGGTGTCCGGTTTTGGTCATTAGCGTCATCTGCACGGCGGATCAAAAGGGGGATCCGCTGACTCGCCGGACTTCGAACCTCGCCAACGCAAGCCAGCCCACGGTTCGGGCCGGTGTTTCTGCCGATTCCGGCATTCACACCACTAGAAAGGGAAATACGATGTCCCAGGTAACGCAACCGCGTGTGCGTCGAGTGTGGGTGGTCCTTGGTGCGTCCGTTCTGTCATCGCTGCTGCTGGCCACGCCTGCGCTGGCCGGTGACGTCCAGCTCAGCGGCCTGCAGTCCGCGCCGACGCACCAGCGCTTCATCGTGAAGTACCGTGACGGCAGTGCGCCGGTGGCCAACACCACCGCACTGGCCTCTTCGCTGAAGAGTGCCGCCGCAGGCCTGGCCAGCAGCCAGGGCCGCGCGCTGGGCCTGCAGGAAGTGCGCAAGCTGGCCGTCGGCCCGACCGTGGTCAGGACCGATCGTCCGCTCGACCAGGCCGAATCCGAGCTGCTGATGCGCAAGCTCGCTGCCGACCCGAACGTGGAATACGTCGAAGTCGACCAGATCATGCGTGCAACGCTGACGCCGAACGACACCCGCTTCAGCGAACAGTGGGGCTTCGGCACCTCCAACGCCTCGATCAACGTGCGGCCGGCCTGGGACAAGGCGACCGGCACCGGCGTCGTGGTGGCGGTGATCGATACCGGCATCACCAACCATCCCGATCTCAACGCCAACATCCTGCCCGGCTATGACTTCATCAGCGACGCAGCAATGGCGCGCGACGGTGGTGGCCGCGACAGCAATCCGAACGACGAAGGCGACTGGTACGGTGCCAACGAGTGCGGCCCGGGCATTCCGGCCTCCAACTCCAGCTGGCACGGCACCCACGTCGCCGGCACGGTGGCGGCGGTGACCAACAACAGCACCGGCGTGGCCGGCACCGCGTTCAACGCCAAGGTCGTGCCGGTCCGCGTGCTCGGCAAGTGCGGTGGCTACACCTCGGATATCGCCGATGCGATCGTCTGGGCCTCCGGTGGCACCGTCAGCGGCGTGCCGGCCAACGCCAATCCGGCCGAGGTCATCAACCTCTCGCTGGGCGGCGGCGGCAGCTGCTCGTCCACCTACCAGAACGCAATCAACGGTGCGGTCGGCCGTGGCACCACGGTGGTGGTGGCCGCTGGCAACAGCAACACCAACGTGTCCTCGTCGGTGCCGGCCAACTGTGCGAACGTGATCGCGGTGGCCGCGACCACCTCGGCCGGTGCGCGTGCCAGCTTCTCCAACTATGGTGCCGGCATCGACATCTCCGGCCCGGGCCAGAGCATCCTGTCCACCCTCAACACCGGCACCACCACGCCGGGCAGCGCCACCTACGCCTCCTACAACGGCACCTCGATGGCGGCGCCGCACGTGGCCGGTGTGGTTGCACTGATGCAGTCGGTAGCGCCCAGCCCGCTGAGTCCGGCACAGGTCGAGAGCATCATCAAGAGCACCGCACGTCCGCTGCCCGGTGCCTGCTCGGGTGGTTGTGGCGCGGGCATCGTCAACGCCGATGCCGCCGTTGCTGCGGCAATCAACGGTGGTGGGCCGAACCCGGGTGGCAACGTGCTGCAGAACAACGTGCCGGTGACCGGCCTGGGCGCCGCGACTGGTGCCGAGCTGAACTACACCGTCGCGGTTCCGGCTGGCAGCACCCAGCTGCGCGTGGCGATCAGTGGCGGCAGCGGTGATGCTGACCTCTACGTGCGCCAGGGCAGTGCCCCGACCGATACCACCTACACCTGCCGCCCGTACCTGAGTGGCAACAGCGAAACCTGCACCATCAACAGCCCCGCTGCCGGCACCTGGTATGTGCGGGTCAAGGCGTACAGCACCTTCTCGGGCCTGACCCTCAACGCCCAGTACTGAGCCCAAGTCCCTCTCCATGGGCACGCCCCGGCTCCGGCCGGGGCGTTTTCTCTTTGGGTGGGTGCCGACCTTGGTCGGCACGACCTTTGGTTTGGGATGCCTGTGCCGCGCGGTTGCCGAGCATGGCTCGGCACTACAAGGGCAGCGCTTTGGTGGGTGCCGACCTTGGTCGGCACGCCGTTCCTCAGACCGACTCGAAGCGGTTCGCCGCCACGTTCTTGCGCACGTGCTGCGGATCAAAGATCCGCCCGTTCATCGCGATGTACACGCCGGTCGGCAGCGACTGCACCGCACCGATCGCGCAGCCGATGTTGAACTCCGCATCCGAGCCGCGGAAACGGGCCGGGCTCAGCGCGCCGGTCATCACGATGGTCTTGTCCGGGATCGTCGCCAGCACCTTGCCGGTCTGCACCATCGAATCGGTACCGTGGGTCACCAGCACGTGGCGGGTTGGCTGCGCGGCGATGGTGGCGCGGATCAGCTCGCGGTCCTCATCGTTGATGTGCAGCGAGTCCTTGCGCAGGATCGGAATCACGTTGAAACGGAAGGTCACGCCCAGCTCGCGCAGGATCATGCCGATCTGCGGATCGCCGATCTGGTAGTCCGACTTGTCGTCGAAGTAGATCTTGTCGATCGTGCCGCCGGTGGTGACGACCAGGAGCTCTTCCATCATGTGCATGCGCGAAACCAGGACAGGTACAGCGGCGCGGGGCCAGGAACACAGATGATACGGCCCGGCGGCCGCAGCGTCAGCGTCGCTTGCCGAAGCGGGCGCGCAGCCCTGGCAGGCTGGCGCTGAAGATCACCAGCAGGGCCAGGCCGATCTCGATCAGCGCCAGCCAGCGTGTTTCCGGGTGGCTCCATGCACTCATCACGCCGTGGCTGAACCAGCCCAGGGCCAGTACCGAGGCCCAGAAGCCGGCTTTGCGCCAGCCCAGCCGCAGCGCAAAGGCCAGCGCCAGCGGCGGCGCGGTGAACACCAGCTGGGTGGCCAGCCAGTGCTTGTCATTGATGAACCAGCCTGCGAACAGTGCAGCCAGCCCCATCAGGGCCAACAGCAGGACCGTGCGCGGCGGCCGGTTCATCGGGCCAACCGCTGCGCGATGTCGGCCACCCGGCGGCCCAGCGCGCGGGCCAGCACGGCCTCGTCGTCGGTCGGTTGCGGGTCGTCGGAGGCACCGGCTACGTGGCTTGCACCGTACGGCGTGCCGCCACTGGTGGTATGGCTCAGCGCCGGCTCCGTGAACGGGATGCCGACGATCACACAGCCGTGGTGCAGCAGGGGGACCTGCATCGACAGCAGGGTCGACTCCTGGCCGCCATGCATCGAAGCGGTGGAGGTGAACACGCCGGCCGGCTTGCCCGACAGCGTGCCATTGACCCATTCGGCGCCCAGGCCATCGAGGAAGTGCTTCACCGGCGCGGCCATGTTGCCGAATCGGGTCGGGCTGCCGAGCAGCAGGCCCTGGCATTCGACCAGGTCCTGCACGCTCACGTAGGGGGCGCCATCGTCGGGCACCGGCGGCTGCGCGGTCTGGGTTACCGCGGCCACCGGCGGCACCGTGCGCAGGCGCGCGCCCATCCCCGGCACCTCGCCGATGCCCCGCGCGATCTGGCGCGCCAGCCGTGCCACCGAACCGCCCCGGCTGTAGTACAGCACCAGAATCTCGCCCATCGTGCCCGCTTCTCCTCGTCGTCTGGCCACCAGTATGGCTATCCTGCGAGCATTCCGCATCGGGTACCCTTTCGCCGATGGAACCTTTGGATACGCTCAACCTGTGGATGGAGCGCGCGCGGGATCGCGCACGGGCCATCAGTTTCGGCCGCTTCCTGTGGCATCGCTTCCTCGACGACCGCCTGTTCCAGGCAGCGGCGGCGCTGGCGTACACCACGGTGTTCGCGCTGGTGCCGCTGGCGATCGTGGTGTTCGGCGTGCTCTCGGCCTTCCCAGTCTTCGACCGCTGGAGCGACCAGCTCAGCGATTACGTCTTCTCCAACTTCGTACCCAATGCCGCGCGTGCGGCCGAGGGCTACCTGCGGCAGTTCTCGGCCAGTGCCGGCCAGCTGACCGCGGCCGGCTTCATCGCCCTGGTGGTGTCGCTGCTGATCACCCTCAACAGTGTTGAAGAGACCTTCAACCAGATCTGGCGGGTCGGCTCGACCCGGCCCAAGCTGACCCGCTTCCTGGTCTACTGGACCGTACTGACCCTGGGCGCGATGCTGGCGGCCGCCTCGCTGGCGGTATCGGCGCGGGTGTTCGCGATGCCGCTGTTCGGTACACAGGAGGGCCGCTGGCTGGCCGAACTGGCACTGCGGCTGGCACCGATCCTGATCGAGTTCGTGTGCATCACGCTGATGTTCCGGGTGGTGCCGCACCACACCGTGAAATGGCGGCACGCGGTGCCCGGCGCGATCCTGGCCGCGGTGATCCTGGAACTGGTGAAGTGGGGCATCGGCGCCTACCTGGGCAGCTTCCAGTCCTACCAGAAGCTGTATGGCACGGTCGCCTTCGTGCCGATCCTGCTGCTTTGGATCTACCTGTGCTGGGTGGCCGTGCTGCTGGGCGCGTCCCTGTCCTCGTCGATGGCCGCCTTCCGCTACCAGCCGGTTGAATTGCGGCTGCCGCAGGGCTATGAGTTCTACGGCCTGCTGCGCCTGCTCGGCCGCTTCCATCATGCACGCTTGAAGGGCAGGGGCCTGGCCGATGATGAAATCCTGCGGCTGGAGCCGATGCTGACGGACTCCCTGTTGCATGACCTGGCCTGCAACCTGCAGGAGATCGGCCTGCTGCGCCGCGACGAGCAAGGCGAGTGGCTGCTGTCGCGCGACCTGGACCAGGTCAGCCTGGCCGACCTGTACGAATGCACCCAGCTGCGCATCCCGGTGGCCGAACAGCACCTGCCGTACCGCGATGACAGCCTGGGCCGGGCCGCCCTGGCGGCATTGGACGACCTGCGACTGCCCCTGCGCGAACGCCTCAAGCGCAAGGTCAGCGATATCTATACCGATTCCGGAGACACGCCATGACCCGCAAGACCCCGTTGCTGCTGCTCCCGCTGGCCCTGGCGCTGGCCCTTGCCGCCTGCAAGCCGGCGCAGGAACCGACCCCGTCCAGCAGCCAGCCGCCGGCACAGGCACCGACGCCGAGTGCACCGGCTCCCGTGGAGGAGACCCCGGCCGAGCGCGCCACCGCCGAGTTTCCCACCCTGAAGATGAAGGCGGTGGATGGCAGCGACTACGACCTGGCCGCGCATCGTGGCAAGTGGGTGGTGGTGAATTTCTGGGCGACCTGGTGCGCGCCGTGCCGCAAGGAGATGCCGGAGCTGTCGGCGCTGCATGCGATGCGCAGCAACATCGAAGTGGTCGGCCTGGCCTATGAGGACATCGAGGCGCCTGAGATGCAGGCGTTCCTGACCAAGCATCCGGTGACCTACCCGATCGTGATCGTGGACCCGTTCGATCCGCCGGCCGATTTCGCCACCCCGCGTGGGCTGCCGCTGACGCATCTGCTGGATCCGCAGGGCAAGCTGGCGCACAGCTTCCTTGGCCCGGTGACCGCCGCCGACATCGAAAAGCAGATCGCCGCTGCCAGGTAGCGGGTTGGTCGGCAGGGCCCGCGGCCCTGCACCCGCTACGAACCAGAGCAACAGCAACAGCAGAAGCAGAAGCTGGTTTCCTGAGGAATGGCGGGGTGGGTCCGGTTGCGGGGGACGCTGCAAGTACGTCCATGTAAGCTCGGTCGCCGCATCCATGCGGCTCACGCCCCCGCAACCGGACCCACCCCGCCTTCGACAGATCTCGGCGATCTGCCCGCTCTTCTGTAGAGCCGAGCCATGCTCGGCTCAGATCTCACAGATATCGAAATATTCGATATTGATTGGGATTCATCCACACACAGAGTGGATCCATCAGATCGCAGAAATCTGTCAGAGGTGGGGCGGTGTCGGAGTGCGGGGTGTCCGCGGCATGGATGCCGCGGCCAAGCCCCCATGGATGGGTTCACGGCGTCCCCGCACTCCGGCACCGCCCCACCATCCCACAGGAAGCCCGCTTCTGCTGTTGCTGTTGCTCTGGTTCGTAGCGGGTGCAGGGCGCAGCCCTGCCGAACAAACCCTATTCCTCGACCGGGAAATCCTCAATCGGCTTCAGCACATCGTAGTGCTCGCGATGCAGCTTGCCCTTCAGCTTCGGCAGCTCCGGCAACGGCGCATCCACCCGCGTGTCCGGCAACCGGTCCAGCAGGTTGCGCACCAGGGTCAGCCGGCCCAGCCGCTGGTCGTTGAAATCCACCAGCGTCCACGGCGCGCCTTCGCGATGGGTGGCCCGCAGCATCGCCTCGCGCGCTTCGGTGTAAGCGCTGTACTTGCTGCGTGACTTCAGGTCGACCGGCGACAGCTTCCAGCCCTTCAGTGGATCGATGTGGCGCTCGGCAAAGCGCTTTTCCTGCTGCTCCTGGTCCACGCACAGCCAGTACTTGAACAACAGGATGCCGTCGTCCACCAGCAGCTGTTCGAACACCGGCGCCTGGCGCAGGAACTGCTGGTACTCGGTCTCGCTGCAGTACCCCATCACCCGCTCGACGCCGGCGCGGTTGTACCAGCTGCGGTCCATCAGCACGATCTCGCCGGCGGCGGGAAGGTGCGATGCATAACGTTGGAAGTACCACTGCGTGGCTTCACGGTCGGTGGGCTTGGGCAAGGCCACCACCCGGCACTGGCGAGGGTTGAGATGCTGGCTGATGGCCTGGATCGCGCCACCCTTGCCGGCCGTATCCCTGCCTTCGAACAGCACCAGCAGGCGCTGGCCGCTGTGCTGCACCCAGCGCGCCATCGCGGTCAGTTCCAGCTGCAGCGGCAGCAGCAGTTCGTCGTACTCCTTGCGCTTGAGCTTTGCCATCGTCACACCACGCGGGAAGGAAGCCCGAGCGTAGCGCAGCGGGCGCTCAGGTTCTGTCGACGCCGCGCCAGCCGTGCTCACCGGCGAACTGCTGCAGCAGCGCTGACAGGTCGCGGGCGAAGCCGGCCATGTCGAACAGGCCGCTGTGGTCGCGTGCCTGCGCCAGCTCGGCACGCAGCGCGGCCAGTGCCGCCGGGTCGTTGCCCAACGCACTGGCGGTGGCGATGAACGCTGCATCATCGGCGACGTTCATCTGCGCCAGGCCGAGATGGTGGTTGAGGCTGCCCGCTACGCGCGCGGCGAAGGTGTCGCCGGGGCAGGTCAACACCGGGCAGCCGGCCCACAGCGCGTCGGACGCAGTGGTGTGCGCGTTGTACGGATGCGTGTCGAGGAACAGATCGGCCAGCTGATAGCGGGCCAGGTACTGCGGATGCGGCAGCTTGGCCATGAACACCAGGCGTGCCGGGTCCAGGCCCGCGTTCTGCGCAGCCGCCCGCAGCCGTGCATCGGCCTGGCCCGGGCCGGACAGCAGCCACAGCACGCTGCCAGGCACCGCCTGCAGTACGGCGAAGGCGCGGCCCATGCTGCGCGGGTTGAGCTTGTAGCTGTTGTTGAAGCAGCAGAACACCACGCCGCGTTCGGGCAGGCCGCACTCGGCACGCGTCGGTATGGGTTCCAGCACACGGGTGTTGTCCGAAGGCTGGAAGGCGCGCGGCAGGCGCAGCACGCGTTCGCTGTAGTGCGGTTCCAGTGGTGGCGGAAGGGTGAAGTCATCACCGATCACTGCATCCATCCACGGCGCTCCGGACGTGCCCGGGTAGGCCAACCAGTTCAGCTGCAGCGGGGCAGGGCGCATGGCCAGTACTTCCGGCGTGCCGCCGCCACCCCAGCCGCGCAGGTCGAACAACAGGTCGATGCCTTGCCCGCGGATGCGGGTGGCCGTGTCGGCATGACGCAGGCCAGCCACGTCGTGCAGCTGCGTCGCCGCCTGCAGTCGTTGGCGGATGCGGCTGCCATCGTCGCGGTTCAGCGCGAACAGATGCAGCTGCAGCGCAGGGTCGTCGCGCAGCTGCTCGAGCAGGGCTACGGTCAGCAGCCCGGTGGGATGGGCACCGAATCCGTTGGAGAGGAAACCGACCCGCAGCGGGCCCTGGGTACGCACCGTTACCGGTGGCAACGGTCGCACCGAAGCGGCTACGGCAGATGCACGGGCGCGGGCGCAGGCCAGCTGCTCGGCAGCGGAGGCGTCTTCGCTGAGGAAGGCGAATGGTTCGACCACACCTTGTCCGGAGGCAAGTGCACTGCGCACCTGCGCGGCCAGCGCGTCCACGTCCTGCCAATCGCACAGGCGACGCTGCCAGGCCAGGCGTTGTGCGGCGATGTACGGCTCGGACGGCATCAGTGCGTGCGCGCGTCGATACGCCGCCGCCGCGCCCTCGGCATCATCGGCATCTTCCAGCGCGTGGCCCAGCCACAGCGCGATGCCCGGGTGCTGCGGTGCCAGAGCGGCCGCCTGGCCAAGCAGCGTCGCGGCGTCGGCATGCGCGCCGGCCATCCATGCCACGCGGCCCAGGCGCGCCAGCGCTTCGGGATGGTTCGGGCGCAGCTGCAGCGCGCGTCGTGCGGCCTGTTCGCCGGCGGCGATGTCGCCGGCTTCCAGTTCCAGGTCGGCCAGCATCACCCAGGCGACGAAATCGTTGGGCTGGCGCGCGATCGCCTGCTGCAGGTGCTGCCGCTGCTGCCAGGCGGACATGCGACTCAGCCCGCCGACAGCTGGGCCAGGGCGTCGACCTGGTGCTCGTGGCTGAGCCGCTGCAGCAGCGGGTCGAGGTCGCCGGCCAGGATGTTGGGCAGGTCGTACAGGGTCAGGCCTTCCACGCGGTGGTCGGTGATCCGCCCCTGCGGGAAGTTGTAGGTACGGATGCGCTGGCTGCGGTCGCCACTGCCGACCTGCAGGCGCCGTGATTCAGCCTGTGCTGCGTCCTGGCGCTGGCGTTCGGCGTCGAGCAGCTGCGCCTTCAGGCGCTTCATCGCCTTGTCGCGGTTGGCGTGCTGGCTGCGTTCGGTCTGGCACTCCACCACCACGCCGGTCGGCACGTGGGTGATGCGGATGGCCGATTCGGTCTTGTTGACGTGCTGGCCACCGGCACCGGAGGAGCGGAAGGTGTCCACCTTCAGGTCGGCCGGATTGATGATGATGTCATCGACTTCGTCGGCCTCGGGAATGATCGCCACGGTGGCGGCCGAGGTGTGGATGCGGCCCTGCGATTCGGTGGCCGGCACGCGCTGCACGCGGTGCGTGCCCGATTCGAATTTCAGGCGCGAGAACGCACCACGGCCGACCACGCGCGCCACCACTTCCTTGTAGCCGCCGTGTTCGCCCGGGTTGTCCGATTCAATCTCGACCTTCCAGCCCTGGCGCTCGGCGTAGCGGGCGTACATGCGGAACAGGTCGCCGGCAAAGATCGCCGCTTCGTCGCCGCCGGTGCCAGCGCGCACTTCCAGGAACAGGTTGCCTTCGTCACGTGGGTCGCGCGGCACCAGCAGCAGCGCCAGCTCCTGTTCCAGTTGCTGCAGGCGCGTCTGCGCGGCGGCGATCTCCTCGTCGGCCAGCTCGCGCAGGTCGGGATCGGCGCGCATGCCTTCGGCGGCGGCCAGGTCGGCCTTGGCGCGGGCCTCATCGGCAAGTGCAGCAGCGACCGGTTCAAGTTGGGCGAATTCGCGCGAAAGGTCGCGGAAACGGGTGTTGTCGGCGACCACATCGGGTTCGGCGAGCAGGCGTTCCAGTTCTTCGCGGCGCTCGGCCAGCGCTTCCAGCTTACGGCGCAGGGTCGGCGTCATCGGGTCTCACGGGTGGGTGGCGGTAACCCGGCGTGGCCGGGAACAGGCGCTCGGCGGCGCGGGTCAGGTCGGCATCGCCGCTCAGCGCGGCGGCGCGCAGGGCAGCGGTCGGTGGATGCAGCAAGCGGTTGGTCAGGCCGTGGGCCAGCAGTTCCAGTACTTCGTCGGCCGGCTTGCCGTTGGCCAGCTGCTGGCGGGCGCGCTCCAGCAGCTCGGTGCGGGTAGCCTCGCCGAATGCGCGCAGCTGCCGCAGCGGTGCCTGGTGGGCGCTGGCCTGCTGCGTTTCGATGAAGCGCGACACCTGCAGGTCGATGATGGCTTCGGCCTCTGCGGCCGCCTCGCGGCGGCCACGGCGGTTGTCTTCCACCGCGCGTTCGAGGTCGTCGACGGTATAGAGGAAGGCATCATTGAGCGTGCCGACCTCGGCCTCGATGTCGCGCGGCACGGCCAGGTCGAACAGCAGCATCGGCTTGTGCCGGCGCGCGCGCAGGGCCTTGGCCACCATCTCGCGATGGATCACCGGTTCGCGTGCGGCGGTGGCCGAGAACACCACATCGGCCTCGCCCAGATGACGGTCCAGTTCGGTCAGCGGCAGGGCCACGCCGCCATGGCGAGTGGCCAGTTCCTGCGCGTGGGCGAGGGTGCGGTTGGCGATCAGCAGCCGCCGTACCTTGCCTTCACTCAGGTGCCGCGCGGCCAGTTCGATGGTCTCGCCGGCACCGACCAGCAGCACCGTGGAATCGTCCAGGCGTGCAAACGCGTTCTGCGCCAGGCGCACCGCAGCCGACGCCACCGACACCGGGTTGGCGCCGACCTGGGTATCGGTGCGGGCGCGCTTGGCCACCGAGAAGGTCTGCTGGAACAGGCGGTCCAGGCGCTGGCCGAGCAGGCCGTGGTCACGCGCGGTCGACCAGGCATCCTTCACCTGGCCCAGGATCTGTGGTTCGCCCAGCACCATCGAATCCAGCCCGGTGGCAACCCGGAACAGGTGGCGCACGGCCTCGGCATCGGCGTGCTGGTACAGATAGCCCTGCAGGTCGCCGGCCTGGGCGTGCAGCCACTGGTCCAGCGCCTGCGCCGAATCGGCCACGGCGTACAGTTCGGTGCGGTTGCAGGTGGACAGCAGTACCGCCTCGGCGATCTGCGGGGTATCGCGCAGCGAACCGAGCGCGCGCGGCAACGCGTCACCGGCGAAGGCCGCGCGCTCGCGCAGCTCTACCGGTGCGGTCTGGTGATTCAGTCCGAGCACCCACAGGGTCATTGTTCAGTTGCTTGCGATAAGCTGCTGGCCATTGGACGACATTTTAAGGCCCCGATGCCGACGATGCCCGCATTGATTCGCATCCCCAGTGTTCTGCTGCTGTCCCTGGCCTGCGGCCAGGCCCTGGCAGCGGTGCCGGCCAAGGCGCCCGTACGGGCCGCGGCCACTGAGGAACTGGCGCTGGAACCGGTGATGGCCGGTGAGTTCGCGCTGCAGGCCGGCAAGCTGGCCGAGGCCGCACGCGGGTACCTGCAGGCGGCCCAGCAGACCGACGGCGATGCCGGCCTGGCCGAGCGCGCGACCCGCATTTCCATGCTCGCCAACGACGATGCCAGCGCCGCCAAGGGCCTGGCCCTGTGGCAGCAGCGCGCGCCGCGCTCGTTGACCATGCGCAGCGCCGCCGGTGCGCTGGCCATGCGCCAGGGCGATGTGAAGGCCGCCCGCGCCGAGCTGCAGGCCTTGCTGGCCGACCCTGATGAACGTGGCTGGAAGTTCGCGCTGGCCGCGCTGATCGGCGGAGGCCGCGATCCGGCGGTGCCGGCGCAGGTGCTGGGTGAGCTGGTCGATGCCAACGCCATTCCGCCGAAGATCGAGGCCTGGCAGGAGTTCGGCCGCCTGGCCCTGCGCATGGACAAGCCCGAGCTGGCGCGGCGCATGATCGACGAAGTGGTCAAGCGCTTCCCCGAGGAGCCGCGCGTGGCGCTGCTGCGTGCCAGCCAGCTGCAGCAGGCCGGCGAGACCGACAAGGCGTTGTCGCTGCTGCACGACGTCGAGCCGAAGACCCGCCAGGACCCGGAACTGCGCAACGCGGTCGCCATCGCCTATGACAGCCTCGGCCAGCCGTCCGCGGCCGAGCGGGTGCTGGCGTTCGGCCCGCAGGACGTGCAGACCTGGGGCATGCGCGCCTCGCTGCTGGCCAAGCAGGGCGACAAGGCGGCGCTGTCTAACCTGTACAACGAACTGTCACGGCAGGCGGCCAAGCCGGACCCGGCGCAGCGCCTGCTGCTGGGCAAGATCGCCGAGTACCTGAAGCGCTATCCCGAGGCGGTGCAGTGGTACCACAGCGTGCCCGGTGGCGATGAGCTGAGCGAGGCGCGCCTGCGTGCGGCCAATGCGCAGGCGTTGGCCGGGCGCCTGCCGCTGGCGCTGGATGAAGTGCACGCGATCCAGTCCGACGCCGTGGTCGACGACGATGTGCGCCGCGATGCCTACCTGCTGGAGGCCGAGCTGCGCCAGCGAGCCGATGACAGCGCCGGTGAACTGGACGCGCTGGCCCGCGGCCTGGCCGCCTACCCGGATGACAACGGGCTGCTGTACGCCCGCGCGCTCACCTGGGAGCGTCGTGACGACATTCCGCGAGCCGAGGCTGACCTGCGCAAGATCCTGGTGACCGACCCGGAGAACGTGCCGGCACTGAACGCGCTGGGCTACACCCTGGCCGACCGTACCGGCCGTCTGCAGGAGGCGCTGGAGCTGATCGACCGCGCCCGCGTGGCCGAGCCGGACAACGCGGCCATCGTCGACAGCTACGGCTGGGTGCTGTACCGCCTGGGCCGCAAGGAAGAGGCCCTGGTGCAGCTGCGCCGTGCCTGGACCCTGGCCAAGGACCCGGAGATCGCCGCCCATGTCGGCGAAGTGCTGTGGGTGCTGGGCAAGCATGACGAGGCCCGCCACTTCTTCGAGGAAGCGGCCAAGCTCGATCCCGAGAACCGCGCGCTGCTGCGCGCCCGCGAGAAATTCAATCCATGAGTGTTTCCCTTATCCGGCCGCTGCTGTTGGCGGCCGTGAGCCTGGCGGTCAGCGCGTGCACGACGGTGGGCGCGCAGAAGACGCCGGCCCCGGCCGTGGTCGAGACGGTGTCAGCCGAAGCGGCGCAGGCCGAGGCCGCGCGCGTGGCGGCGCTGCAGGCACAGCCGGACTGGGCCTTCCAGGGCCGGGTCGCGGTCAGCAAGGGCAAGGACGGTGGCAGTGGCCGCATCGACTGGAAGCAGGACGGGCGCCGCTATGTGGTCGAGCTGAGCGCACCGGTGACCCGGCAGAGCTGGAAGCTGACCGGCGATACCCATTCCGAGGCTGGCCGCCTGGAAGGACTGGCCGGGGGGCCGCGTGATGGCGAGGACGCCCAGCAGCTGCTGCTGGAAGCAACCGGCTGGGACATCCCGGTCAACCAGTTGCCGGACTGGATCCGTGGCCTGGTGGCCGGCGATGCCGCCGGTCCGGAGAAGGTCGAGCGTGACGCTGAAGGCCGCCCGCGCCGCATGCAGCAGATGGGCTGGCAGGTGCAGTACCTGGACTGGTACCCGGCCGAGACCGCGCGGCCGGCGCTGCCGCGCCGGATCGAGGCCAGCAATGGCGACGCCAAGGTGCGCCTGCTGGTGGACCAGTGGGGGCAGGGCGCACCATGAATGGCGAAGCCGACGACGCGGGCTGGTCCTGGTGGCCGGCCCCGGCCAAGCTGAACCTGTTCCTGCACATCACCGGCCGCCGGACCGATGGCTACCACGAGCTGCAGACCGTGTTCCGCCTGCTGGACTGGGGTGATCGCATCGGCCTGCGCCTGCGTGAAGACGGCCAGGTGCGCCGGCAGGGCGACGGCCTGGCGGGCGTGGCCGAGGCCGATGACCTGGCGGTGCGTGCCGCCAGGTTGCTCCAGGATGTGGCGAATGTCGCTCAAGGTGCGGACATAATCGTTGAAAAACATGTTTCCGCCGGTGGCGGTTTCGGCGGTGGCTCGTCGGATGCGGCCACGGTGCTGGTCGTGTTGAACCGGCTCTGGCAGGTCGGCCTGGACGAAGACGCGCTGGCTGCGCTCGGCCTGCGCCTGGGGGCCGACGTGCCGGTATTCGTGCGTGGCCGCAACGCCTGGGCCGAGGGGGTAGGCGAGCGGCTGCAGCCGATCACGCTGGCGCCGGCCTGGTATGTGGTGGTCGAGCCGGGCGTTCATGTTCCCACGCCGGCCCTTTTTGCAGACCCGGATTTGACGCGCGACAGCCCAGTGGCGAAAATAGAGGACTTCGCTTCCGGGACCCTGGTCGGGAACGCGTTCGAACCGGTGCTGCGCCGCCGTGAGCCTGCCGTCGAGGCCGCGCTCGCAGCGTTGAGCGGCATCGGCTCCGCGCGGCTGACCGGTTCGGGAAGTGGTTGTTTCGTCGAGTTCGCATCGCAGGCTGCCGCAGAGCAGGGACGGTCGAAGTTGCCGAAGGAGTTGCGGGCAAGGGTGGCAGCGGGCGTTGCGCGTTCGCCACTGCTGGATGCACTCGAGCAACACTGATTTATCAATGCAGGGGCGTCGCCAAGAGGCCCAAGGCACCAGGTTTTGATCCTGGCATTCGTAGGTTCGAATCCTACCGCCCCTGCCAATAGCGGCTGTGTCCGCGCCTTCCAGCGCATCGCCTGCGCGGGACGTGGAAACAACCGCGGTGTTGTCAGCAGCAAGGGTCCATGAGGGTCCTTGCCGACTCCGGATCCCCGCCACTCGTCCCCGCCCGAGACAATCATGATGCAAGAGTCCCCGAACCTGCTGGTCTTTTCCGGCAACGCCAACAAACGTCTGGCGCAGAACATCTGCAAGGAACTGGGGGTTCGCCCGGGCAAGGCGCTGGTCTCGCACTTCTCCGATGGTGAAGTGCAGGTGGAGATCGAAGAGAACGTCCGCAAGCAGGACGTGTTCGTGATCCAGCCGACCTGTGCGCCGAGCGCGGAAAACCTGATGGAACTGCTGGTGCTGATCGACGCGCTCAAGCGCGCATCGGTGGCCAGCGTGACCGCCGTGGTGCCGTACTTCGGCTACTCGCGCCAGGATCGCCGCATGCGTTCCTCGCGCGTGCCGATCACCGCCAAGCTGGCGGCCAAGATGTTCAGCACCGCTGGCGCTGATCGCGTGCTGACCGTCGACCTGCACGCCGACCAGATCCAGGGCTTCTTCGATATTCCGGTGGACAACGTGTATGCGTCCCCGCTGCTGCTGGCCGACATCTGGCGCGCCTACGGCACCGAGAACCTGATCGTCGTCTCGCCGGACGTAGGTGGCGTGGTCCGTGCCCGTGCGGTGGCCAAGCGCCTGGATGACGCCGACCTGGCGATCATCGACAAGCGCCGTCCGCGCGCCAACGTCTCCACCGTGATGAACATCATCGGTGACGTCGAAGGCAAGACCTGCGTGATGGTCGATGACATCGTCGATACCGCCGGCACCCTGTGCGCCGCTGCCGCTGCCCTCAAGGCGCGCGGTGCGCTCAAGGTCGCCGCCTACTGCACCCACGCGGTGCTGTCCGGCCCGGCGGTGGACAACATCACCAATTCCCAGCTCGACGAGCTGGTGGTGACCGACACCATCCCGCTGAAGGACGCCGCGCGGGTGTGCAGCAAGATCCGCCAGCTGAGCGTGGCGGAAATGCTGGCCGAAACGATGCGCCGCATCGCCTTCGGCGAGTCGGTCAGCTCGCTGTACGTCGATTGAGTTTTCGCCCCCGCCGGCAACGGTGGGGGCATGCCCCGGATGCTTCTGGTCGCGGAAGCATCTTCAACCGCCACGCCGCAAGGCGCGGCAACAACCTGAGTAGTCGAAAATGTCGAAGACCCATGAAATCAAGGTCACCAAGCGTGAACTGCAGCGTAAGGGTGCGAGCCGCCGCCTGCGTCACGCCGGTGTGATCCCGGCCATCGTGTACGGCGGCAACGCCGAGCCGGTCGCCATCAGCCTGGACCACAACGAAATCTGGCTGGCCCAGCAGAACGAGTGGTTCTATGCCTCGATCCTGGACCTGAACCTGGACGGCCAGGTGCAGAAGGTCCTGCTGCGTGACATGCAGCGCCACCCGTACAAGCAGCTGATCATGCACCTGGACTTCCAGCGCGTGAACGAGAACGAAGCCCTGACCGCTTCGGTCCCGCTGCACTTCATCAACGAAGACACCTCGCCGGCCGGCAAGGCTGCCGACGTCGTGGTCACCCACGAACTGAAGGAAGTGACCATCAGCTGCCTGCCGAAGGACCTGCCGGAGTCGATCGAAGTCGACCTGGCCGACCTGGCTGCTGGCGACGTGGTGTACCTGTCCAACATCAAGCTGCCGAAGGGCGTGGAAATCCCGGCCCTGGCGCTGGGCAAGGACCACGACGACGCGATCGTCACCGCCAAGCACGGCAAGGAAGACGCTGCCGACGCTGAAGCTCCGGCTGCCGAGTAATGCAGTGACGGTGCCTGCCTCCGGGCAGGCACCGTTCTGGAAGGAACCATGGCAGGACTGCGACTGATCGTCGGTCTGGGCAACCCCGGATCGGAACACGCCCGGACCCGGCACAATGCCGGGTTTCATTTCGTTGAGGCCCTGGCTGAAAAGGCCGGTGCGCGATGGAATGTGGACAGCAAGCTGTTCGGTGAGACCGCCAAGGTCGAGATCGCCGGGCAGACGGTGTGGCTGCTCAAGCCCGCCACCTTCATGAACCTCAGTGGCAAGTCGGTCACCGCCGCACAGCGGTTCTGGAAGATCGAGCCGGAGGAAACCCTGCTGGCCCATGACGAACTGGACCTGGCGCCCGGCGTGGCGCGGCTGAAGTTCGACGGCGGCCACGGTGGCCAGAACGGCCTGCGTGACACCATCCGCCTGCTCGGCCACGGCAAGTTCCATCGCCTGCGCGTGGGCATCGGCCACCCCGGCCACAAGGACCGCGTGGTGGGTTGGGTGCTGGGCCGCCCTTCCAAGGACGATGAAGTACTGATTTCGCGCGCCATCGACGATGCGATCGACGTGCTGCCGCTGGCGGTGCAGGGTGATTTCAGCGAAGCGATGAAGCGGCTGCACACCCCGAAATAACCCGCTTTGGGTAGGTGCCAACCTTGGTTGGCGCGCGTATCACCCGGGTAGTCGCCAACCTTGGTTGGCGGATGTTCCAGACCGAGATGGATTGGCCAAGCAGCGCGCGCGCTGTTTCACCAATCACTTTCACCCCAGAGAGCTGTCACCCATGGGTATCAAATGCGGCATCGTCGGCCTGCCCAACGTCGGCAAGTCGACCCTGTTCAACGCGCTGACCAAGGCGGGCATCGCCGCGGCGAACTTCCCGTTCTGCACCATCGAGCCGAACGTCGGCATCGTGCCGGTGCCGGACCCGCGCCTGAACGAGCTGGCGGGCATCATCAACCCGCAGAAGGTCATCCCCACCGCGGTCGAGTTCGTCGACATCGCCGGCCTGGTGGCCGGTGCCGCCAGTGGTGAAGGCCTGGGCAACAAGTTCCTGGCCCATATCCGCGAAGTCGATGCGATCACCCACGTGGTGCGCTGCTTCGAGAACGCCGACGTCATCCACGTCAACAACAAGGTCGACCCGATCTCGGACATCGAAACCATCGATACCGAGCTGGCCCTGGCCGACCTGGACAGCGTCGAGAAGGCGCTGAACCGTGCCGAGCGCGCCGCCAAGGGTGGCGACAAGGAAGCGGCGGCACGCAAGCCGGTGCTGGCCAAGCTGCAGGCCGCGCTGTCCGACGGCAAGTCCGGCCGTTCGGTTGGCCTGGACGAGGAAGAGAAGGCGCTGGTTCGTGACCTGTTCCTGCTGACCCTGAAGCCGGTGATGTACATCGCCAACGTGCTGGAAGATGGTTTCGAGAACAACCCGCACCTGGACGCCGTGCGCGCCCACGCTGCCGCCGAAGGCGCGCAGGTGGTGCCGGTGTCGGCCGCGATCGAAGAAGAGCTGTCCCAGCTCGACGACGAAGACCGCGATACCTTCCTGGCCGACCT
The DNA here is from genome assembly GCF_059369755.1 of Stenotrophomonas sp. YJH_SMC_57. Lineage (NCBI taxonomy): Bacteria > Pseudomonadati > Pseudomonadota > Gammaproteobacteria > Lysobacterales > Lysobacteraceae > Stenotrophomonas > Stenotrophomonas sp. YJH_SMC_57. The sequence continues at coordinate 66,279 of NZ_JCAFSZ010000017.1, forward strand.
CGGCCTGAGCGAGCCGGGCCTGAACCGCGTGATCAACGCGGCCTACAGCCTGCTCGGCCTGCAGACCTACTTCACTGCCGGCGTGAAGGAAGTGCGCGCGTGGACCGTGCGCAAGGGCGCCACCGCCCCGCAGGCCGCCGCGGTCATCCATACCGACTTCGAGAAGGGCTTCATCCGCGCTGAAACCATCGCGTATGACGACTTCATCAAGTACAAGGGCGAAGCCGGCGCCAAGGAAGCCGGTCGCCTGCGCCTGGAAGGCAAGGAATACCGCGTGCAGGAAGGCGACGTGCTGCACTTCCGCTTCAACGTCTGATCCAGCGGCATCGGATCGAGTCCGGACGCCCCGCCTTGTGCGGGGCGTTCGCGTTTCCGGAGATGGTTGATGGTGTGGACAAAAAATGGCCATGCTTTGAAAGGCCTGCGCCGCAACACTCGCGCGCACTTGTCCACACCCAACCCCCATCGCTTTCCACGTGCGGTGTGGAAAACCCCGCGCGTCTCCGTAGAACCGAGCCCATGCTCGCCCCTACGGGTATCGAGCGCGGGGCGTGGACAATAATTCACCACGTCTCGGAATGCCTGTGGTGCAAGGCTCGCACCCACTTGTCCACATCAAGTTCCTACCGCTTTCCACGTCCAGTGTGGAAAACAATCGAAGAGGTGGACAAAAAAACGCCATGCGTGGAAACGCCTGCGGTGCAATGCTCCCGAGCACTTGTCCACACCAAGTTCCCATCGCTTTCCACGCGCGGTGTGCATAAGAAACAAGGCCCGCCAATGGCGGGCCTTGTCGTCCACGTCCTGCAATGCCGCGTGCCTTACAGCGCGCTGCCGCCGAACTTGTGGGTGTACTGCAGATTGATCGTGCGGCCGACGCTGTCGAACCAGGAGACGTCGTAGTACGGGTACGCGGTGTACGTGGCGTCCTTCGGCGGCATCTTGTTGAACACGTTGACCACCGACAGCGACAGGCGCGAATGGTCGTCGAAGCGGTACTGCAGCGACGCGTTGTAGCGGTAGGTCGCCTTCACGTACGGGCTGTCACCGCTGTCCCACTTGAACACCTGGTCGTAGTTGTCCGAGGTCGGCAGCTTGCCCAGGCGCGATCCGTAGACCGTGGCCGACCAGGCGTCCTTCTCCCAGGTCACGCTCAGGCTGGTCTTGGTGCGCGGGATGTCGAAGCCGCTGTTGACCGCGAACTGGTCCAGGGTCGGGTCGCCCGGGTAGCGCTGGAAATCGTGCTTCTTCACCCAGGTGTGGGTGCCGTTGAGGATGAAGTCGCCGATCCCGGTCTGCAGGCGGTAGCGCAGGCCCACGTCGATGCCGGAGGTGGACTCGCGGGCAACGTTGATCGGGGCCACGCGCACGCCGTACAGGCGGCCATCGCTGGTACGGGTGATGCGGTCGAGCGCATCCACGCAGGTCGGCGAATTGATGTCGGCGCTGCCCAGGCGGCAGTTTGCTTCATTGGCCAGGATCGTGCGCACGTCCATGTCCTGCACCTGCTTGCGCATGTCGATGTCGAACCAGTCCACCGACAGGTCCAGGCCGATCGCCGGCGACCAGACGAAGCCGGCACTCCACGAGGTGCTGGTTTCCGGATCCAGCTGGCGGTTGCCGGTGCGGCTGCGGATCAGGTTGCGCTCGTAGTCTGAACAGTCGCTGGCGCCTTCGAGGCGACAGCTGTACAGGTCTTCGGCGCTGGTCTCGTCGTTGCCCGGGCCGGCGAATACGTAGTGCAGGTCCGGTGCACGGAACGCGGTGCCATACGAACCACGCACCAGCAGGGTGTCGATCGGGCGCCATTCCAGGCCGCCGCTCCAGGTGGCCTTGCCGATGGTGTGGCCCGAATAGCGGTACTGGTCGTAGCGACCGGCCACGCTCAGGTTGACCGTCTCGTGCAGCGGCATGCGCAGCTCGGCCGCAGTCGCCCAGCGGTTGCGCGAACCCTGGCCGTCCGAGTCCTTCCAGCTGTAGTAGTAGTACTGGGTGGCCAGCGGATCGGGATTCAGCGCGTAGGCCTGCTGGCCCACTTCCACGGTCGCGGCAAAGCCGGCATCGCCGCCCGGCAGGCCGAACAGTGCCGAGTTGGTCACGGTGAACGCGGCCGTCTCGGTGCGCGACTTCGGCGAATACGTGGTGCGTGCGGCGATCGAATCGTACTCGGCGCGGGTCAGCGGCCGGTACAGGCGCGACGGGTCGGCGTTGTAGATCGGGAAGCCGTCATCGTCCACCCCCAGCTGCGGGCCGAGGAACAGGTCATTTGCCTTGGAAGCGATGATCTGCGCCCAGCTGATCCGCGACTGGTACTGGGAGTGGCTCAGCGCCGCCTCGTAGTCCCAGTTGCCGGCCAGGTTGCCCTTGAAGCCGGTGGTCACGCTGAAGGTCTTCTGCGTGCTGCGCACCATCGCATTGCGCAGGCCGCCCATTTCCTCGGGCGAGAACTGGCGCTGCCAGAATTCGATTTCGCCGGTGGCCTGGTTGTTGAAGTAGCCCGACTCGTCACCGTTGGCATCCATCCGGCCCCACTTGGTGACGTCGCGCATCAGCGACATCGTGTGGTAACCCAGCTGCACGTCGGCGAACCACTGCTGGCCATTGTCGAAGTCGTAGCTCAGCGAGGCGTAGCCGTTGGCGCCGCGGCGCTTGCTGAGGATGGTGCCGTAGCCGATCGACGCGTCGCTGCCACAGTAGTAGCCGTACTTCGGGCGGAAGGCGCGGTAGGTGCTGCCCTGGTTCTGCCCGGCCAACGCCTCGCAGGTCGCGGCGCCCGGGTCCAGGTAGTCGTCGTTGTAGTCGGTGCGCAGGTAGGCGCGGCGCGCAATGCGCGAGCCTTCGGTGGGGCCGTCCTGGGTTGAATCCTGGATGTCGCGCTCATAGGCCCACAGCGGGGTCTGCGATTGCAGCTCAACGCTGTACACGGCGTTGAAGTTGCCGCGGCTGAAGCCGCTGGCCAGGCTCATGTCGAACGACTCGCCACCGCCCTCGCTGGTGGTGCCCATGCGCATGTCGATCGTGGTGCCGTCGGCCTTCTTCTTCAGGATGAAGTTGACCACGCCGGCGATCGCGTCGGAGCCGTAGATGGCCGAGGCGCTGCCGGTCAGCACTTCGATGCGCTCGATCATGCCCAGCGGAATGTTGGAGACGTCGGTGAAGTTGCTGCGGCCCTTGAACGGCATCGGGAAGTCGGCGATGCGACGACCATTGACCAGCACCAGCGTGTGGTTCGGGCCCAGGCCGCGCAGGTCCACCTGCTGGGCGCCCGGCGAGAAGTCGGCGCCGCTGGACGATTGCTGGCTCTGGGTCTCACCGCCGTTCTGGGTCATCGACCGCAGCACGTCCGGCACGGTGGTGAAGCCGCTGGAACGGATCTGCTCGGCGCTGATCACCGTGATCGGGGCGGGACCTTCCACCTGGGCGCGCGGAATGCGCGAACCGGTGACCTGCACCGCATCCAGTTGTTGAACCGAAGAGGAAGCCGGTGCCTGGGCCGCCGCGGAAGCAGCCACGCCCATCAACGCCAGCTGGATCGACCACGCCATCGCCTTTCTACGCATGAGGAATTCTCGAAAATGAAGCCGGCCCGCAGAGGAGGGGCCCTGTCCCCCATTCAGATTTCCGGAATGGGCGCGCGCATTTAACGCCTTTTTTATATCCTTGACTACTGGCTTCCTATCTGGCAAAGAGTGAAAACGCTTGCAAGTCGATTTTGTTCAGGGAGATCAAGATGCGACGCCTCCTCCGCGCCCTGCGAGGGCCTTCCCTCTGGCTGGCCTGCCTGGTTCTGGCGTGGCCGCTCGCCACCCCGGCGCAGGATCTGCAGAGCCCCGGCTTTGCCTACTACGAAGTGGGGGACCTGGAGGCGCCGAGGCCCGGACCGCGCGCGCCGGCGATGATGCTGATGGGCGGCGGCGAATGGGTGCCGGAGGCATTCCAGTGGTGGCTCAGGCAGGCCGGCAACGGCCGCGTGCTGATTCTTCGTGCCTCCGGCCGCGACGAACTGCAGGACCGCCTGTACCGGGAGATCGGCGGCACCACCGCGGTGCAGACCCTGGTCTTCGACAGCCGCCGCGGCGCCGACGATCCGGCCGTGCTGCGGGTGGTTGCAGCAGCCGATGCCATCTTCATCGCCGGCGGTGACCAGTCGCGCTACATCCGCTTCTGGAAGGGCACCGCGCTCAACCGCGCGCTCAACGCCCACGTACGCGCCGGCAAGCCGATCGCCGGTACCAGCGCGGGTCTGGCCATCCTCGGTGGTTATGCCTATGGCGCGATGGACGGAGGCAGCATCAGCTCCGCCGGTGCGCTGGCCGATCCGATGGGCAGCGCGGTCACCATGGACAGCGGCTTCCTGCAGATGCCCTACCTGCAGCGGGTGGTCACCGATACCCACTTCGACAAGCGCGACCGCCTTGGCCGCCTCATCGTGTTCGTGGCCCGTGCCGCGCAGGACAGTGGCGACCCCGACATCGTCGGTATCGGCGTCGATGAGGACACGGCGCTGTGCGTGGAGCCGGATGGCCAGGCCCAAGTCTACAGCGCCGACGGCGAGGGCAAGGTGTGGGTGGTCAGCCCCGGGCGTGATGCCGACCGCCTGGTCGAAGGCGAGCCACTGCGGTTCCATGCCGTGCCGGTGACGGTGGTCGGCAGTGGCAGCCGCATGCGTCTGGACGATTTCCAGGCCGACGCCGATTACCAGGCCGTGGCCGACGTCAGCGACGGCGAGATTGAGTTCACGCTTCGGTAGCGCCGGCCGCTGGCCGGCAACTCACCTTTCCTGATGCGCCGCTTGCCGGCCAGCGGCCGGCACTACCATGCAATCCATTCCCGTCCTGCTGGAGACGTACCCGATGAAACTGCGTTTGGCGCTGTCCGCGCTGCTGTCCCTGCCCTTGCTTGCCCAGGCTGCACCGGTCACGTCGCCGCTGCTGGTCATCCATGGTGGCGCCGGTGTCGAGCGCAAGGATCTGTCGCCGGCCGAAGAGAAGGCCGCGCGCGAAGCGCTGCGCGCCGCGCTGCTGAAGGGGCACGCCGAACTGGCGGCCGGGCGCCCGGCCCTGGCCGCGGTCACCGCGGCGATCACCGTGTTGGAGGATGATCCCACCTTCAATGCCGGCAAGGGCGCGGTGTTCACCCATGACGGCCACAACGAGCTGGACGCAGCGGTGATGGATGGCGCGAGCCAGGCTGCCGGTGCAGTGGCCGGTGTGCAGCGGGTGCGCAACCCGATCCAGCTGGCGCAGGCCGTGATGCAGAAGTCCAGGCACGTGATGATGGTCGGGCAGGGTGCCGAAGCCTTCGCGGTGGAGCAGGGCATTCCGCTGGTGGATCCGTCGTACTTCCGCACCGACAAGCGCTGGCAGCAGCTGCAGCGCGCCTTGAAGGAAGAGGCCAGCGGCCAGGCACATGCCGACCTGGAGACCGCAAAGCACTTTGGAACGGTAGGCGCGGTCGCGCTCGACGCGCAGGGGCATCTGGCCGCCGGCACCTCCACGGGCGGCATGACCAACAAGCGCTACGGACGCGTGGGCGACTCGCCGATCATCGGGGCCGGCACCTGGGCCGATGCCCGTTGCGCGGTGTCGGGCACCGGCTGGGGCGAGTACTACATCCGCACCGCCGCCGCGCACGAGATCTGCGCACGCATGCGCTACCAGGGGCAGACACCGGAGCAGGCCGGCAAGGGTGTGATCAACGAGACGATTCCGCAGATGGGCGGCGATGGTGGCGCAATCGTGCTGGCCGCCGATGGAAAAATGGCCACGCCGTTCAACACCCAGGGCATGTATCGGGGCTGGATCGGCGCCGACGGCGTACCCCATGTCGCAATTTTCGCCAGCGAGACCCTGCCGGTCCCTGGGCAATAACCTTGCGTATCAAGGGGTTTGCGACAACGTGTGAAAAAGATGGAAAAAAGCGTTGACAGGCCCCCGTCCCATCAGCAGAATAAGCGGCTCACCACCACACACCGCAACGCTTCGGCGGCAACGGAATGGGGTGGTAAGGAGGGATACCCAAGCGGCCAACGGGGGCAGACTGTAAATCTGCTGGCTTACGCCTTCGGTGGTTCGAATCCACCTCCCTCCACCAGTTTCACGTTGTGACATTCCCGGCGCGGGAGTAGTTCAATGGTAGAACCTCAGCCTTCCAAGCTGATGGTGCGGGTTCGATTCCCGTCTCCCGCTCCATTGAATGAACTTTGAATATTATCGAGTTCATGTCATAATGCAAAACTCGGCTCACGTAGCTCAGTCGGTAGAGCACTTCCTTGGTAAGGAAGAGGTCGAAGGTTCGATTCCTTTCGTGAGCACCATCTTAAGCATCACCTCTCAGACGAATTCGAGATAAGCAGCCATGGCCAAGGGTAAGTTCGAGCGCACCAAGCCGCACGTCAACGTCGGCACCATCGGTCACGTCGACCACGGCAAGACCACGCTGACCGCCGCACTGACCAAGATCGGTGCCGAGCGCTTCGGTGGCGAGTTCAAGGACTACTCCTCGATCGACGCTGCGCCGGAAGAAAAGGCTCGTGGTATCACGATCTCGACCGCGCACGTCGAATACGAATCCCCGGTCCGTCACTACGCCCACGTTGATTGCCCGGGCCACGCTGACTACGTCAAGAACATGATCACCGGTGCCGCCCAGATGGACGGCGCGATCCTGGTGTGCTCGGCCGCTGACGGCCCGATGCCGCAGACCCGCGAGCACATCCTGCTGTCGCGTCAGGTCGGC
>NZ_JCAFSZ010000018.1:0-58603 GCF_059369755.1 Stenotrophomonas sp. YJH_SMC_57
CGACGAGCGCATCGACGTGCTGGCGCAGACCAAGGTGGTGCTGCAGGCCGGCAGCAGTGCGATCACGCTGGAGGGCGGCAACATCACCTTCAGCTGCCCGGGCGAGTTCAAGGTCAAGGCGGGCGAGCATCCGTTCATGGGCGGGGAGCACGCTGTCCCGTTCATCCCTCCGCTTCCTGGAGGGCTTCAGCGCATTCCCGACTGGATCGCGCTGGACTACCGCGATGTGGAAACACAACAGGCCATGGCAGGTACTCCTTACGAAATCCACTTCAGGAACGGCTCGGTCATCAAGGGAAAGCTGGATGTTGCCGGCAAGGCCCACCATGAGCCCATCCCGAAGCAGGAGGTAGAGAAGGTCGTCTATGAACCCCGCAGCGCTGATACGGAAGACAACTGGCCCGACCTCGAGCTGATCGCCAACCCTCAACAGGGTGCGGGCCGTGGGTGATTCGCGCACCGATCTCCCCAATCAGGCAGCCCCCGTCACCCTGCAGCAGCTTCGCGAAGCGCTCGCCTTCATCAGCGAGCAGTACAGGAGTGCTGTCGACGGCGGCAAGAACGTCTTCGCATGGCTGTGGGAGTCGATCCAGGGGGACTTCAACCAGGAGCGCAGCACCGGGCAGGTCGTATTCGACACCGCCATTTCAATGATCCCCGGCGTGGACCAGGTCTGCGACGTCCGAGACATCATTGCCAACTGCAAGCAGATCAACGACGACAAGAGCAATTCCTGGGCCTGGATCGCGCTGGTCCTGACCCTGATCGGCCTGATCCCCACGCTGGGCTCGCTGTTGAAGGGTGTATTGAAGATTTTCTTCCTCTTCATCCGCCGCTTCGGCTTGAACCATCTTGTGCGCGCTGTGGATGAGGCCATGAGCTGGGTCATCACGCTCCTGCGCCGACGTGAGGTCGCCCAATACTGGAAAGCACTGCGCTGGGACCGCGTGTTCCATGAGCTGGCGAAGCAGACCCGCATCGTGCGTGCACGGGTGACCAAGGCACAGCTGTTGAAAGCCTTCGATCGCGCCGTGCTGCTGATGCGTAGCCTGCTGGGCAAGGTGGCCGACATCCCGATGGTGGGGCGCCGTGCCCAGGAGACCATCGATCTGGTCGTTGGCATCCGGAAGATCGCAGACAACTACATCGGAAAAGTACTGGCGCCCGTACAGCGCATCCTTGACACGATCATCAAGCGCCTTGAATTCGAAGACATGGTGCAGCGGCGCGGCATCGTCAACGCCGGCAATTTCCATTTCACCGGAACGCTGCCCGAAGCACATGCCGTGACGTTGATGCGGCGGGTTGATCCGCCGCCTTCGTGGCTTGGGAAGGGAGAGCCAACGAAGAACCTGCCGTTGGTTCCAGCGAGGTTGCGTGTACGTGTAGACGAAATGGCGGATAAGGGCTTCCCAAGACTTACTGATGGCCAGATCGAAAGTTTCGCCAAAGGCATGCGCGCCGATACGATCAAGGGTCCTGCAAAGCTGTATCGCGTGGTCTCACCGACGAACTTCAGCGCAGGTGCGGACTGGGTTACCGAAGAAGTCTTCAATACGATCATGAAGTCAGCCGACCCGAGGGCCACCTGGCGAAGGCATCTGGCCGTCTGGCCAGACTGGAACCCCAATGGACAGTTCGTCGTCTATGAGCTCAAGGCAGGAGAAGAACTGAAGGTGTGGCGCGGCCCGGCATCTGCCCAGAAGAAAGACGTTCTGCCGGATCACCACCTTGAAGGCGGCTACGAACAGATCAAGTTCGACGCCGCATTTGAATACGACGCTGCCGGCAAGCCGGGAAAGAGGACGTTGGCCGATAGTTCTGAGTACTACGCCGTCAATGAAGCAACCGGTGCCATGACCAGGAGCAGCATGACCTATGACAAATGGAAGCTGCTTCCTCCGCATGAGCAGGTGAAATACGTCAGCCTGCGGACCAAGATCAACAACCCCCGCATTCTCGGCCCGATGGACACCGGCTGGGGGACAAGCGACTTTGGTACTCAAATGAATGATGTAAAGCTGGGTCTACCGAACATCTCCGGCCAGAAAATGAACCGCTGACCATGAAAATTCAATATCTGAAACTGAATCCGTGGCACAAGCGCCAAGCCGCCCTCATCCATCATTTCACCTCGATGGAGTACCTGAAGGGCCTGCTGCCGCAGATCGACAGCCTGCTAGCCATGACCGACCAGATGCTTGATGAGCGCTCGCATCTGGATACAGCTGGCAGAGCCTTGGCGGGTTGGGAATCACAAGATACGGCATCGCATTTTTCGACGTATGCCTATCCTGCACTGATGGAGTTCCGGGAATGTGTGGTTGAAGACATAGCTCTACGCTCAATCGAGCGGTATCGAGGAGCAGGTGAACACCAATGTGCTCGTATGCTGGAGGAGTACGCCTACCAGATGGCCTGGGCGACGCCGGAGCAGGAAAAACTGTTCCGCGAGACCACAGAAAGAGTGTTCAGGTATGCCCGACAAATCTCGAGCATTGTTTCTCGCCCTTCGACCATGGACGATTTCATATATTGGCTACTCTGGAACGAGAGCGCCGCAGACACGCAACATATTCCCGCATTTCGTGTTCGAACAGATATCTGCGCGCACACTCACCAAACTCCCCCGCGCACTGGCATCTACGTCGCCAAGGACGATCCTATGGCTTCACTTCAGTTTGCATGGACCGGTGGATATGGACAACTTTGCCCGGCCATGGCCCTCAACGATGTGGGACGAGCCATTCTGAAGCAGATCGGTCGAGAACGCATGTGGGGGGATACCGAAGCCTTCTATCGCTTCCTCGATGCAAACCGGCATCTGGATCCCTATGGATGGTCAGACATTCAGGCCGATCTGGTAAAGGTGGCTCCGTCAGTGATCGCCGGTTCGGCCTTCGATCTGAAGGATTGCGACTGGTATTTTGTCGAACCCATTGCCAATGAATTCGAGGAAATCGACGGCAGCTACACCGGCACCGATCAGCCGGATCTCCGACCGGACCGAGTCGCCGCCGGAGAGCGGGCGCCTGTGGCCGGCTGGTGGTACTCGCCTGCACAAGGCAGCAGGCGCTTCTTCAAGCAAGGCGATGTGTTCCCCGCCATCAACAGCGACTGGGGTGACACCTTCTGGATCTGGGCGCCAGACCAGATGCCACCGACGATGGGTTGATGGAAACGCACCGCCCAGATTCTCCCGGAGCTGATTGATCAGAAGCACGTGCATGATCCCTATGGAACTCAATCCCTGGCACAAGCGCCAAGCCGCCCTCATCCATCATTTCACCTCGATGGAGTACCTGAAGGGCCTGCTGCCGCAGATCGACAGCCTGCTAGCCATGACCGACCAGATGCTCAATGAGCGCTCGCATCTGGATACGGCAGGCAGAGCCTTGGCAGGTTGGAGCTCCCAAAATACGGCCTCGCACTTCGCGACCTACGCCTTTCCGGCACTCATGGAGTTTCGTGAAGGCATCATCAAGGACATAGCACTGCGCTCAATCGAGCAGTATCGAGGAGCAGGTGAACACCAATGCGCTCGCATGCTGGAGGAGTACGCCTACCAGATGACTTGGGCGACACCGGAACAAGAGAAGCTCTTCCGGGAGACAGCAGAAAGAGCGTTTGACTATGCTCGCCAACTATCGCGGATCGTTGCTCGCCCGTCGACCATGGATGATTTTGTCCACTGGCATCTCTGGAACGATAGCATCATCAATACCCACCGAGTGCCCAGATTCCGCGTCCGAACCGACATTGTCGTGCAAACCAATCAAACTCCTCCGCGCACTGGCATCTACGCCGCAAAAGACAACCCCATGGCTTCACTTCAGTTTGCCTGGACAGGGGGATACGGAGAACTATGCCCGGCCATGGCGCTCAATGATATTGGAAGAGCGGTCCTGAAGCAGGTTGGGCGCGATGGACTATGGGGAGATGCAGCAGCGCTGTATCGCTTCCTCGACGGGAACCGGCATCTTGACCCCTATGGTTGGTCTGACGTCCAAGCCGCGCTGGCGGAACTGGCAGCGTCAACGATCGCCGTTTCGGCATTCGATCTAGAAGATTGCGAGTGGCATTTTGTTGAACCGATCCCCGACGCATTCGAGGACATCGACGGCAGCTACACTGGCACCGATCAGCCGGATCTCCGGCCAGACCGAGTCGCAGCAGGAAAGCGCGCGCCTGTGGCCGGCTGGTGGTACTCGCCTGCACAAGGCAGCAGGCGCTTCTTCAAGCAAGGCGATGTGTTCCCCGCCATCAACAGCGACTGGGGTGACACCTTCTGGATCTGGGCGCCAGACCAGACGCCACCTACGATGGGTTGACGAGCACTTCATGGCCTGCCCTTTCCGAAGTTGCACCATCAGAAGCGTGCCCGCCCCATGGAATTGACGCCCTGGCACAAGCGCCAAGCCGCCCTCATCCATCATTTCACCTCGATGGATTATCTGAAGGGATTGTTGCCGCAGATCGACAGCCTGCTGGCGCTGACCGACCAGATGCTCAATGAGCGATCGCATCTGGATACGGCGGGCAGAGCCTTGGCAGGTTGGAGCTCCCAGAATACGGCATCACACTTCGCGACGTACGCTTTTCCGGCGCTCATGGAGTTTCGTGAAGGCATCGTCAAGGACATAGCACTGCGCTCAATCGAGCAATACAGTGTCGCAGGCGAGCACCAATGTGCTCGCATGCTGGAGGAGTACGCCTACCAGATGGCCTGGGCGACGCCGGAGCAGGAAAAGCTGTTCCGTGACACCACCGAAAGCGTCTTCAGATATGCACGGGAGCTCTCCGGCATAGTCGCACGCCCCCCCGTCAAGAATGACTTCTCATTCTGGCTGCTCTGGAACAAGGGCGTGATCGACTCACATCGAATCCCAAAATTCCGTGTCCGCACAGATTTTGTCGTGCGAACCAATCAGGTTCCTCCGCGCACTGGTATCTACGTTGCCAAAGATGACCCCATGGCTTCACTTCAGTTTGCATGGACTGGTGGGTACGGACACCTTTTCCCAGCCATGGCCCCCAATGATGTTGGACGAGCCGTACTGCGGCAGTTCGGTCGAGAGCGACTGTGGGGCGATGCAGAAGGCCTGTATCGCTTCCTCGATGCAAACCGGCATCTGGATCCCTATGGATGGTCAGACATTCAGGCGGATCTGGTGAAGGTGGCTCCGTCAGTGATCGCCGGTTCGGCCTTCGATCTGAAGGATTGCGACTGGTATTTTGTCGAACCCATTGCCGATGAATTCGAGGAAATCGACGGCAGCTACACCGGCACCGATCAGCCGGATCTCCGACCGGACCGAGTCGCAGCCGGAGAGCGGGTGCCTGTAGCCGGCTGGTGGTACACGCCCGCGCAGGGTGGCAGGCGCTTCTTCAAGCAAGGCGATGTGTTCCCCGCCATCAACAGCGACTGGGGTGACGCCTTCTGGATCTGGCCGCCAGACCAGACGCCGCCGGCATTGGGTTGAAGAGCATTTCATGGCCTGCCCTTTCCGGAGCTGTACCATCAGAAACATGCCCGCCCCATGGAATTGACGCCCTGGCACAAGCGCCAAGCCGCCCTCATCCATCATTTCACCTCGATGGAGTACCTGAAGGGATTGTTGCCGCAGATCGACAGCTTGTTAGCCATGACCGACCAGATGCTCAATGAGCGATCGCATCTGGATACGGCGGGCAGAGCCTTGGCAGGTTGGAGCTCCCAAAATACGGCCTCGCACTTCGCGACCTACGCCTTTCCGGCGCTCATAGAGTTTCGTGAAGGCATCATCAAGGACATAGCACTGCGCTCAATCGAGCAGTATCGAGGAGCAGGTGAACACCAATGTGCTCGCATGCTGGAGGAGTACGCCTACCAGATGGCTTGGGCGACACCGGAACAGGAAAAATTGTTCCGCGACACAACCGAAAACGTCTTCAGATACGCACGCGAGCTCTCCGAGACAGTCGAACGCCCTCCGGTCGCGAATGACTTCTCATTCTGGCTCCTCTGGAACAAGGGCGTGATCGACTCACATCGAATTCCAAAATTCCGTGTCCGTACAGATTTTGTAGTGCGAACCAATCAGGTTCCTCCGCGCACTGGCATCTACGTCGCCAAAGACGATCCCATGGCCACACTCCAGTTTGCATGGACCGGTGGATACGGAGAGCTGTGCCCAGCCGTCACCCTCAATGAAGTTGGAAGAACCGTTCTGCGGCAGTTCGGTCGAGAGCGACTGTGGGGCGATGCAGAAGGCCTGTATCGCTTCCTCGATGCAAACCGACACCTGGATCCCTATGGCTGGCCCTACATCCAGGCCGATCTGGCCAAGCTGGCACCGTCAGTAATTGCAGGTGTGGGCTTCGATGATCAGGATTGCGACTGGTATTTTGTCGAACCCATCGCCGATGAATTCGAGGAAATCGACGGCAGCTACACCGGCACCGATCAGCCGGATCTCCGACCGGACCGAGTCGCCGCCGGAAAGCGGGTGCCTGTGGCCGGCTGGTGGTACACGCCCGCGCAAGGTGGCCGGCGCTTCTTCAAGCAAGGCGATGTATTCCCCGCCATCAACAGCGACTGGGGGGACACCTTCTGGATCTGGGCCGCAGACCAGACGCCGCCGTCGATGCGCTGAGTCTCATCGCTGGAGGAGGGTTGCATCAATGACGCTCTCCTCTCCAAGACAGCACGCTCTCCCACGCGCACGGCGCATGCACGCACTGCCCACTCCTACCGCTTCACCGGCACAGACCCGGTGATGTGCTTCTCCAGTGCCTCGGCATCACTACCGGTCAACCCACTCAGGTTCATCGATTCCGCAAACGGTCCCTGCACCGTCGCCACCATCAGCACCCGGCCATCCACGCTGATCGCCATGCGCTGGCCGACCATCGCCGCTGTGCCATCGTGGATGCGCTGGTGCGCCTCGGGCCGATAGCGGATCTGCAGCGCCGTCTGGCCGTACTCATCCTGCACGGCGCGCACGTCAGCGATGTCCGCACTGCGGGCAATTGGAGGCTCGCGCAGCGTCAGCTTCTCGTCCTGCCACTGTACCGGCACGCCCTTGCCGGCCGCATCGACCGCGCTCAGGCGCACATCCACGCCGGGCAGTGGCGGGCGGTCCGCTCCCGCCCCCATGCCGGGCGAGGCACTGGGCATGCACCCGGCCAGGGCCATCGCCGCCCCCAACACCAGCGCAAGCAGAGCTCTCACTTCAGCTTCCGCAGCTTGAACGCCACCAGCACCTGCAGCAGCCCGTACAGCAGGCTGCCGATGCCGATCCACAGCGTGGTCACCGCCACGCCTGCGTAGGGGTTGGCCACGAACAACAGGCCCAGCACCACCGCCAGCACGCCACTGAGGATCAGCAGCCACTCGCCCTGGATCTGCCTGCGCACGCGGATCGCGAACACGATGCGATAGATGCCGGCCACCAGCAGCCACGCCGCCAGGAACAGCACCAGCACGCTGGCGGTGGCCAGCGGGTTGATCACCGCCAGGATGCCGAAGCCCAGCGAAGCGATGGCATACAGCGCCAGCCAGCCGCGGGAAGCACCACTGCCACCGCTGATCAGTGCGAACAGGCTGATGACGCCCTCAGCGATGGCGACTACACCCAGCGTCCACGCCAGTGCCATCGCCGCCGACAGCGGCCAGCCGATGGCGACAATGCCGAAGCCCAGCGCGACCAGCCCATACAACAGCAGGATCCACCAGCTACGGCCCACCGCCGACAACAAGGGAGACAAGGGGGAATTCATGGCCACTCCTTCGATCCGGAACCTGACGCATCCTAGACCCTGGCGATGAAGGGGGCGATCACGGCACCCGCGCGCATACCCACGCACGCACTTCTTCCGCACCCACGCAGCGCAGCGTTTCGGCGATCTCCATCAGCGTGCTGCCGGTGGTCATCACGTCGTCAACCACGGTCAGCCGCGAAGGCACCGGCCCACGTACATCGAACGCGTCGAACAGATTCTCCCTGCGCTGTTCCGCGCTACGTTCGGATTGCGGTGCGGTGTGGCGGCGCCGGTATACACCGTTCCAGACCGGCATTGGCAGCAACCGGCACAGCTCGGCGGCCTGGTTGTAGCCGCGCTGGCGCAGGCGACGGTTGTGCAGCGGCACTGGTACCAACGGCGGGCACGACCAGGGCGGTGGTGTGCGTTGCATCAGCTGCGCAAGCAGGCGACCGGCCGCCAGGTCCTGATGGAACTTGTAGCGCACCAGCAGCTGGTCGACCGGTGGCAGGTACAGCAGGCTGGCATGGGTAGCCGCCTGTGGCGGTGCTTCTTCGCGGCAGCTGCCGCAGACGATCAGCGCGGTGTCGGGCAACGGCAATGCGCAGCGCAGGCACGCGCGGCCGGACCACGGCAATTCCGCGAAACAGGCGGCGCAGAGGTCCAGGCCATCGTGGCCGGGATCGTTGCAGACCAGGCAGCGCAGCGGCAGCAGCACGCGCAGCAACGCATGGGAGGCGGCACCTGCCGCACGCAGGAGGTGGATGGGCATGCCCCATGCTTTCTCTACCAGCGCCGGAGCCGCCATCGGTGAACCGCCTGCCACCGCGTCGGCGCTGTCCGCCACTGCGCATCAGTACGCGGAATCACGCACCGGAGCGCAGCACGTCCCCACGCGCAGCTCCCCGCTAGCGCGTCTGTTCGCGGTTCGCAGGATCGGGCGGTGCAGCAACCGCGGGCATCAACAGCTCTGCCAGCCCACGATAGATCGGCACCCGGCATACCAGCCCGGACACACCGCGGGCAATCAGCACCGTGGCCAGGATCGGCAACAGCAGATCACCGCTGTCGGTCAGCTCCAGCGAAATCACCGCCGAGGTCAGCGGTGCCTGGGTGACACCGGTCAGGTAGGCGCACATGCCCAGCAGCACGAACGCGCGCGGGTCCACGCCCGGCATCAGTACCGCCAGGTTGTGGCCCAGGCCGGCACCGACCGCCAGCGCCGGCGAGAACAGGCCACCGGGGATGCCAGCGACATAGGACGCCAGATTGGCCAGCAGCTTCATCAGCCCGAATTCGTGGCCCACCAGCGCCTGGCCCTGCACCAGGCTGCGCGCCTGCTCATAACCGGTACCGAACGCACCTTCACCGAACACCAGCGCCAGCAGCACCACCACCAGGCCGCATCCGGCGGCCAGCAGCACCGGATGCCGTTGCCGCAGCTGGCCCAGCCAACGTGGACGACCGGCCGCACTGGCCAGCACCGCACGCGCGAACACTCCGCCCAGCAACCCTGCCACCACGCCACACAGCAGGATCGCCAGCCAGCCCTGGCCCAGCGGCAAACGCGCACTTACATGGCCGAAGTAGGTGTAGTTGCCCAGCAGTCCCAGCGACACCACGCCGCCGACGATCACGGCGGTCAGCAAGGTGCCGGAGAACCGATGCTCGAAACGGCCGCTGAGCTCCTCGATGGCGAAAACGATACCGGCCAGCGGCGTGTTGAACGCCGCCGCGATGCCGGCAGCACCACCGGCCAGCAGGAAGTGCGAGAGCTCGCGTGGGTCCTTGAAGCCGAACCAGCGGCCGAACAGGTACATCAGGCTGGCACCCACATGCACCGTCGGGCCTTCACGGCCAACGGACGCGCCGCCGAGCAGCGACAACGAGGTCAGCAGCAGCTTGCCCGCCGAGACCGCGGGCGAAAGATTGGCCTCCCGGAACGATGCGTCCGGCTTGTCCAGGGCGGCAATGACCTGCGGAATGCCGCTGCCGCGCGTGGGTTTCAGCACGCCACTGGTCAGCCAGGCCAGCAACGCGAAGATGCCCGGCGTGAGCAGCAGGGCCCACCACGGCGAGTGCGAGGTGATGCGCTGGAACAGGTGGAAGGCCGCATCACTGGCCTTGGCGAACAGGATCGCCACCAGCGCTACGGCCACGGCACCGCCCCACAGCGCGGCGCGGCGGCGCCAGGCCTCGCTCAGGACCAGCGCAGTGATACGGCCACGGAGGCGGTAAAGATCAATCATGGGAACGAGTCTGCGCGCCAGCGCTTGCGTTGGGCAGCGGCCACTGTGGCCGGAAGTCTTGCAGGATGCGGTGAAATACGGCGCATCGATCGACTTCGATTGCATGATCAAACTGTAAACCATCTGACCTACATGATAGTTGACAGCCTGAGCACGCCCACCCACACTGCCGCCCTCGCTCCATTCGTACCCAAGGTCCCGCCATGGCTGCTGCCATCCGCCACGACTGGCAACACGTCGAACTGCAGGCGCTGTTCGATCTGCCGTTCCCCGAGCTGCTGTTCCGCGCCGCAGCGGTCCACCGTGAGCATTTCGACCCGTCGCAGGTACAGGTCTCCACGCTGCTGTCGGTGAAGACCGGCGGTTGCCCGGAGGACTGCGCGTACTGCCCGCAGGCGCAGCGCTACACCACCGGTGTGAACGCGCAGAAGCTGATGGACACCGACGCGGTGCTGGCCAAGGCGCGCCAGGCCAAGGCCGCCGGTGCGTCGCGTTTCTGCATGGGCGCCGCATGGCGTTCGCCGAAGGACCGCGACATCCCGAAGGTGGCGGCGATGATCGCCGGGGTGAAGGCATTGGGCCTGGAGACCTGCGCCACGCTGGGCATGCTCAGTGGCGAGCAGGCGCGTGCGCTGAAGGATGCCGGCCTGGACTACTACAACCACAACCTCGACACCGCGCCGGACTACTACGATTCGATCATCCACACGCGCCAGTACCAGGATCGCCTGGACACGCTGGAACATGTGCGCGACGCCGGCCTGAAAACCTGCTGCGGCGGCATCGTCGGCATGGGCGAGACGCGCGCGCAGCGGGTCGGCCTGCTGCTGGCGCTGGCCACGCTGCCGGCCCATCCCGATTCGGTGCCGATCAACAAGCTGGTGCAGGTGGCGGGTACGCCACTGCACGGCAGTGCCGAGCTGGACCCGTTCGAGTTCGTGCGCATGATCGCCGTGGCGCGCATCGCCATGCCGCGCTCGATGGTGCGGCTGTCGGCCGGGCGTGAGGCCATGAGCGACGAACTGCAGGCGCTGTGCTTCATTGCCGGTGCCAATTCGATCTTCTACGGCGACAAGCTGCTGACCACCGGCAACCCGGAAAGCGAGCGCGACCTGGCCCTGTTCGCGCGGCTGGGGCTGCAGCCGATGGCGGTGCAGGTGGATGCCGAGGGCCACGACCACGGCGGCACCGTACACGCCGACATCAGCGCCGATGCGCCCGGCTGCGGCTGCGCTCACGCGGCCTGAGACGGGATGCAGGCAGGCGTCGCGGCAACGCGCTACCCTAGCCGCCCCGTCGCCGCATTCAGCCGCCATGGCCCGCCCCGACCTGACCGCTCGCCTTCATGCCCAGCGCGCCCTGCGCGATGCCCAGGGGCGTCGCCGCCCGCGACGCACGGTCAGCCGTCGTGATGGCGTGCGCCTGGAGGTGGATGGCCAGTGGCTGACCGGCTTCTGCAGCAACGATTACCTGGGCCTGGCCCAGCAGTTCAGCGTGGTCAATGCGTTGCAGGACGCGGCCGCACGCGAGGGCGCGGGTGCCGGTGCTTCGCACCTGGTCTGCGGCCACCACGCGATGCACGACGCACTGGAACGCGAGGTGGCCGAGTGGCTGGGCTACCCGCGTGCGCTGCTGTTCGGCAGTGGCTTCGCCGCCAACCTGGCGGTGCAGCAGGCGCTGTTGAGCGAAGAGAACGATGTCTGCGTGCAGGACAGGCTCAACCATGCCAGCCTGCTGGATGCGACCCGGCTTGCCGGCGCACGCCTGCGCCGCTATCCGCATCTGGATGCGGAAGGTGCGATGCGTCAGCTCAAGCATGCGCCCGATGGCGCGGCGATGCTGGCCACCGATGGTGTCTTCAGCATGGATGGCGACATCGCCCCATTGCGTGCACTGTCGCTGGTGGCACGACTGCAGCAGGCGCTGTTCTACGTCGATGACGCGCACGGCGTAGGCGTGGTAGGTGATGGCCGTGGCGCGGTCGCGGCGGCCGGACTGGGCGTGGACGATGTGCCGCTGCAGCTGGTCACGCTGGGCAAGGCACTGGGTGGTTCCGGCGCCCTGGTGCTGGGCCGCGACGACCTGATCGAGCATCTGGCCGAAACCGCACGCCCGTACATCTACACCACCGCCGTACCACCGGCGATGGCGGCGGCGGCACTGGAAGCGGTGCGCCTGGCGCGCCGCGACCACTGGCGCCGCTCCAAACTGGCTGATCTGATCGCGCTGTTCCGCAGCGAAGCGCGTCGCCACGGACTGGACCTGATGGCCTCGGAGACCCCGATCCAACCGTTGCTGTGTGGCGACGACCACTCGGCCGTGGCGATGTCGCGGGCGCTGGAACAGGCCGGCTGGCTGGTCGGCGCGATCCGACCGCCGACGGTACCGGAGGGCAAGGCGCGGCTGCGCGTCACCCTGTCCGCGCTGCACTCGCCGGACCAGGTGCGCGGCCTGGTCGACGCCATCGCCAGCGCGCGTGACCACGTCGCCCTGTCCGCACGAGAGAGCGCCCCGCCACCGCTGCCCGCCTTTGCCTGAGTTCCGCGTCGTTGCCCATGCATATTGAAGTGACCGGCCGTGGGCCGGACCTGGTTCTGATCCATGGCTGGGCCCTGCAGGGCGGTGTGTTCGCACCGCTGGTGCAGCGCCTGGCGGACCGGTTTACCCTGCATCGGGTCGATCTGCCCGGCCACGGCCATAGCCGCGACGACACTACGCCGCTGCGCCTGCCGTTCGTGGTCAACGCCATTGCCGCGGCCACGCCGCCGGCGGTGTGGTGCGGCTGGTCGCTGGGCGGGCTGTTCGCACTGCATGCGGCAGCAACGCTGCCGAAGGTGCGCGGGCTGGCGATGATCGCGGCCACGCCGCGTTTCGTGCGTGGCGAGGATTGGCCGCATGCAGTGGAACCGACAGTGTTCGAGCAGTTCGGGCGTGAGCTGGCCACCGACTTCGGCGGCACCCTGGAACGCTTCCTGGCATTGGACGTGATGGGCTCGGCACACGCCCGCGAGGAGCTGCGCACGCTGCGCCAGCGCCTGGTCGAGCGCGGTGCGCCCACCGAACGTGCGCTGCTGGAAGGCCTGCGCCTGCTGGAAAACACCGACCTGCGCGGCGCACTGCCGACGCTGGGCAAACCCAGCCTGTGGATCGCCGGCCAGCGCGACCGCCTGGTGTCGCCGGCCGCGATGCAGGCCGCCGCGGCGCTGGCCCCGCAGAGCCAGGCGTTGACCATCGCCCACGGCGGCCATGCGCCGTTCCTCGGCCATGCCGACGAGGTCGCCGCTGCCCTGCAACACTTCGTTGCCGGCCTGTCACCGGCCGATGGCGGACAATGAGCGCCTTCCGAACCGCGCAGGACTGACGCATGGATCTGGGTATCAACGGCTGCTGGGCACTGGTCTGCGGCGCAAGCAAGGGGTTGGGCCTGGGCTGCGCGCGTGCGCTGGCGAGCGAGGGCGTCAACGTGGTGATCGTGGCCCGGGGCGAAGCCGCCCTGCAGGCCGCCGCTGAAGAGCTGCGTGCCCTGCCCGGCGCTGCGGATGTCCGCGCGGTCGCCGCCGACGTCACCACCGAGGCCGGTCGCGCTGCGGCACTGGCCGCGTGCCCGCAGGTGGACATCCTGGTCACCAACGCCGGTGGCCCGCCGCCGGGCGATTTCCGCAGCTTCGAGCGCGACGACTGGATCGCTGCGCTGGACGCCAACATGCTGGCGCCGATCGCACTGATCCGCGCCACCGTGGACGCGATGATCGATCGTGGCTTCGGCCGCATCGTCAACATCACCTCCTCGGCGGTGAAGGCCCCGATCGACATCCTGGCGCTGTCCAACGGCGCGCGCAGTGGCCTGACCGGCTTCGTCGCCGGCCTGTCGCGCCGCACCGTGGCCCACAACGTCACCATCAACAACCTGCTGCCCGGCCAGTTCGACACCGACCGCCTGCGCGCCAACTTCGCCCACAGTGCGGGCAAGGATGGCGACGCCGGCGAAGTGGCCGAGCGCCGCCGCCAGCAGATTCCCGCCGGCCGCTTCGGCACGCCGGACGAATTCGGCGCCGCCTGCGCCTTCCTGTGCAGCGCACAGGCCGGTTACCTCACCGGGCAGAACCTGCTGATCGACGGCGGCGCCTATCCCGGTACGTTCTAAGAGACTTTCGCAATGCCGTCCCACTTCGATGCCCGCCACGTCCGCCGCGCGTTCGCCCGCGCCGCCAACAGCTATGACGCCGCCGCCGCCCTGCAGCGCGAGGTGCAGTCGCGGCTGATCGAGTCGCTGGACTACCTGGAGGCACGCAAGCCCGAGGTGGTGCTGGACATCGGCGCCGGTACCGGCCACGCCAGTGCACTGATGAAGAAGCGCTGGCCGAAGGCACAGGTGATCGCGCTGGACGTGGCATTGCCGATGCTGAACCAGGCCAAGCGCCAGGCCGGCTGGTGGAAGCCGTTCCAGCGCCTGTGCGGCGATGCGGCCGCGCTGCCGCTGGCCGATAACAGCGTGGACGTGATCTTCAGCAACCTGTGCCTGCAGTGGGTGGACGATTTGCCTGCGGTGTTCGCCGGGTTCCGCCGCGTGCTCAAGCCCGGCGGCCTGCTGCTGTGCTCGACCTTCGGCCCGGAGACGCTGGTCGAACTCAATGAAGCCTTTGCCGCCGCCGATGATTGCCCGCACGTCAGCCGCTTCGCACAGATTGCCCAGTTCGGCGATGCGCTGATGATGGCCGGCTTCCGCGACCCGGTACTGGACCGCGACCTGTTCACCCTGACCTACGACGATCTGCCCTCGCTGATGCGCGAACTGCGCGCGATGGGCGCCACCAACGCGCGGACGGACCGCCGCCACACGCTGACCGGGCGTGGCCGTTTCGCTGCGGCCGCCGCCGCATACGAGCCGATGCGCCGCGTCGACGGCAAGCTGCCGAGCAGCTGGGAAGTGATCTATGCCCACGCCTGGGCGCCGGACCCGGGTGCCCCGATCCGCGAAGGCGGGCATGACGTGGCTTCGGTACCGGTGTCGGCGATTCCGATCCGGCGCAAGCAGACCTGATCGAACGACCGCGAATCTGCTTTTTGGTAGGTGCCAACCTTGGTTGGCATAACCCATCAGATCGCGGTGCCGCCAGCCGTGTGCCGACCAAGGTTGGCACCTACCGATTCATGCACGCGCACCGCTCTGGTAGGTGCCAACCTTGGTTGGCACAACCCGTCAGCTCGCGGTGCCGCCGGCCGTGTGCCGACCAAGGTCGGCACCTACCGATTCATGCACGCGCACCGCTCTGGCAGGTGCCAACCTTGGTTGGCACAACCCATCAGATCGCGGTGCCGCCGGCCGGGTGCCGACCAAGGTCGGCACCTACCGATTCATGCACGCGCACTGCTCCGGTAGGTGCCAACCTTGGTTGGCACAACCCATCAGACCGCGGTGCCGCCGGCCGTGTGCCGGCCAAGGTCGGCACCTACCGATTCATGCACGCGCACCGCTCTGGCAGGTGCCAACCTTGGTTGGCACAACCCATCAGATCGCGGTGCCGCCGGCCGTGTGCCGACCAAGGTTGGCACCCACCAGAAGCGGGCTTCCGCCTCAGGTATTGGCCGGTGAACTCAGCGGCGGGCGCACCAGGTCGCGGTGGAAGAAATAGATCTCCTGCACCAGGAAACGCCAGCTGGTATGGAAACTGCGGAAGCGCGTGCTGGGCGTGGACGAGGCCAGTGCATCGATACCCAGCGCCTTGCTCAGGCGCAGCGCGCGCGCCATGTGCAGCGGGTCGCTGACGATGATCACGCGGTGCAGGTTGCGCTGATCCATCAACCGCTTGGCTTCGACCAGGTTCTGCACGGTGTTGCGCGAGGCGGTCTCGATCAGGATCGCGTCGTCCGGCACGCCGTGCTTGAGCGCATAACGCCGCGCCACCTGCGATTCGGAAAAGCGCGCGCCGGTGCCGCCATAGCCACCAGTGAAGATCAGCAGTGGCGCGTACTGGGCCTCATAGAGATCCAGGCCATGGCGGATGCGTTCTTCGAACACCGGCGACGGCTTGGCGTCATAGGCCGCTGCACCGAGCACGATGATGGCATCGGCCTTGGCCGCCTGGTCACGCTCACCCACCCAGACGATCCAGGCCGTCACACTCAACAGCCAGATCACCAGCACCACGAACAGCCGCCACAACCAGCCCAGCAGGCCGGTGCGGTGCCGCTGCCGGTCACGGCTCAAGGCGTCCCCCAGCGCAGCGCTGGCAGGTCGACATTGCCGCCGGACAACACCAGGCCCACGCGCAGCCCGGCAAACCGCTGCGGCTGCCCCAGCACTGCGGCCAGCACGGTCGCCGAGGAAGGCTCGACCACCTGCTTGAGCACGTCCCACAGCAGGCGCATCGCCGCCAGCGTGGCCGCGTCATCGACCACGATCACTTCCGCACCCGCCGCGCGCAGCAGCTCGAAGTTGGGGGCGCCGATCAGGGTACGCAGGCCATCGCAGATCGTATCCGGGGTGAAAGCGCCCTGGCGCGCGCCAGCGGCCAGCGAGCGTGCGGTGTCATCGGCGCCGGCCGGTTCGGCCAGCACCAGCCGGGTCTGCGGGCTGGCATGCTGCAGCGCCAGCGCGGTACCGCTGGCCAGGCCACCGCCCCCCACCGGCACCACCAGTACATCGAACGGGCCGTCGCTGTGCAGCAGTTCCAGCGCCGCAGTGCCCTGTCCGGCCATCACCGCCGGATCCGCATACGGATGAACCAGGGTCGCGCCGGTATCGGCCTGCACCTTGGCGCAGGTGGCCTCACGGTCGGCGATGGTCGGCGGGCAGCGCCAGAGCGTGGCACCGTGCCGGGCGATGTTGGCCAGCTTGGCCGCCACTGCACCTTCGGGCACCACCACGTGGCAGGGAATGCCGCGGGTGCGCGCGGCCAGGGCCAGCGCGGCGCCATGATTGCCGGAGGAATGGGTGACCACGCCGGCACTGGCGCGATCGGCATCGAGCGACCACACCGCGTTGCAGGCGCCGCGGAACTTGAATGCGCCGCCACGCTGCAGGTGCTCGGCCTTGAACGCCAGCGGTGCGCCGGCCAGCGCATCAAGCGTGCGCGAGCGCAGCACCGGGGTCACGCTGGCATGCGGCGCGATCCTCGCGGCAGCAAGCAGGACGTCGTCGGCGCGGGGCAACAGTGAATCGCTCATGACGCAAGATTAACGTATGCCCCCGCGCTGGCGACCGGGGCACACGTCATGCCAGCATGCAGCCCTTCACCTCCATTCATCCTGGCCGGCGGAATTAAGGGCCGATTCAATGCCCGCGCACGAAGCTGACTACACACCCGTCCTCTGGGGGGACCCACCATGAAAATGCGCTTGATGCTTGCCGGTGGCCTGATGCTGGCCCTGACCGGCTGCGCCACCTACGACTATGTCGGCGGTGGCCGGGGCGGCGGCTACTACCACGGTGCGCCGTCGGTGGAGTACCGCTACCCGGCCGGCTATCCCTACAACTATGGTTACCCGTACTACGGCGGCTACGGCGGCTATTACGGCGGCTATGGCAATCCGTACTACTCGCGCCCGATCTACCGGCCGCCGCACAACCATCGGCCGCCGCCGCGCCCGCCGGGCAACGGTGGCGAGAACCGCCCGCCGCCGCCATCGCGTCCGTCGTACAACGGTGGCTCGCCGTGGCGGAACATGGACTCGATGCGTCGCCCGCCGCAGTCCAGCGTGCAGCCGCCGGCGCCCGCGCCGCAGGCCCGGCCAGCCCCGGCGCCGAGCGCGCCGAGGATGAACGGCTCCCCTTGGCGGAACATGGATCGTGCGACGCAGCGCACACTTGAGCGCTGAACCATCTTGCATTTCACACGGTCCAAGCCGCACTCTACGCGGGCAGTGACGACCCGCGTCACAATGTGACAAAAACGACACAGGCCGCCGCAAAAAGCTCTACGTCGATATCCGACAGGAACATCTGGATCCCCCCTGTTCCGGCCCTGTCGGATGTCGGCACCTCTGAAGGCAGACGGCCCCGCAATGCGGAGCCGTCTGTTTTGTTGGGTCGCCAACCGGCAGAGCCCCAGCGCCAGTAGGTCCACGCCATGCGTGGATGGCGCCCTGCCGGCAGCCGCAAAAAAACAGGGCCGGACAGTCCCCCGACTGCCGGCCCCCTGCTTCCCCACCGTGCGCCTGTACCGGCCCCTGTTCCAATTCCGGTCACCGGCGCCTGCGGCGCCAGCCACGGTGGGTGCTATTGGGTTATCTGCAAAAATCCTGCCAACTTTAGGGCTGATTTCGATGCCGGCCGGCCGGCGCCGGCGCCGCGGCCCCGAATGGCGCTAAAATCGCCACCCCGGCGCCGCCCCGGCCGCGCCCGCCCCCAGCTGAACAGCCCCCCATGAACCCGTCCTTCCATCGTTACGACGTCATCGTCATCGGCGGTGGCCACGCCGGCACCGAAGCCGCGCTGGCCG
The DNA here is from genome assembly GCF_059369755.1 of Stenotrophomonas sp. YJH_SMC_57. Taxonomy (NCBI): domain Bacteria; kingdom Pseudomonadati; phylum Pseudomonadota; class Gammaproteobacteria; order Lysobacterales; family Lysobacteraceae; genus Stenotrophomonas; species Stenotrophomonas sp. YJH_SMC_57. Next base: position 18,434 of record NZ_JCAFSZ010000018.1, read on the forward strand.
CGGCCCGCACCGGCGTGCGCACCCTGCTGCTGACCCACAACATCGAAACGGTGGGTGCGATGAGCTGCAACCCGGCCATCGGCGGCATCGGCAAGGGCCACCTGGTCAAGGAGATTGACGCCCTCGGCGGCGCGATGGCGCATGCCGCCGACCGCGCCGGCATCCAGTGGCGCACGCTCAACGCCTCCAAGGGCCCGGCCGTGCGCGCCACCCGCTGCCAGGCCGACCGTAACCTGTACCGCATGGCGATCCGCGCCATCGTCGAAGGCCAGGCCAACCTGACCGTGTTCCAGGCCGCCGTCGATGACCTGGTCATCGAAGGCGACGCCGTGCGCGGGGTCATCACCCAGACCGGCCTGCGCTTCGACGCCGAGGCCGTGGTGCTGACCGCCGGCACCTTCCTGGCCGGCAAGATCCATGTCGGCCCGACCCAGTACGCCGCCGGCCGCATGGGCGACCCGCCGGCCACCACGCTGGCCGCGCGCCTGCGCGAGCGCCCGTTCCAGGTGGACCGCCTGAAGACCGGCACGCCGCCGCGCATCGACGGCCGCTCGCTGGACTACAGTCTGATGGACGAGCAGCCCGGCGACACGCCGCGGCCGGTGATGTCCTTCCTCGGCTCGGTGGACGAGCATCCGCAGCAGGTCAGCTGCTGGATCACCCACACCACCGAACAGACCCACCAGATCATCCGCGACGCGCTGCACCGCTCGCCGCTGTACAGCGGCCAGATCGAAGGCATCGGCCCGCGCTACTGCCCCTCCATCGAGGACAAGGTGGTGCGCTTTGCCGAGAAGGCCAGCCACCAGATCTTCGTCGAACCCGAAGGCCTGGGCATCGTCGAGATCTACCCCAACGGCATCTCCACCTCGCTGCCGTTCGACGTGCAGCTGGAGATGGTGCGCAGCATCCGTGGCTTCCAGAACGCGCATATCACCCGCCCCGGCTACGCGATCGAGTACGACTTCTTCGATCCGCGCGGCCTGAAGGCCTCGCTGGAAACCAAGCTGGTCAACGGCCTGTTCTTCGCCGGCCAGATCAACGGCACCACCGGCTATGAAGAAGCCGCCGCGCAGGGCCTGCTGGCCGGCCTCAACGCCGCACGCCAGGTGCGCGGGCTGGACGGCTGGTGCCCGCGTCGCGACGAGGCCTACCTGGGTGTACTGGTGGATGACCTGATCACCCACGGCACCAACGAGCCGTACCGCATGTTCACCAGCCGCGCCGAGTACCGCCTGCAGCTGCGCGAGGACAACGCCGACCAGCGCCTGACCCCGGCCGGCCGCGAAATGGGCCTGGTCGATGACCGCCGCTGGAGCGCGTTCGAAACCAAGCAGGCTGCGGTTGCCGCCGAGCGTGCACGACTGGGCGCACTGTGGGCGACCCCGGCCAATGCGCTGGGCCGCGAAGTGCAGGACACGCTTGGCGTGGCTGTCAGCCGCGAAACCAACGTGCTGGACCTGATCAAACGCCCGGAGCTGGACTACGCGCAGCTGATGCAGGTGCCGTCGCTGGGCCCGGCCGTGGCCGACGGCAAGGTGGCCGAGCAGGTGGAGATCGGCGTGAAGTACGCCGGCTACCTGGACCGCCAGCGTGAGGAGATCGAGCGCCAGCAGCGGCATGAAGCCACGCCGATTGCCGAAGCCTTCGACTACGCCACGGTGCGCGGGCTGTCGGCCGAAGCGCTGCAGAAGCTGGAGCGCGTGCGCCCGCAGACCATCGGCCAGGCGCAGCGCATCCCCGGCATGACCCCGGCGGCGATCTCGCTGCTGCTGGTTCACCTGGAGCGCGCCCGCCGCGGCCGCGTGGCGTAGGCAGCACCGTCCGCATCTGGTGGGTGCCGACCAAGGTCGGCACATGACTCTGCCCTGGTGGGTGCCGACCTTGGTCGGCACGAATCATCCGATCGCGATGCTGCATGCATTTGTGCCGACCAAGGTCGGCACCCACCAAGGCCTCCCGCCCCGGTAGATCCACGCCATGCGTGGATGAGCACTGCACGCATTACCGTGCGTCGGCGCCCCCGCCCAGCACCTTGAACAACGTCACCCGGTTGCCCGCCTCCTGCTGCTGCAGGGCGATCAGGTCCTGCTGCGCGGCATACAGGCTGCGCTGCGCATCCAGCGCCTGCAGGTAGCCGTCCAGCCCGGTGCGGTAGCGCGCGTCGGCCAGCGTGTAGCTGCGCTGGCTGGCGGCTACCAGCGCACGCTGCGCGTCCATCTGCGTGGCCAGGTGATCACGCGTGGCCAGCGCATCGGCCACTTCACTGAAGGCCTGCTGGATCGCCTTCTCGTACTGCGCGATGCCGATGTCCTTGCCGATCTTCGAGGCATCCAGCGACGCCTTCAATGCACCCGCGTGGAAGATCGGTGCGGTGATGCTGGGTGCGAACGACCAGCCGCGGGTGCCGGCCGAGAACAGCGTCGACAAGGCGGTAGAGCTGTGGCCGTAGTTGGCGGTCAGGGTCAGCGTCGGGAAGAACGCAGCGCGCGCTGCTCCGATATCGGCATTGGCCGCCTGCAGCGCGTGTTCGGCTGAAAGCACATCCGGGCGCTGCAGCAGCACGCTCGACGGCAGTGTGGCCGGCAACGGTGCCAGCGCCACGCTACCGTCAAGCGCCTGCGCGGTCGGCAGCAGGGCCGGATCCAGCGGCGACCCCACCAACAGCTGCAATGCATCGCGATCCTGCGCCTGCTGGGTCTGCAACTTGGCGAGCGCGCCGCGCGCGGCTTCCACGCTGGTCTGGACCTGCGACAGGTCCAGCCCCGAGGCCAGCCCCTGTGCACGGCGGGCCTCGGTGCGCTGCAGGGTCTGCTGCTGGCTGTCCAGGGTCTGTTGCGTGAATGCCAGCGACTGCCCATCGGCGGCCAGCGCCAGCCAGGCCGTCGCCACTTCGGCCACCAGGCTGGTGCGCGCCGCACGCTGGTTCTCGGCACTGGCCAGCCAGTTCTGCAGCGCCTCGTTGCTCAGGCTGCGGATGCGCCCGAACAGGTCCAGCTCCCAGCTGCTGATACCGACCTGCACGGTATCGGCTTCGGTTAACTGGGTGGCCCCGGTCTCACTGTTGGCATCGCTCACGCGCGAGCGGGTGACGCTGCCACTGGCGTCCACCGACGGCAGCCATGCCGCACGCTGGATACGGTACTGCGCCCGTTCCTTTTCCACCTGCAGCACCGCCACGCGCAGGTCGCGGTTGTTCTGCAGCGCCAGCGCGATCACCTGCTGCAGGCGCGGCTCCACGAACACCTCGCGCCAGGCCGGCATCGCCAACGCCGGGTCGGTCTCGCCCGTTGCAACATTGCCGAACTGCGCCGGCACCGGCGCCTCGGGGCGCTGGTAGCGCGGCGCCATGCTCACGCAGCCGCCCAGCACGGTGGTCATGGTGGCGGCCGCCAGGGCGCGCAGCAGCATCGGCTTCATGGGCTTGCCTCCGGGGCAGTGGCTTCGGCCGGCGCGCGGCCCGGGAACAGGCGGCGCACCAGCAGGTAGAACAACGGCACGAAGAACATGCCCAGCACCATCGAGGCGACCGTGCCGCCGGCCACGCCGGTACCCAGCGAACGGCGCGCGGCCGAGCCGGCACCGGTGGCGAACACCAGCGGCAGCACACCCATCAGGAACGCCAGCGAGGTCATCACGATCGGCCGCAGCCGCAGGTAGACCGCCTGCAGGATCGCCTCGCGGGTGCTCTTGCCCTGCTGTTCGAGGATGCGCGCGAACTCGACGATCAGGATGCCGTTCTTCGCCGCCAATCCAATCGTGGTCAGCAGGCCGACCTGGAAGTACACGTCGTTGTTGAGGCCGCGCAGGTTCATCATCAGTACCGCACCGAACACGCCCACCGGTACCGCCAGCATCACCGCGAACGGTACCGCCCAGCTTTCATACAGCGCGGCCAGGCACAGGAACACGAACAGCAGCGAGATGGCATACAGCATCGGCGCCTGGTTGCCCGACAGCTGTTCCTGGTAGGCCATGTCCGACCAGGCGTGGCTGAAGCCCTCCGGCAAGGTATCGGCCAGGCGCGCGATCTCGGCCATCGCCTCGCCGGAGCTGACACCCGGCGCTGGCTGGCCGGTGATTTCCATCGCCGACACATCGTTGTAGCGCTGCAGTGCAGCCGGTGCGCTGGTCCAGTGCGTGCTGATCAGCGACGACAGCGGCACCATCTGCCCGGCCTGGTTGCGCACGCTCCAGCGCTCGATGTCCTGCGGCTGCATGCGTGCTTCCGCCGTGCCCTGGATGAACACCTTCTTGATGCGACCCTTGTAGATGAAGTTGTTGACGAAATCGCCGCCCAGCGCGGCATTCAAGGTGTCATTGACGTCCTGCGGATTCACGCCCATGGCCTGTGCCTTGGCATCGTCCACCTTCACCGCGTACACCGGCGCGTCTTCCAGGCTGGCGTAGCGCACGTTGACCAGCTTCGGATCCCTGGCAGCCTCCTTCAGCAGCGTGTTGCGTGCGGCCACGGCGGCGGCATGGCCGGCACCGCCCTCGTCCTGCAGTTCCAGGGTGAAACCGCCGGCATCGCCGAGGCCGAGGATGGCCGGCGGCGAGGTGATGAACACCTGCGCGTCGGGCACGCTGGCCATGGCCCGGGTCAGCCGCGCGGCGATGGTATCGGCATCGTCCCTGCGGTCGTCCCAGTCCTTCAGGCGGATGAAAGCCTGGCCGACGTTCTGGCCGCTACCGGTGACACTGAAGCCGGCGGTGGCCTGGATCGACAGCACGCTGTCGTCCTTCACCGCGGCGGCACTGAGGCGATCCATCACCGCACGGGTCTGCTCCAGGGTGGAGCCGGCCGGCAGCTTCACCAGCGCGTTGAGCATGCCCTGGTCCTCATCGGGCAGGAACGCACCCGGCAGGTGCCACAGCAGCAGGCCGGTGGCCACGCTCAGTACCAGGTAGAACAGCACGCCCAGCATGCGCCGGCCAAGAAATCCATCCACACGGCGACGCAGCCCATTCGACGTGCGCTCGAAGCGATGGTTGAACCAGATGAAGAACTTGCCCAGCAGGCTCGGTTCGCCGCCGTGGTCGCCGTGCGGGTGCCCGCCCTTGGGGATCTGATGCAGGATGCTGCCGCACAGGGCCGGCGTGATGGTCATCGCCACCAGCACCGACAGGATCATCGCCGCGGCGATCGTCACCGAGAACTGGCGATAGATCACGCCGGTGACACCGCTGAAGAACGCCATCGGCAGGAACACCGCGGTCAACACCAGCACGATGCCGACCAGCGCGCCGGTGATCTGGCCCATGGCCTTCAGCGTGGCTGGCTTCGGCGCCAGCCCTTCGAAGGTCATCACCCGCTCCACGTTCTCCACCACCACGATGGCATCGTCCACCAGTAGGCCGATGGCCAGCACCAGCGCGAACATGGTCAGGGTGTTGATGGAATAGCCGAACGCGGCCAGCACGCCGAACGTACCCAGCAGCACCACCGGCACCGCGATGGTCGGGATCAGCGTGGCCCGCCAGTTCTGCAGGAACAGGTACATCACCAGCACCACCAGGATGATCGCCTCGACCAGGGTGATCACCACTTCCTTCAGCGAGATGGTCACGAACGGGGTGGTGGTGAAGGCCACGTGGGCGGTGTAGCCATGCGGCCAGTATTTCTGCAGCTGCTGAAGCCGTGCATCGATGGCCTTGGACACGGCGATGGCATTGGCACCGGCATTGAGCTCGATGCCCAGCGAGGCCGACGGCTTGCCGTTGAAGGTACTGATGCTGTCGTAGCTCTCCGGCCCCAGGCCGATCGTCGCCACGTCGCCCAGGTGCACGACGCTGCCGTTGGCATCGGCCTTGAGCACCACCTGTGCGAACTGCTCGGGGGTGTGCAGGCGGCTGCGCGCGGTCACGGTCGCGTCCAGCTGCTGGCCCTTCAGTGCCGGCTGGCCACCCAGCTCACCGGCCGACACGTCGGTGTTCTGTGCCTGCAGTGCGGTCTCGATGTCCGACGGCATCAGCGCGTACTGGCGCATCTTTTCCGGGTCCAGCCAGATACGCATGGCGTATTCCTGGCCGATCGGCTGGATGTTGCCGACGCCGCTCACGCGGCTGATCTGGTCATCGATGCGCGCTTCCATGAAGTTGGCGACATCGAAGTTGTCCATGCTGCCGTCTTCGCTGGTGAACGACAGCACCTCGAAGATCGAACCACTGGACTTGGTGATGGTCAGGCCGTTCTGCTGCACTGCCTGCGGCAGCGTGGCCATCGCGGCCTGCAGCTGGTTCTGCACCTGTACCTGCGCCGTATCCGGATTGGTGCCGGTGGCGAACACCAGGTTGACCTGCGCCGAGCCGTCGGAAGCACTGGTGGAGGTCATGTACATCAGGTGGTCCAGGCTCTGCTGGGACTGTTCGATGACCTGGGTGACCGCGTTTTCCACGGTCTGCGACGAGGCGCCGGTGTAGGTGGCGCGGATGGTGATGGTGGGCGGGGCGATCTGCGGGTAGCGGTCCACCGGCAGGATCAGGATCGCAAGCAGGCCGAGCAGGCTGACCGCGATGGCGATCACCCAGGCGAAGATCGGCCGGTCGATGAAGAAACGAACCATGCGCGGCAGGCCTCAGTGCGACTTTTCGTCGGTGTTGCCGTTCGGGTCGATCGCCGGCATTGCTGCCAGCTGCGCGGTGGTGGCCGCCACCGCCTTCACCTGCTGGCCCAGCGCTACCGCGCTGCCGTTGCTGACGATCACCCGCTCGCCGGCCTTCAGGCCCTGCGTGATCTGCCACTGGTTGCCCACCACCTGGCCGGTGCTGACCCGGCGCTCGATGACGTGGTCCTTGGCGTCGAGCAGGCGCAGCAACGGCTCGCCGCGCTCATTGCGCACCACCGCCTTCTGCGGCACCAGCAGCGCGCGCGCATCGGTGGCCATCGGCAGCACCGCCTTCAGGTACATGCCCGGCAGCAGCAGGCCATCCGGGTTCGGAATGACCGCGCGCAGCACCACGTTGCCGGTACCCGGATCGACCGCGCTGCCGACGAATTCCAGCGTGCCTTCATGGGCATAGGTGCTGCCATCCTCCAGCACCACCTTCACCTGTGCCTTGCCATCAATGGCCTTCACCAGGCCGGCATCGAGCTGCTTGCGCAGCGCCAGCATCTGCGTGCTGGACTGGGTGACATCCAGGTACACCGGGTCCAGCCGCTGGATGGTGGTCAGCGCGGCGTCCTGGCCCGCGGCGACCAACGCGCCGGCAGTGACGCTGGAGGTGCCGATACGGCCGTCGATCGGTGCGGTAACCCGCGTGTAGTCAAGGTTGATGCGGGCGGCCTGCAGCGCAGCGCGCGCAGCGATCACATTGGCCTGCGCCTGCTTCAGCGCAGAGGTCGCATCGTCGGCATCCTGCTTGCTGGCCGCGTCCATGCTCACCAGCGCGCGGGTGCGCTCGGCCTTCGGTTGCGCCGACAGCACGGTGGCCTCGGCCTGGGCCAGCTGGCCACGGGCGGTGTCGAAGGCCGCCTGGTACGGCGCCGGGTCGACCTGGTACAGCAGTTGACCGGCCTTGACCTGCTGGCCTTCGGTGAACAGCCGCTGGCGGATCAGTCCACCGATCTGCGGCCGCACCTCGGACACTTCGAACGGCACTGCGCGGCCGGGCAGGGTCTGCTGCAGCGCCAGCGGCTGCGCGCTGGCGGTGATGACGCCCACTTCAGGCGTGGGGGGCGCTTCGGTCCTGCCGGCGGAACAGGCGGCCAGGGCCAGCAGCAGCGGCAGCAGCAGGGGATGGGAAGAACGGGACAGCGGGCGCAGGAGTGACATGGGGGGCGTGGGAGCCTTGCGTTGACCCGGGCACGCTGCCGTGGAACTGTGCAGAGAATATGGAGATTGTGCGACCGGCTCAGCTGGCGCTTGCTTTCAGCGCCGCATGCGCCGCTAATGGCCCCCGCGATGGCGAAGATTCGACTCAAATTCGGCCTGACCGCGAAGACCTTCCTCGCGATCTTCACTGCCTGCCTGCTGGTGCTGGCAGTGAACGGCATTGCCAGCCGCGTGGCGTTCCAGACCGGGTTCCTGGACTACCTCAACGATCAGGGCGACCTGCGCATGCAGCGGCTGATGCCGCACCTGCAGCGCGAATTCCGCGAGCACGGCGGCTGGGACCACCTGCGCGGTGACAGCGATCGCTGGGCGCGGATGCTGCGCCCGGACCTGGCGCATGGGCACGAAGGGCCGGTGCCACCGCTGTCCGACCAGACCGGCGTTCCGTCGCGGCTGGGCCTGTTCGATGCACGGCACCGCTACGTGGCAGGCAACCCCGACGCGACCAGCGATGACGAGCCGCACGCGGTGCAGGTGGACGGGCACACGGTGGGCTGGCTGGGCATGGTGCCGTTCCAGACCGTCATCGCCACCAACGACCTGAACTTCTACAACACCCAGATGCGCGCCTGGTGGGTGATCGGCATCTCGCTGCTGCTGGTGACGGTGCTGCTGGCCTGGCTGGTGTCACGCGCGCTGCGCCAGCGCCTGGCCAAGCTCGCGGCGGCCACCCACCGGCTCGCCGCCGGCGACTACGCCACCCGCATCGAGCGCACCAGCGACGACGAACTGGACGCACTGGTCAACGACTTCAACCGGATGGCGCAGGCGCTGGACGACACCGAGCGCAACCGCCGTGCCTTCATCGCCGACATCTCGCACGAACTACGCACGCCGTTGGCGGTGGTACGTGCCGAACTGGAGGCGATCGAGGACGGCATCCGCCCGCTGGACCGTGCCAATCTCGGTGCCCTGCAGGGCGAGATCCGCCAGCTGGGCAAGCTGGTCGACGACCTGCACGACCTGTCGATGACCCAGTCCGGCGGGCTGGCCTACCGCTTCGCCCCGCTGGACCTGGTGGCGCTGCTGCGCAGTGAGCTCAATGGCATGCGCGTGCGCTTCGCCGCAGCCGGGCTGGCACTGGAAGAAGCGCTGCCTGCCACACCGCTGCAGGTATCCGGTGACGAGCGGCGCCTGCAGCAGGTGCTGGCCAACCTGCTGGAGAACGCGCTGCGCTACACCCATGCCGGCGGCCACGTACTCGTGCAGGCCGCACGGGTGCCTGCCGGCGTACAGCTGATCGTGGAAGACACCACACCGGGCGTACCGGCGGAAAAATGTGCGCTGCTGTTCGAGCGCTTCTACCGGGTGGAAAGCTCGCGCAATCGCGCCAGCGGTGGCAGCGGACTGGGCCTGGCCATCAGCCACAACATCGTTCTTGCCCACCACGGCCAGATCCACGCCGAGCCCTCGCCGCTGGGTGGGCTGCGCGTGGTCATCACCCTGCCGGAGCCTGCATGAGCACCTCCCCCGCCAGCACATCGCCCGACGCACCGGCGAAGATTCTCATCGTCGAGGACGAACCGCGCCTGGCCGCCGTGCTGCGTGACTACCTGGCCGCAGCCGGGATGGTCAGCGAGTGGGTGGATGATGGCGGCCAGGTGATCGACGCCTTCGCGCGCTACCAGCCCGATCTGGTGCTGCTGGACCTGATGCTGCCGCAGCGCGATGGCGTGGATCTGTGCCGCGAGCTGCGCGCCAGCAGCGACGTGCCGGTGATCATGGTCACTGCGCGGGTGGAGGAGATCGACCGCCTGCTGGGGTTGGAGATCGGCGCCGACGACTACATCTGCAAGCCGTTCAGCCCGCGCGAAGTGGTGGCGCGAGTGGTGGCGGTGCTGCGCCGCTGCAGGCCGGACCCGGCCGCGCGCACCAACAGCGGCCTGCACATCGACGAACCGGCCGCGCGCGCCACCTGGAACGGCAAGGGCCTGGACCTGACCCCGGTGGAGTACCGCCTGCTGCGCACCCTGCTGGCCACGCCCGGCCGGATCTGGGCACGCGATGAACTGCTTGATCGCCTCTATCTGGACCACCGCGTGGTGGTCGACCGCACCGTCGACAGCCATGTGCGCAACCTGCGCCGCAAGCTGGCCGACGCCGGCATGGAAGGCGAACCGATCCGTTCGGTGTACGGGATGGGCTACAGCTACGAACCGTAACCGGTAGTGCCGGCCGCTGGCCGGCAATCGCGGAAATCCATGAGGTTGCCGGCCAGCGGCCGGCACTACCGGTGCCTCTGCCGCGTATCATCGTCGCGAATGCCCTGCTTTCCGGAGACACCGATGAACCCGCTGCGCCCCTTCCGCGACAAGATGCCCGTCCTCGGCGAGCGCGTGTACATCGATCCGGCCTGCACCGTCATCGGTGACGTCGAACTGGCCGACGACGTGTCGATCTGGCCGGGCACGGTCATCCGTGGCGACGTCAACTACGTGCGTATCGGTGCGCGCACCAACGTTCAGGACGGCACCATCATCCACGTCAGCCACCACAGCCCGTACAACAAGGCCGGCTACCCGACGCTGATCGGCGAGGGCGTCACCGTCGGCCATGGCTGCATCATCCATGCCTGCACGATCGGTGATTACAGCCTGATCGGCATGGGTGCCTGCATCCTCGACGGAGCCCGGGTGGAGCGCCACGGCTTCGTCGGTGCCGGTGCCGTGATCGGCCCGGGCAAGGTGGTCGGCGAGGGCGAACTGTGGGTCGGCAATCCGGCGCGGCCGGCGCGCACGCTGAGCGACAAGGAGATCGAATCGCTGCACTACTCGGCCGACCACTACGTGCGGCTGAAGGACGAATACCTGGGCTGAGCGGCCAACGCCGCCATGCGGCTCTGCTAAAGTCTGGGCCCGACCAGGATCTGTCGAGACCCCCATGCCTGTGGCTGCCTGCCGGAGAGGACTCCGGCGCCCACATCGAAGGCCTTCGCACTGATGGCCGCACCGATGCTCGACACCTACCGCGAGGTGGTGACGCCGGAGGGCGTGCTGCTGCAGTTGCCGGCGGCCGGGCCGCTGCCGCGGGCGATGGCCTGGCTGGTCGATCTCGGCGTGCGCGTCGCCGTGCTGGTGCTGATGTCGATTCCGCTGGCGCTGCTGGACACGTTCGGCTCGGGCCTCTACCTGGTGCTGATGTTCCTGGTCTACTGGGCTTACCCGATCGTCTGCGAGGCGCTGTGGGGCCGCACCCTCGGCAAGCGCGCGCTGGGCCTGCGCGTGCTGTCCCGCGATGGCGCACCGGTGGGCTGGATGGCATCGATCACCCGCAACCTGCTGCGTACCGTGGACATGCTGCCGTTCGGCTATGCGCTGGGCCTGGTCAGCAGCCTGTTCGACCCCCATGGCCGCCGCCTTGGCGACCTGGTCGCCGGCACGGTGGTGGTGCATGCGCCCGCGCTGTACCTGCCGCCGCCGCCGACCATCGACAGCGTGCTGGCCCCGCCGCAGCCGCTGCGCCCGGATGAACAGGCGGCGTTGATGGCCTTCGCCGAACGCGCGCCCCGACTGTCGGCGGCGCGCCAGCAGGAACTGGCCGGAATCGCCGAGCCGCTGACCGGCGCACAGGGCCAGATCGGCGTGCTGCGCCTGTATGCCATGGCCAACTGGTTGCTGGGGCGGCGATGAAGCAGGAGCAGTTCGTCGCCCGCTACCAGCAGGAGTGGCAGGACCTGGAGCAGTGGCTGCTGCTGCGTGCCGGTGCCTCGCGCCGCGCCCGCCGCAAGGCCAGCGGCCTGGCACTGGATGACACCGCCTTCCCGCAGCGCTACCGGCGCCTGTGCCAGCAGCTGGCGCTGGCCCGCGAGCGCGGCTACAGCCCACAGCTGGTGCAGCGCCTGCAGCAGCTGATGCAGCAGGGCCACAGCGTGCTGTACCGCACGCGGCCAACGCGCTGGCGCGCCGCGCTGGAATTCCTGGTGGCCGACTTCCCGCTGCTGGTCCGCAGCCAGGCGCGCAGCATGTGGGTGGCGCTGGCGATGTTCGCGCTGCCGGCACTGGCCTGCTTCGTGCTGGCCCAGGTCTATCCGGACCTGATCCACATGCTGATGGACAACCGCCAGATCGCCGCGATGGAGCGCATGTACGACCCCGCCGCCGAGCGCCTGGGCCGCGACAGCGGTACCGACTGGATGATGTTCGGCCACTACGTCATGAACAACATCAGCATCGCCCTGCGCACCTTCGCCAGTGGCCTGCTGGCCGGGCTGGGCACGCTGCTGGTGCTGTCCTTCAATGGCGTCACCATCGGTGCGGTGGCGGGCCACCTGCAGCACATCGGCTACGGCGGCCCGTTCTGGCGCTTCGTGGCCGGGCATGGCGCGTTCGAGCTGACCGCCATCGTTATTGCCGGTGGCGCCGGACTGCAGCTGGGCATGAAGCTGCTGGCACCGGGCCGGCGCAGCCGGCTGGATGCGCTGGTCGACGGCGGCCGCATCGGTGCACGGCTGTGCCTCGGCGTAGCCTTCATGCTGCTGGTCGCCGCCTTCATCGAAGCGTTCTGGTCATCGATCGCCGAAGTGCCGGCATGGGGCAAGTTCAGCGTGGCCGGCGTGCTGTGGGCTGGCGTAATGCTGTGGCTGTGGCGTGGCGGACGCGGAGCCGGCGATGCGCATTGACCACCTGGACGTGGTGCTGCGCGCACGCAGCAGCTGGGAAGCCATGGAGCTGGGCAGCGCCCTCGCCCGCCGTCACGCGCGTGCGGTGTGGGGCAGCTGGCTGCTGGCCAGCGCGCCGCTGTTCGTGGTCTTCAACGCGCTGGGCTGGTGGCTGGATGCGTTCGGCTGGGCCTGGCTGGCGATGTGGTGGTGCAAGCCGCTGTTCGAACGCGCGCCGTTGTACGTGCTGTCACGCGGCATCTTTGGTGAACCGGTGGGCACGCTGGCGGCGCTGCGCGCGCAGCGCCACTGGGGCGGTACCGGCTTCTGGGGCTACCTGGGCTGGCGCCGCTTCAGCGTGCTGCGCAGCCTGTGCCTGCCGGTGAACCTGCTGGAAGGCAACGCACCGGGCCAGCGCGGCCCGCGCCGTCGCGCGGTCGCGGCCGGCGCCGCAGGTGCAGCGACGGTGCTGACGGTGACCTGCCTGGCATTCGAAGCGGTGCTGGTGTCCGGCGCGATCGGTGCGGTGTTCATGTTCATGCCACTGGACCTGATGTCCGAATCATGGCGCGCGGCCTGGGACATGATCGGCCGGAACACGCCGGCGTGGGCCCGGCTTGGCTTCAACCTGGCGTGCTGGCTGGCCTCGGTGCTGGTCGGGCCGTTCTTCGTCGGTGCCGGCTTTGGCCTGTACTTGAACCGGCGTACACAGATGGAAGCCTGGGATGTGGAAATCGCCCTGCGCCGCCTGCGTGATCGACTGCTGCCGGCGGCGTCGACACTGGCCCTGCTGCTGTGCCTGACGCTGCCACTGGCTTGCGCACCGGTGCACGCGCAGGACGCAGACGCCGGCCCCGGACGTGCAATGGGCAAGCCCAGTGCCAGTGACATCTCCGCCGAGGAAGACGACAACCAGCCGGCCATCGACCCGTCCAACACGCCGGCGATGATCTTCGGCGACACACCGGTGGATACCGCCGGTTTCCGCCAGGCGGTGAACCGTGCCTACGAAGACCCGCTGCAGCACCCCACCCGCCAGGTCACGCACTGGAAGCCGATCGAGCAGGCCGAGGAAAAGAAGAAGGAAGACAAGCAGCTGCAAGGCGACAGCGGCAACAAGGCCGAGCGCAAGGCACGCAAGGACGGCATCGCCTGGCTGGCGCGACTGGCCGAGTGGGGCCTGTGGGGCCTGCTGGGCATCCTGTTGCTGGTGCTGCTGCTGACCGCGCGGATGTGGCTGCCCTGGCTGCGTGGCAGTGGCCGGCGCAAGGCCGGTACCGCGCCGCCGGTGGTTGAAGAGGCGGTGGAACTGCCCGCGGTGCTGCCGCCGGACGTGGCCACCCAGGCCGGCCTGCTATGGGACCAGGGCCGGCCACGGCAGGCGCTGGCCCTGCTCTACCGCGCCAGCGTACGCACCGTTGGCGAGCGCAGCGGCATCGCGCTGCCCCCCGGCGCCACCGAGGCGCAGTGCCTGCGTGCCTCACGGCGCATGCCGGAGGCCGCCGACCGTGACCTGTTCGCGCGCATCGTGCGCATGTGGCAGTTCGCCGCCTATGGTGGCCGCCTGCCCAGCCGCAGCGACTTCGACGCGCTGGCCGACACGCTGCGCCAGCAGTACGGATGGCAGGCATGAGCCCGCGCCTGTTCTGGTCGTTGCTGCTGGGCCTGCTGGTGCTGATCGGCGTGCCACTGACAATCCTCTACCTGCGCACCCACGAACGGGTGACCGAGACGCTCACCCTGCCGCCGCAGGGCGAGGCCAGTTACAACCCGCTGTACGTGCTGGGCCAGGCGCTGCGCGCCGACGGCATCGAGGTGCATTCACGACCACGGCTGGACCTGCAGCAGATGACGCTGGGGCCGCACGACACGGTGGTGCTGCTGCAGGACAGCAGCGAACTGCCGGCACCGAGCGTGAAACCGCTGCTGGACTGGGTCGACCGCGGCGGGCACCTGCTGGTGCGCACACCGCCCCCGGCGGAGGACGATACCGGCAGCACGCAGGGACCCTTGCTGGACCAGTTGGGGGTGGACAGCCTGTTCCAGCGCAGCGACTGCCAGCCGTTCCATATCGACGACGACAGCGGTCACAGCGAGTTCTGTGGAGGCCGCCGCTTCACGCTCGGGTTTGCCGCGCGCACACAGGCCGAACGCCGCTGGGGCGGTGACCGCGACCTGGTGTTCGCGCGCCTGCGCCATGGCCAGGGCAAGGTGAGCGTACTGGCCGACATGGAGTTCATGCGTGGCGATGTCGACACACCCGCCGCACGGCTGGGCGCCGCTGCGGGCACGCCCAGCGATGGCCTGCACGATCCGGCCCACCGCGACCTGACCCGCTATCTGCTCGATCCGAACTACGGCAGGGGTGCGGTCTGGCTGGTCTACGCCGGACGCCCGCCGTCGCTGTGGGCGCGCCTGTTCTACCACGGCTGGCCGCTGTGGGTGCCGCTGCTGCTGGCCCTGCTGGGTTGGCTGTGGGGCCGCTCGCAGCGCTTCGGCAGCCTGCAGCCGTCGCCGCTGCTGGAACGCCGCTCGCTGCTGGAGCACGTGCGTGCCAGCGGCGAACTGCTGCTGCGCTTCGGCCACGGCGCGCGCCTGTACGACGCCGTGCTCGCCCTGTTCCTGCACCGCCTGCGCCTGCGCGCGCCGGTCGCCGCCGCACTCGACGGCGCACCGCGCGAGCAGGCCATCGCCGAGCTGCTGAAGTGGCCGCAGGGCCGCGTCGCCAGCGCGCTCACACCCCCACCGCCGCACGATTCCTCCGCCCTGCGCGAGCGCATCCGCTTGCTGCTCCAGATGAGATCCCTGCTATGACCGAAGTGCCCGAGCTGCCGGCGGCCGCCAACGCCCGCCTGATCGAACGCGTCGACGCCATCCGCGATGCCGTTGGCCATGCCTTCATCGGCCAGGCCGATGTGCTGGACCAGATCCTGGTGGCGCTGCTGGCCGGTGGCCATGTGCTGATCGAGGGCGTCCCCGGGCTGGGCAAGACCCTGCTGGTGCGTGCGCTGGCACAGGCCCTGGAACTGGATTACGGCCGCGTGCAGTTCACCCCCGACCTGATGCCCAGCGACGTCAGCGGCCACGCGGTGTACGACCCGAAGAGCGAGAGCTTCAAGATCCGCCGCGGCCCGGTGTTCACCAACCTGCTGCTGGCTGATGAGATCAACCGCGCACCGGCCAAGACCCAGTCGGCGCTGCTGGAAGTGATGCAGGAAGGCCAGGTGACCATCGAAGGCAAGGCGTTCACCCTGGCGCCGCCGTTCATGGCGTTGGCCACGCAGAACCCGCTGGAGCAGGAAGGGACCTATCCGCTGCCGGAAGCACAGCTGGACCGTTTCCTGTTGAAGGTGCTGATCGACTACCCGCAGCTGGAAGACGAGAAGCGCATGGTGACTGCGATCACCAGCGGCCGCGCCGCCAGCGATTTCGACCTGAGCCAGGTGCCGCGCGTGCTCGGCGCGGGCGAGCTGCTGGAACTGCAGCAGGCCACCGCTGCCATCACCGTCGACGACGAAGTGATCGACTATGCGGTGCGGATTGTTGCCACCACGCGGCAGTGGCCGGGGATCGCCGTCGGTGCCGGCCCGCGCGGCAGCATCGCACTGGTGCGTGCGTCTCGCGCGCAGGCGGTGCTGGCCGGTCGTGATTTCGTCACGCCGGATGATGTGCGCGACATCGCACGCCCGGCGCTGCGGCACCGCATCGCGCTGGCCCCGGAACTGCAGATCGAAGGCCAGGACGCCGACGACGTGCTGGGTGCACTGCTGGCCAAGGTGGAAGCACCGCGCCGATGAGGCCATCGCCGCTGCTCCTGGTACTGCTGCTGGCCTGGGCCGCGCTGGGCGGACTGGTGCTGGGCGGGCTGCTGCCGCGCTGGGGCTGGGCGCTGGCCGCACTGGCGATCGCCCTGCCGGCACTGTGGGATCTGTGGCGGCAGACACGGCGACCTTCGCCGCAGGTGCAGCGCGAGCTGCCCGAGGCGCTGGCGCTGGGCGTACGTCGCGAGGCTGCACTGCGGCTGCAGGCAGATGCATCGATGACGGTGCAGGTGTTCGACCTGGTGCCGGGAGGCTGGCCACTGGAATCGCTGCCGCAGCGCGTACAGCTGCAGGCCGGCAGCGCCTCCACCCTGCACTATCACCTGCAGCCACTGCAGCGCGGGCACTTCCACTTCGAAGGCGTGCATCTGCGCATGCGCTCTCCGTGGCGGCTGTGGTGGCAGCAGCGCACCGTGCCACCGGCATTGGACGTGCGCGTCTATCCGAACTTCGTGCCGCTCACCCGCTTCGCTCTGTTCAGTGCCGACCAGGCCTCGCGGCTGGTCGGTGCACATGTGAAACGCCGTCGTGGCGAAGGCACCGACTTCCACCAGATGCGCGAGTACCGCGTCGGTGACAGCCTGCGCCAGCTCGACTGGAAGGCCACCGCGCGTGCGCGCAAATTGATCTCGCGCGAATACCAGGACGAAAAGAACCAGCAGCTGCTGCTGATGCTCGACAGTGGCCGGCGCATGCTGGCCAGCGAAGGCGGGCTCTCGCACTTCGACCATGCATTGAACGCCTCGCTGGTGGTGGCCTACCTGGCCCTGCGCCAGGGCGACGCCGCCGGCCTGTTCGCCGCCGGTGGCGAGCGCCGCTGGGTGGCGCCGCAGCGCAGCATGGGCACGGTCGAGCACCTGCTGCGCGCCAGCTACGACCTGCAGCCGCGCGCAGTAGCCACCGACTATCTGGCTGCCGCCACCGAGGTATCGCTGCGCCAGCGCCGGCGCGCCCTGGTGATGCTGGTCAGCAACGTGCGCGACGAGGACATCGAGGACCTGCTGGCAGCCGTTCGCCTGCTGCAGCAACGCCACCTGGTGTGCGTGGCCAGCCTGCGCGAGCGTGAGCTGGACGCTGCGCTGGAGGACGAGGTGCAGACGCTGGAGGATGCCGCTCAGGCTGGCGCCGCTGCGTTGTACCTGCAGCAGCGCGCGAAGGCACACGAAGCGCTGCGCAGCGAGAAGGTGATGGTACTGGACGTGACCGCCGACGCTCTGCCCGCTGCGCTGGTCGAGCGTTACCTGGCAGTGAAGCGCGAAGGATTGCTCTGATACCCACAGCGGCCGGCACGACCGGCACATCGCCCTGGTGGGTGCCAACCTTGGTTGGCACGAACCCACAGCGCCGACCAAGGTCGGCATCTGCCAACAACGGTGCAGGCCAGCGGCCGGCACTACCGGCACATCGCGCTGGTGGGTGCCAACCTTGGTTGGCACGAACCCACAGCGCCGACCAAGGTCGGCATCTACCAACAACGGTGCCGGCCAGCGGCCAGCACTACCGGCACATCGCCCTGGTAGGTGCCAACCTTGGTTGGCACGAACCCACAGCGCCGACCAAGGTCGGCATCTACCAACAACGGTGCCGGCCAGCGGCCGGCACTACCGGCACATCGCGCTGGTGGGTGCCAACCTTGGTTGGCACGACGGCCCTGTGGGCCGTACCGCCATCATACGTAGATCCGCGTCGGCGCCTCGTCCACGATCGCGTGCGGCACGAAGCGCGCACTGTCGCGGGTGATCGCGCTGTCGTCCTCGCGGATGCCGATGCCGCAGGCGTGGTCACCGACCACCCAGCTGCCGATCAGCGGGTAACCGCCGTCGAAGCGGGTGAGCGGATGCGCGCGCTGGATGATCGCCGGGCCGTCGTAGGGACCGTCACTGCGCTGGGTGCTGCCATCGGCCAGGTGCATCTCGATGTTGGCGCCTTCGCGCGAGAACAGTGGCTTGCGCACCCAGCCCGAGGCCAGCGTGCTGCCGTCATCGAAGTGCGCTTCCAGCAGGTTCGGATGACCGACATTGCGCTGCCACAGCAGCGGCAGGATGCCCTTGTTGCTCAGCACCGCCTTCCATGCCGGCTCCAGCAGCTGCACGCCCGAGCCGGGCAGCGCGCGGCCAAATTCCTCGGTCATCAGGTCTTCCAGCGGGTACAGCTTGAACAGCGTGCCGATCACCGAATCGTCCAGCGCGGTGAAGCGGCCATCTTCGGACAGGCCGATATCTTCGATGGCGATGGCCTGGCCATGCAGGCCGGCCTGCGAGGCGCAGTCACGCAGATAATCGACGGTGCCGCGGTCTTCATCCGAGCTGCCTACGGCGCTGAAGTACAGCGGCGGCGGCAGCTGCGCGGCCAGTTCGCCGAAGCGCTCGACCAGCGCTTCATGGATCGCGTTGAACTGGTCGGCGTGCTGCGGCAGGCGACCGGCGTTGCGCTGGTCTTCCAGCCACTGCCACTGGAAGAAGCTGGCCTCGAACAGCGAGGTCGGCGTGTCGTAGTTCAGTTCGTACAGCTTGGCCGGGCCGGTGCCGTCGTAGGCCAGGTCCAGGCGGCCATAGAGGTGCGGCTGGCGCTGGCGCCAGCTGTCGGCAATCCAGTCGCGGTAGTGCGACGGAATCGCCAGCTGGTCCATCAGCCGTTCGCTGGCGATGACATCGCCGACCAGGTCCAGCGCCATCTGGTGCAGCTCGGCGCTGGGGTCTTCGATGTCCTGCTCGATCTGGCGCAGGGTGAAGGCGTAGTACGCGCTTTCATCCCAGTACGGCTGGCCGTCGATGGTGTGGAAGCGGAAACCCGCCTCTTCCGCGCGTGCCCGCCACTGGGCACGCTCGGCAATCCGGATGCGCTGCATGGGTCGATCAGCCGCCGTAGCTGCCGCTGGTGCTGCGGCGCGCGCTGGCGTTGCCGAAGCCACCACGGCTGGCGGTGACCGCACGGTTCGGCTCGCTGGTGACCGGCGCCAGGCCAGCCTTGCCCGCGCCGATGCCGCTGGCGGTGTTCAGGCCGCCAGTGCCACCCGGGGCCGGGCGCGCCCAGCCCGCGCTCTTGTCCTGGTAAGCCGGCGACGCCGCCGGTGCCTGCGGGGCCAGGCCGCCGCGATTGCTCAGCATCTGCGACATGAAGAAGCCCATCATCATCGGGCCGATGAACGAGGTGCCGGCCGACGTGTGCTGCTGCACGCACTGTTCCGGCTTGTAGTCCTTCTCACAGGCTTCCTTGCTGGCGTACTTCGGCGCCGCATCGGCGGCCTGCTTCTGCGCTTCGGCGAAGGCGTTGCGGCAAGACGACGGATCGCCGGTGGCCTCGGTGCAGGCTTCGACCGAGGTATACAGGCCTTCCTGCACCTTCACCTCCGGCTCCTTCTGGCAGGCGGTGAACAGCAGCGGCGCGGCGCTCATCAGCAGCAGCGCGGTGGTGCGGGAACGTTTCATGGCCTCATGCCCTGTCGACGGATCAATGCCCCAATGATGCCAAATCCTGGCCAGCAACCGGAATCGGCAAAGTCCGAAAGATGAACGGACTTTCATTTTCGTCGGGCATTGGGGGTCAGCGCCCATCGCGCCGCGATGGGATCCGCCCCCGGACGGCGCACCGCTCTGGCAGGTGCCAACCTGGGTTGGCACACACCCGGCGGCGCCCGGCGATGCCCAGCGCGCACAGCCAAGTCTCCGGCGAGAAGCCCCCTTGTTGTTCAAGGGGGCGCGCCGAAGGCGCGGGGATAAGGGGAAATGCGTGGACCACCAAGCCGCTGCAAGCGGTGAAGGTGGTTGCAGCAGCAACCGAAAAAATTGTCCATGATCGGGCGACCCCCACGTTGTACGGCCCGCCCGTTCCGCCAGCCATGCCTGAATACCGCTCCCGCACCTCCACCGCCGGCCGCAACATGGCCGGCGCCCGCGCCCTGTGGCGTGCCACCGGCATGAAGGACGGCGACTTCCACAAGCCGATCATCGCCATCGCCAACTCCTTCACCCAGTTCGTGCCCGGCCACGTGCACCTGAAGGACCTCGGCCAGCTGGTCGCGCGCGAGATCGAGCAGGTTGGCGGTGTCGCCAAGGAATTCAACACCATCGCCGTGGACGACGGCATCGCGATGGGCCATGACGGCATGCTGTATTCGCTGCCCAGCCGCGAGATCATCGCCGACGCCGTGGAGTACATGGTCAACGCGCACTGCGCCGACGCGCTGGTGTGCATCAGCAACTGCGACAAGATCACTCCCGGCATGCTGATGGCCGCACTGCGCCTGAACATCCCGGTGGTGTTCGTCTCCGGCGGACCGATGGAAGCAGGCAAGACCAAGCTGTCCGAGCACAAGCTGGACCTGGTCGACGCGATGGTGGTGGCCGCTGATGACAGCGCCTCCGACGAGAAGGTGGCGGCCTTCGAGCGCAGTGCCTGCCCCACCTGTGGTTCGTGCTCGGGCATGTTCACCGCCAACTCGATGAACTGCCTGACCGAAGCGCTGGGCCTGTCGCTGCCCGGCAACGGCACCACCCTGGCCACCCACGCCGACCGCGAGGCGCTGTTCCGCCGCGCCGGCCGCCTGATCGTCGAACTCTGCCACCGCTGGTATGGCGGCGAAGACCCGGGCGCGCTGCCGCGCGGCATCGCCACCCAGGCCGCGTTCGCCAATGCGATGACCCTGGACATCGCCATGGGCGGATCGACCAATACCATCCTGCACCTGCTGGCCGCCGCGCAGGAAGCGGAGGTCGACTTCGACCTGACCCATATCGATGCCTTGTCGCGGCGCGTACCGCAGCTGTGCAAGGTGGCGCCCAACACGCCGAAGTACCACATCGAGGACGTGCACCGCGCCGGCGGCGTGTTCGGCATCCTCGGTGAGCTGGACCGCGCGGGCCTGCTCGATACCGGTGTGCCGACCGTGCACAGCGCCAGCCTGGCCGACGCGCTGGAGCGCTGGGACGTGGTGCGCAGCGACAACGACACCCTGCATACCTTCTTCAAGGCCGGCCCGGCCGGCATTCCTACCCAGGAGGCCTTCAGCCAGGCCACGCGCTGGCCGACGCTGGACGTGGACCGCGCCGAGGGCTGTATCCGCTCGCTGCAGCACGCGTATTCGCTGGAAGGCGGGCTGGCCGTGCTGCGCGGCAACCTGGCCGTGGATGGCTGCGTGGTGAAGACCGCCGGCGTGGATGAGTCGATCCACGTGTTCGAGGGCCCGGCACGCGTCTACGAAAGCCAGGACGCCGCCGTCGCCGGCATCCTCGCCGACGAAGTGCAGCCGGGCGAGGTGGTGGTGATCCGCTACGAAGGCCCGAAGGGTGGCCCTGGCATGCAGGAGATGCTGTATCCGACCAGTTACCTGAAGTCGAAGGGGCTGGGCAAGCAGTGCGCACTGCTGACCGATGGACGCTTCTCCGGTGGCACCTCGGGCCTGTCGATCGGCCACGTTTCGCCGGAAGCGGCCAGCGGCGGGGTCATCGGCCTGGTGGAAGATGGTGATCGCATCCGCATCGACATCCCGGCCCGCCGCATCGATCTGCTGCTGGATGACGCCACCCTGGCCCAGCGCCGCACCGACGCCGATGCGCGTGGCTGGAAGCCGCGCGCGCCGCGCCCGCGCAAGGTCACCAGCGCGTTGAAGGCCTACGCCCTGCTCGCCACCAGCGCCGACAAGGGCGCCGTACGCAACACCGCCCTGCTGGGCGACTGACCCCTGTGCGGTAGTGCCGGCCGCTGGCCGGCATCTGCCGCGTGCCTCGAGGCTCATGCCGGCCAGCGGCCGGCACTACCGATCCGGTACGCTGCGCGGCATGACCCACCGCCTGCCGCGCCAACCCCTCATCGATGCCCTGCGCGGATTCGCGCTGCTCGGCGTGTTTCTGGTCAACCTGCGCTTCTTCTCGCTCGATGCGCTGATGAGTGAGGCCGCGCAGCAGGCGCTGCCCAGCGCAGCGCTCGACCAGGCCATCCGCACCGGCATGGAATGGCTGGTGGACATGAAGGCAATCACCCTGTTCTCGCTGCTGTTCGGCATGGGCGTGGCGATGCAGATGGACGGCCGGGCGCCCGGCAGCATGGCCGCGCACCTGCGGCGGATGGCGGTGCTGCTGGTGATCGGCCTGCTGCATTCGGTGCTGCTGTGGTGGGGCGACATCCTGCTGGTGTATGCCGTGGTCGGCCTGCTGCTGCCGTTGTTCCGGCACCTGGGCGATCGTGCCCTGCTGTGCAGCGGCCTGTTCATCGCCCTGTTGCTGCCACCGCTGCTGTCGCCGTGGATCCGCGAATGGGTGGCCCTGCTCACACCGCGCGCGCAGATGAACGCCATGGCGCTCGGTGCGCTGGAGCACGGAAGCCTGGCGCAGGCGTGGTGGCACAACCTGCAGCTGGCGGCATGGCTGAAGCTGAGCAACTGGGCACTGCTGTTCTTCGTGCTCGGCCGCTTCCTGCTGGGCTACTGGGCCGGTCGTCGCGGCCTGCTTCAGCAGCCGCAGGCACACCGGCCGCTGCTGCGCGCGATCGTCGTCGGTGGGCTGCTGTTGACGGCCGCGTTCCTGTGGATCGATGCCCACGCCGACGCGCTGAAGCAGGCGTGGCCGGCGCTGCGTAGCGGTGTGCCGGGCTACCTGCTGCGCGTGGCGTACCGCGTTGCGCCGCTGGCACTGGGCATCGCTGCGGCCGCCATCTTCGCCCTGCTCTATCTGCGCCCATGGGCCGAACGCGTGCTGCGCGTGTTCGTCCCGGCCGGGCGCATGGCATTGAGCAACTACCTGCTGCAAAGCGCCATCTGCGTGCCGTTGTTTGCCGGCTTCGGGTGGGGCATCGGCCCTCAGCACGGGCTGTGGCCGGTGCTGCTGGTGGCAGCGATGCTGTTCCCGCTGCAGCTGTGGGCGAGTGCGTGGTGGCTGCGCGGCCATCGCTTCGGGCCGGTGGAATGGCTGTGGCGCAGCGCCAGCGAAGGACAATGGCTGCCGCTGCGGCGCTAGCCATCGGAGACGGAGCGGATCAGGTCGTTTTTTGCCATTTGCGACTTAATCCCCTCCGTCCCCGTTTTGCCGGCCAGCGGCCGGCACTACCGGTCAGCCGATCACGCGCTTGAACGGCGGCAGCGCGTCGATGATGCGCTTGCCGTAGCGACGGGTCAGCAGCCGCGAATCAAGGATGACCACGCGACCCGTGTCGGTGGAGGTACGGATCAGGCGGCCGGCGAACTGGGTCAGCGTGCGCAGCGCGTGCGGAATCGCGATCAGGTTGAACGCGTTGAGCCCGCGCCCTTCGAACCACTCGCTGAGCGTGGCGGTCTGCGGGTCGGTCGGCACCGCGAACGGCACCTGGGTGATCACCACCGTGGTGCAGGCTTCGCCGGGCAGGTCCAGGCCCTCGCCGAACGAGTTCAGGCCGAACAGCACCGAGCCCTCGCCCGCCGCGACGCGGCGCAGATGTTCGTCGATCAGTCGGGTCTTGGACATCTCGCCCTGCACCAGCACCTGCTTGCGGCGCGCGGCCGGCATCAGGCCGGCCACCTTCTCCATCTTCCAGCGCGAGGTGAACAGCACCATCGAGCCCTTGGCCCAGTCCAGCTCGGTGTCGAGGTAGCGCGCCACTTCGCGCGGATGGCCTTCGCGATCATCCGGTGTGACCGGGAACTTCGGCACGATCAGCTCGGCCTGGTTGGGCAGGTCGAACGGCGAGGACAGCGAGACCATCTCGGCCTCTTCGGGAATGCCGTTGTCGATCGCCAGCGACTGGAAGTCGCCGCCGCCGGTCAGCGTCGCCGAGGTCATCACCACCGAATCCACTTCGTCCCACAGCAGCTTGCGCAGCACGTGCGCGGCCGACACCGGCGAGCCGTGCAGCACGAGGTCGCCGTCGCGGGTGGCAGTGACCCAGCGCGCCATCGGCGGCGCACCGTCCTTGTCCTCGCGGCGCCAGGCCTGCCACAGGTTGTACTGCTGCTCGATCATTTCCAGCGCCATGCCCAGGTTGCGCTGCAGGCGCTCGCGCGCGGCATCGTCCGGCTTGCCCTTGGCCACCTGCGCGGTGGCCGCATGCGCCCAGTTGTAGAGGCTGCGGGTATCGTCGGCCAGCGCTTCGATCGGCTCGCGCCAGGCCTCCGGCAAGCGACCATTGGCGGCGCGCCACATCGGCTCCTCGTCGGCCGGCGCCGGCATCCACACCCGTTCGATGTGGTCACGGAAGGCGCGCAGCTGCTTGGCCACGTTGCTGGCCACCTCGATCGCTTCGTTGGGCAGCAGGTTGCCGAGGCGGTCCTTGTCGACCGCACGGTAGGCGCCGGCAATCAGGATCTGCAGGCGGCCGGTGCGCTTGGCCATCTCGTCCAGCGCCAGGCTGGCCGCGCCCTGGTCGATCGCCACGTTGCCGATGTGATGGCCTTCGTCCAGTACCAGCAGCATGTCCGACGGCGCCGCGATCAGCGGCTGGCCATTGTCGCTGTCGCCGATCGACAGCGCCGACAGCAGCAGCGCGTGATTGGTCACCACGATCTGTGCGTCGCGCACTGTATTGCGCGAACGCAGCACCGCGCATTGCGCCGAATAGGCGCAGCGACGCCCTGCGCAGCCCGAGGCCGGCGTGGTGATGCGGCTGCGCAGGCCGGGGCTGATGGTCTCCGGCGCGTTGTCGATGTCGCCATCCCAGCTGCCGCCGGTGAAGGCATCGGTCAGGCGCTTGGCAATGTCCATCTCGATCGGCGCCAGCGGCCGGTCGAACAGCGGCGCGTCATCCTCGAACATGCCGCCCTGGGAGCCCTCGCCCTGCGCCTCGGCAGCATTGCGCGTGCACAGGTAGCGGGTACGGCCCTTGGCCAGCGCCACGGTCGCTTCCAGGCCGGTGGCCTTGAGGAAATTCGGGATATCGCGCTCGACCAGCTGCGACTGCAACGCCACGGTGCCGGTGCTGATCACCAATTTCTTCTTGCTGGCCAGCGCGATCGGCACGCCCGCGGTGAGGTAGCCCAGGCTCTTGCCGACGCCGGTCGGCGCCTCGACCACGCCGACACCACCGCTTTTCGACAGCGCGCGCGACACCACGCCGATCATCTGGCTCTGCGAGCGACGGGTGGAAAAGCCGGGGGTATTGGCCTGCAGCGTCGTGTACGCCTTGCGGATCGCGTCCTTCAAGGGGTCATCGAGCGTGCGCGGAGCGGCGACGGTTTCGGTCACGCCGGGAATTACCGTGGCTGGATCAGGCCGGTCATTGTCGCATGGCCGGCGACGTCCGCCGCCGCTGGCACCCTGAACGGGGCAGCGACGACGCCCGGCAGCGGGATGAACACGCCGGGCGGTACAGGCGACGGCCCAGGGCCGTCACCGGGGCGTCACTGCACCGGATTGCCGCGCAGCCGCAGCAGGCGCACCAGCGCCCATACCAGCAGCACCACGCCGATGGCCTCGACCATCGCCAGCGCGAAGTGCAGCACGCCCAGAAGGGTGCTCAGGCCCGACACGGCACTGAAATCACCGCTGCGGATGATCCACATCGGCAGGATGCCCGCCGCCATCCCACCGAGGCTGGACAGCAGCAACAGCAGCAGGCCGACCAGGGCGCCGGTCCGGGTGGCGTCGCGCGGTGCACCCACCACCCAGACCAGGCCAACGCACAGCGCAATCAGTATCGGCAGGCGCACGCCCACCATGCTCAGCAGCGTCACCAGCAGGGTTGCGTTGTCCATGGCTCAATCCTCGCCGGCCAGCACGGCCGCGCCCTCGCGCAGCGACTGGTAGACCTCGTCGGTCTGCGGGCGCACGCCGTGCCACTGCAGGAAGCTCTCGGCGGCCTGTTCGATCAGCATGCCGAGGCCATCGACGGTATTGCGGCAGTTCGCCGCGCGCGCCCAGGCCAGGAAGGCGATGGCCGCCTCGCCGTAGTTCAGGTCGACGGCGGTGGTCATCGAATTGACCAGCGACAGCGGCAGCTTGAACTCGACATCGCGGTCGCGGCCGGCCGAGGTGGCGTTGACGATCAGCTCGAAGTCGCCAAGGTCGCGCAGATCTTCCCAGTAGCGGCTGATCGCGCGGCCCGGTTCGCCCATCGCGTCGATCAGTTCATCGGCGCGTTCCGGCGTGCGGTTGACCACCACCAGCTCGGTGATGCCGGCATCAAGCAGCGCCGGGGCGACGCTGCGTGCGGAGCCACCGGCACCGATCAGCAGCATGCGGCGGCCACGCAGGTCCAGGCCGTGGCGGTCGGTCAGGTCGCGCACCAGGCCGATGCCATCGGTGGTGTCACCGTGCCAGCGATCGCCCTTGCGCAGCAGGGTGTTGACCGAGCCGGCGCGGCGCGCCCGTGCGGTCAGCGTGGTGCACACGGAGAACGCGGTTTCCTTGTGCGGCAGGGTGACATTGGCGCCGACACCGCCTTCGGCGGCAAACGCCTCCAGGCCGGCCAGGAACGCATCCGGGGCCAGGTCGATCGCGCGGTAATCCACCGCGATGCCTTCCTGGCGACCGAACGTCGCATGGATCTGCGGCGACTTCGAGTGGGCAACGGGGTGTCCGAAGACGGCGTAACGGTCGGTCATGGAATCCTCAAGCTGGCTAGACTGATGCTCTTTCGTGCACGGACCCGGATGATGCGCATCACCCCGCCCCTGCTGGTGCTCGCCGCCAGTCTACTCTCTGCCCCCGTGGCGATGGCGTTGAACGAGTACGGCATCGAAGGCATGGGCGTGGTCTCGACCCGCGCCGACGAGGGCCGCGCCACGATCAGTGCCGATGGCCAGCGCATCGTCTTCGCGCGCCGCAGCGAGGCGGGCTGGGGCCTGTGGGAAGCGCGCGTGGCCGATGGCCGCTGGCAGCAGGCGCAGCCCCTGCCGGTGGGCGTGGCCGGTGAGGCCCGCGATCCCTACTTCAGCCGCGATGGGCGCTGGCTGCTGTTCGCGGCCGGCCGCCAAGGCACGCTGGCGTTGTATCGCGCGGCATTGTCCGCCGATGGCCGGCTGGGCACTGCGCAGGCCCTGGCCGGCGATGGCGGGCGCCAGGAAGAGCGCGGGCCGGCCCTGAGCGCGGATGGCCAGCGCCTGCTGTTTGCCCGCCAGCAGGGACGTGGCGCGGGCTGGGACCTGTTCGTGGCCGCGCTGGACGCCGAGGGCAGGCGCAGTTCCGTCACCGCACTGAGCACGTTGAACAGCGCCGAGGACGAGACCGACGCTGACTGGCTCGGCAATGATGGCGCGGTGGTGTTCAGCCGCGGCAGCGGCGCGACCGCGCAGGTCTGGAGCAGCGGCTGCGCATGGAGCGGCGCGGCGCTGCAACCGCTGGGGCTGTCGTTCAACCAGGCCGGCGGATGGACCGGCGCGCCGGTGATCGACAACGCCAGGCCGGGCGAGATGCTGGTCGCCAGCAGTGCGGCGAAGGCACCGCGTGCCGGCGGCGTGGATGTGTACCGGTTGGCGGTACCGAAGGTGGCGGCGGTGCCCGGGTGCGTGCAGTAGATCCACGCCATGCGTGGATGATCGTTTGGTAGATGCCAACCTTGGTTGGCATGCAGGAAAGTGCCAACCAAGGTTGGCACCCAGCGTGGATGATCGTTTGGTAGGTGCCGACCTTGGTCGGCACAGAAGCAAAACCGCCAACCAAGGTTGGCCACTACCAGAGCATCGCCGTCAGCGCGACAACACCCTGGCGCGCTGCTGCTCGTACTCGACCTCGCTCAGCTGGCCGTTGTCCCTGCGCTGGTTCAACGCGGCCAGTTCGGCCTGCACGCTGTCCGGCAGCGCCTGCTCACGGGCCACGTGGCGGGCCGCCGACAGCTGCTCCGGCGGGCGCTTGCCGGCCCGCCAGGCCGCGATGAAGACACCGACAATGATGGCGCCGAACACCAGCGTACCGATGCCCCAGATCAGCCATTGCATCCATCCCAGTTCGGGGCCCATCGCGCATTCCTCCGTCTATCGTCGCGCCATTGTCAGCGCTCGCGCAGCCATCGCGCCACCTGCGGCGCGAAATAGGTCAGCACGCCATCGGCACCGGCCCGCTTGAAGCCCAGCAGCGACTCCATCACGCAGGCGCGCTCGTCCAGCCAGCCGTTGGCGAAGGCGGCCTTCATCATCGCGTACTCGCCGCTGACCTGGTAAGCGAAGGTCGGCACGCCGAACGTCTCTTTGACCCGGCGTACCAGGTCCAGGTAGGGCATGCCTGGCTTGACCATCACCATGTCGGCGCCCTCTTCCAGGTCCAGCGCGATTTCGCGCAGGGCTTCGTCGCCGTTGGCCGGGTCCATCTGGTAGGTCTTCTTGTCGGCCTTGCCGAGGCTGGCCGCGCTGCCCACCGCATCGCGGAACGGGCCGTAGAACGCCGAAGCGTACTTGGCCGAATAGGCCATGATGCGCACGTTGATGTGGTTGGAGGCATCCAGCCCGCGGCGGATCGCGCCGATGCGGCCGTCCATCATGTCCGACGGCGAGACGATGTCCGCACCGGCCTCGGCATGCGACACCGACTGCTTGACCAGTGCGTCGACGGTGATGTCGTTCAGCACGTAGCCCTTGTCGTCGATGATGCCGTCCTGGCCATGCGTGGTGTACGGGTCCAGCGCGACGTCGGTCATCACCCCCAGTTCCGGGAAACGCGACTTCAGCGCGCGGATCGCCCGCTGCGCCAGACCGTCCTCGGCCCACGCCGCCGACGCGTCCAACGACTTCAGCGACGGGTCGATCACCGGGAACAGGTCGATCACCGGAATGCCCAGCTCCAGCGCTTCTTCGGCCACCTTCAGCAGTTCTTCGATCGACAGCCGCTCCACGCCCGGCATCGACGGCACCGCGGTGCGGCCGGCAAGCTCGTGCACGAACACCGGGTAGATCAGGTCGTCGGTGGTCAGCGTGTTCTCGCGCATCAGGCGGCGCGAGAACTCGTCATGGCGCATGCGGCGCGGGCGGTAAAGCGGGTGGGACATGGCAGGCTCCGAGGAGTGGCTATTGCAACAGGTAACCCTGCGGCAGCAGGGGTTCGGGCAAGGGGCGTTCGCCGAGCGCGTCGAGCTGGTCGATCTCGATCGTGCGTACCAGCGCGTCCAGCGGCAGGTCGTTCGGCTCCAGGCCGAACGGGTCTTCCATTTCCTCGCCCAGCTGGTCCAGGCCGAAGAAGGCGTAAGCCAGCACCGCCGACAGCACCGGCGTGCCCCAGCCCAGCGAACTGGCCAGGCCGAACGGCAGCAGCACGCAGAACATCCACGCGCAGCGGTGCAGCAGCAGGGTGTAGGCGAATGGCAGCGGGGTGGTGAGGATCCGCTCGCAGCCGGCCTGGATCGACGACATCGCGTGCAGGCGCTCCTCCAGCTGGGCGTAGAGGATCGGATTGAGCGCACCGGCACGCAGGGCCTGGGCCAGCTCGGCGGCGATCATCGCCAGCAGCGCATCGGCCACGTTCTCGCGCTGGCCCAGCTGTTCGCGCTGCGGCTTGTCCAGCCAGGGCAATGCCGCCAGGGCGACGATGCGTCCGCGCAGGCGCGCCGCCAGCGCATGCGCGAAAGCAGTGGTGAGGTAAGCAATGCGGCGGCGACGGCCGGCGTCATCGGCCAGCAGCAGGTTGACCTGGCGGGCCAGCGAACGCGATTCAAAGACCAGCTGGCCCCACAGCTTGCGGCCTTCCCACCAGCGCTCGTAGCAGGCGCTGTTGCGGAAGCTGAGGAAGATCGACAGCACCAGGCCGAGCAGGGTGAACGGGGTCACCGAGACGCGCTCGATGCCGGTCGGCGGCGCCAGTTCCACCACCGCAGCCACTGCGATGGACAGGATCAGGATCGCCAGCACCTTGGGTGCGATCGCTTTGACGATCGAACCACGCAGGATGTAGAGCAGTTGCCAGCCGTGGGGACGGGGTCGGATGATCATGGGGCAGCCGCGCCGGGCGCGGATTCACAGGCACGCGGGGGGCTCGCGCAGCCATTCATTGTACGCCCCCGCCCGGCTGTGGGCCGTGTGCCTGCGACGCCCTGTCGCACCCGGGGACGGGCTCAGATCACGCCGCCGCCCAGGCCGAGACGGAGGATGCCGACCACCACCACGATGCCGTTCAGCACCAGCCCGGCCCAGGCCCGGCCGCGCTTGCTCGGGTGGGTGAACAGGATGCCCAGCGCGGCGATCACCGCGCCGACGGCAGCGAACGGGATCAGGAACCAGTTGCCCCAGCCCAGCAGCGGAATCAGCGCCAGGATCATCCACAACAGCGCCAGTACGCCCCACAACAGACTGATCACACCCATGCCGCTCTCCCGCCGTTGGTTTCTGGGCCCACCATAGACGTTCCCGCCGCTGCCGCCTACTGCCATTGGCGGGGCTGTCACCAGGGCCGTGCTAGCGTGCGGTGGTGCGTGCCCTGGCCCGGGTGTTGGCCCCGATTCAGAGTGGCCCGCCGATGATCGCAACCAGTCCTGCAGGGGTGATGCCATGAACATTCGTTGGGCCGCGTTGGCGGCCATGCTGCTGGCCGCCGCCGGTTGTGCCAGTACCTCCAAGGTGATGCTGGGCCGTGCCCGCGCGCCGATCGACCCAGCCCAGGTGCAGATCTATTCGACGCCGCCGGCCGGCTCCCAGGAAATCGCCCAGCTGGAATCGGCGTCCGCGGTGGGTTTCGGCACCCAGGGCCAGACCGATGCGGCGGTGGCACGCCTGAAGCGCGAGGCCGCGGCGCTGGGTGCCAATGGTGTGGTGCTGATGGGTGTCGGCAGCAGCGGTTCGCCGGTGGGCATGTCGGTCGGCGCCGGTACGTTCGGCTCGCATGTCGGTGGCGGCGTGGGCATCGGCATTCCGACCACGCAGAAGCGCGCCGCCGGTGTCGCGATCTGGGTACCGAATCCGCAGCCGCCGGCACGGCTGCCGACGCAGGTGATCACGCCGCCACCGCCGCCGCAGCGGTGACGCGACTGCGCCACCGCCGGTAGTGCCGGCCGCTGGCCGGCAACCCCGGGAATCCCAGGCAATGCCGGCCAGCGGCCGGCACTGCCCGGCGATGTTCAGCGCTTGTACTTCGGCACGAACACCTTGTTCACTGCATCGGCCAGCTGGTCCGGCGGCAGCAGGCCCTGGTCGAGCAGGAAGTTGTTGAACGCCAGGCGGTCGAACCTCGCGCCCAGCGCCAGCTCGGTCTGCATGCGCAGCTCCAGGATGCGGGTATAGCCGTAGAAGTAGCTGCCGGCCTGGCCCGGCATGCGCACCATGTAGCGATCCAGTTCCTGGGTGGCCATCGCCTTGGACAGGCCGACCTGCTCCATCAGCACGCGCTCGCCGTTGGCACGGTCGGTCAGACCGAGGTTGAGCATCGGGTCAAGCATCGCGCGTGCGGCGCGCAGCAGGCGGAACTGCAGCGCGATCATCTGCCCGTCCAGCGGCTCGTACGGCACCATCTCGGCTTCGGCATACAACGCCCAGCCTTCCACGTTCACCGAATTGAACGCGAACATGGTGCGCGCCAGCGAGATGCCGCGCTCGACCATCGCGGTGAACTGCAGCTCGTGGCCCGGGCGGCCTTCATGCGCACTCAGCGTCCATGCCGCTGCCCCGAAGTTGAAGTCGTCGTACTGCGCGCCCGGGCCCGCGGCCGGGTTGCCCAGCGGCAGCACGAAGGTGCCCTGCTGCCCGGTGTTGTTGACCAGCGGCGCCGGCAGGAAGTGCGGGGCCGGGCTGGCCGCGCTCTCGGCGGCCGAGCCCAGGCGCATCTGCATCGCGCGCTT
The DNA here is from genome assembly GCF_059369755.1 of Stenotrophomonas sp. YJH_SMC_57. Taxonomy (NCBI): domain Bacteria; kingdom Pseudomonadati; phylum Pseudomonadota; class Gammaproteobacteria; order Lysobacterales; family Lysobacteraceae; genus Stenotrophomonas; species Stenotrophomonas sp. YJH_SMC_57. The sequence continues at coordinate 50,341 of NZ_JCAFSZ010000018.1, forward strand.
GGGCACGTCGACGATGGCGTGCTCGCGGATCAGCGGGTCGATCGCATCGATCACCTTGCGGTAATGGCCTTCCAGATGATCGTCAGCGATCTTGTCGGCCTTCAGCGCGCGGATCACCGCCACCGGGTCACTCGGATCGGCCACCTTCAGGCCCTTGTCCTTCACCACCAGCGGCGCCAGCTGCTGCATCGCCGAGCGGGTTTCCATGAACTCCAGCTGCGCACGCTGCATCAGCAGCTTCGGGTCGATGTCGATGCCCACCTGCTTGAGCTGGTACGCATACAGCGGCGCCGGCAGGCGCGCGTCGGCACGTGCCTTCGGCAGCACCTCGGTGCGGGTCCAGGCCGCGTAGTCCTTCATCTGCCCGGCCAGGGTCTTCATCGCCTCGTCGGCGCCGGCGATCTGGTACTTCTTCAGCAGCGACTCGATGCCGGTGATGTAGGTCTCGACGTTGTCCAGCGACTGCTGCACTTCGATCTTCGTCGGCTGCAGCAGCGTGCTGTCCTTCAGCCGCTCTTCGTAGCGCTGGCGGGCCAGCGTAGTGAAGGCGGTGCCACCCGGCTGCAGGCCGGCATAGGCCTTCAGGCGGTCGACCGCCTTGGCCCGGCGCTCGGCCGGCACCTGATCGGACAACAGCAGGTTGAGGCCGCTGAACACCGTCTGCGGTGCGTCGCTCCACGGCAGCAGGTACTTCTCGTTGAGCTCGCTGCCTTCGATGTTCTGGCTGGCGGCATGGATCATGATCTCCAGGTCCTGGCGGACGTTGGGATCCTGCTCGGTGGCCAGCTTCGCCTTCAGTTCGTCGCGTGCCTTGGCCATCGCGGCGCGGTAGCGCTTGCCGTTGTCGGGGCCCAGGTCGGCCACCTTGTCGTCGTAGCCGGGCACGCCGAAGAAGCCGGTTTCTTCCGGCTGGAACGGCCCCTGCGCATCCAGCAGGATCTGCGCCAGCGCATTGCTGCGGGCGACCCAGGCCGGGCTGGCCGGGGTGGTGGCCTTGGCGGCGGGTGCCGCCAGCGCCGGCGGTGCGGACAGCAGCGGGGCGGCAGTCAGGGCCAGGGCAACGGCCAACGCGATCGGCTTCATGGTGCACTCCAGGACAGGGTTGCCCGCACCCTACGCGTTCAGTGCGGCGGCGACAATCGGCCGGAGGTCACAATGCGGCGGTCAGCGGGCACTCGCCACGATCACGGCAGGCCTGCAGCTCGCATTCGTGCGCCGCTTCATCATCATCCAGCGCGGTCAGGTCGAAGGTCTGCTTGTCCTCGGCCAGCACGTACATCACCGGGTAATCCCACACATCGTCGCTGCGGGTGCCCTTCACGAACAACCGGCCGTGCGCGTGCGGCCCTTCCAGCGAGACGGTCAGGCCGACATCACGCTGGCCATTGATCGCGGTCTGCATGCTGCCCAGCGGCATCGACCCGGCACGCAACGGCTCGCCGAACGCGTCCACCAGCTCGATGCTGCAGCCGGCGCGGCGCAGTGCTTCGCGCATCGGCGGGCTTCCGCGCGCCGCCTCGCTCCAGCCCAGCACGCTCCAGGCCACCACGCCGGCGACCGTGCCCAGCACCAGCACCACGGTCAACGGCATCGCCCAGCGCCAGTGGCGGCACCACCAACCAGCAGATCGCTGCTGATGGGCGGGAATCGGCGGTGGCAGGGTCATCGGCGGGCTCCTTCCCGGCTGCGGATCAGGGTTTCAGGCAACGTCCCAGGAAGGCTTCGGCCACGCGGTAGCGATGCAGCGCATCGGCACCGGACAGGCCATGCTTGGCACCCGGATAGGTCATCAGTTCGAACGGCTGGGCACGCTTCTGCAGCGCGCTCATCAGGCTGGTCGAGTTGGTGAACAGCACGTTGTCGTCTGCCATGCCGTGGATCAGCAGCAGCGGCGAACGCAGGCCCTCGATATGGGTCAGTACGCGCGCTTCGCGGTAGCCCGCTTCATTGCGCGCCGGCAGGTCCATGTAGCGTTCGGTGTAGTGGCTGTCGTACAGCCCCCAATCGGTCACCGGCGCACCGGCCACGCCGCAGGCGTACTGGTTCGATGCCTTGGCCAGCAGCATCAGGGTCATGTAGCCGCCGTTGGACCAGCCCTGCACGCCGATGCGTGCCGGGTCCACCCACGGCTGCTGCTTCAGCCAGGCCACGCCGCGCAGCTGGTCGGTCACTTCCACCGTGCCCTGCTTGCCGTACAGCGCGCCGCCGAAGTCACGGCCACGACGCGGTGTGCCGCGGTTGTCCAGCGAGAACACCACGTAGCCCTGCTGGGCCAGGTACTGGTTGAACAGGTGATCACCGCGGCCGGGCCAGCTGTCGGTGACGGTCTGGCTGGCCGGGCCACCATAGACGTACACCGCCACCGGATAGCGCTTGGACGGATCGAAGCCGGCCGGCTTGATCAGGCTGTAGTTCAGCGGCGTCTTGCCATCAGCGGCGGTGAGCGTGCCGAACTCGATCGGGCGCTGCGCGTCACGGTAACGCGCATACGGATGCTTGGGATCGGCCAGGTCGTTCTCGAGCAGGGTGGCGATCTTCTCGCCATTGGCACGGAACAGCTCGATCTGCGGTGGCGTGCTGCTGTTGGACCAACTGTCGACATAGACACTGGCGTTGCGCGCGAAGCTGGCGCTGTGCATGCCCGGCGCCTTCGACAGCCGCTGCGGCTCGCCGCCCTGCAGCGACACCGCGTAGATCTGGCTTTCGCGCGAGGTCTCGATGCCGGCGCGGAAGTAGGCCTTGCCGGCTTTCTCATCGACCGCCAGCAGTTCGTCCACCGGCCAGTTGCCGCGGGTCAGCGCGGTGGCTTTGCCCTTGCTGTCGATGCGGTACAGGTGCTGGAAGCCGGTGCGCTCGGACGACCACAGCACGCTGCCGTCTTCCAGGAAGCGCAGGCTGTTGTGCAGCGGCACCCAGGTCGGGCTGGTTTCGTGGGCGAGCACGCGCTGGCGGTTGGAATCGAGCGCCACTTCCACCAGGTCCAGCTGCTTCTGGTCACGCGACTGGCGCTGGAAGCTCAGGTGCTGCGCATTGCGCCAGTCGACGCGGGCCAGGTAAATGTCCTGTTCCTTGCCCAGGTCGACCCAGCGCGGTTGTGCGTCGGCGGCCGGCGCGATCACGCCCAGCTGCACGCGCACGTTCGCGTCGCCCGCGGCCGGATAGCGCTGCTCGATCACGTCGGTGCGGTCGGCATAGACTTCGTAGCGCTTCTGCACCGGCACCGGCGATTCATCGATGCGCGCGAAGGCGATGGCCGAATCGTCCGGCGCCCACCAGTAGCCGGTGTGGCGGTCCATCTCTTCATCGGCGACGAATTCGGCCACGCCGTTGCCGATCGTGGTGCTGCCGTCGCGGGTCAGCTGCAGCTGCTTGCCGCTGGCCAGGTCGATCACCCACAGGTTGCGGCCGCGGATGAAGCTGACGAAACCGCCCTTCGGCGACAGCTTGGCGTCGGTGGCGAAACCCTCGCCGTGGGTCAGCTGGCGAACCGCCGCCTGGCCCTGCTGCTTCAGGTCATAGAGATACAGTTCGCCGCCGAGCGGGAACAGCAGCCGCTGCGCGTCCGGCGACCACTGGTAATCGACGATGCCGGTCATCGCGGCGATGCGCTGTCGCTCGCGGCGGGCCTTTTCCTCATCGCTGAGGGTCTCGGTGCCCGGCAGCACCACCTTGGAGTCGACCAGCAGGCGGGTCTGGCCGCTGCCGATGTCGTAGGTCCACAGGTCCAGCTGGTTGCGGTCGCTGTCCTTCCCGCGCAGGAAGCTGACCTGCGAACCGTCGGGAGCGACCTTCGGCTTCATCAGGGTCGGGCCGGACAACGGCAGCGGGCCGGTGATGGCTTCCAGGGTCAGCTTTTCAGCGTGGGCGGCGGTACTGGTGGCGAGCATGAGGGCGAGCGAAGCGAACAGGTGGCGCATGAAGAATCCCGGCAAACGGCAGGTCCGCCCACCACGATGGATGCGGGGCGGTCGTCCCCCATCCTAACCAAGCCCGTGCAGGAAGACAGCATGACCTTTTGCCCATAAGGCCTGCCCGTATGGGGTGCCGACCAGCGGTCGGCACCCACCGTCCCGGGTCAGCGCTGGCCGAACAGGTGCCTGCGTTCTTCGTCGCTGAGCGGCTTGCCTGCGTTCGGATTCACCTGCTGGCGCAGGGCGTAGGCGCGCTGGGTGGCCGGGCGCGCGGCGATCGCTTCATGCCAGCGCTTCAGGTTCGGGAACGCGGAAAAATCGACGGGGATCTTGTCGTAGGCGCCGATCCACGGGTAGCTGGCCATGTCGGCGATGGTGTATTCATCACCGGCCAGGAAGGCGTGCTGGGCCAGGCGCTTGTCCATCACCCCGTGCAGGCGGCGCACTTCGTTGTCATAGCGCTCGATCGCATACGGGATCTTCTCCGGCGCGTACACATTGAAGTGACCCATCTGGCCGCTCATCGGGCCCAGACCGGCCATCTGCCAGAACAGCCATTCCAGGGTGGTGACGCGGCCGCGCGGGTCGCTGGGCAGGAACTGGCCGGTCTTCTCGGCCAGGTACAGCAGGATCGCACCCGACTCGAACACGCTCTGCGGGGCACCGCCATCGGCTGGGGCCTGGTCGACGATGGCCGGCATCTTGTTGTTGGGCGAGATCGCAAGGAATTCCGGCTTGAACTGGTCGCCCGAGCCGATGTTGACCGGGTGGATGCGGTACTCCAGGCCGGTTTCCTCCAGCAGCAGGGTCACTTTGTGGCCGTTCGGGGTGGGCCAGTAATACAAGTCGATCATGGCGGCGGCTCGGGGCGCGGAAAGGAACCTGGAGTCTAGTGCGTGAGTTGGGTTGGCACCGTCATGGCGGGCCGGTAACCTCGCGGCTCCCCCGAAACGCACTGTCCTGCATGAGCCACAGTCCTCGTCCCCTGTCCCCGTTGTCCTCGCTGATCTTCGCCTCGCGCTGGCTGCAGCTGCCGCTGTACCTGGGCCTGATCCTCGCCCAGTGCGTCTACGTGTTCCTGTTCGGCAAGGAGCTCTGGCACCTGCTGTCCCACTCCGTCTCGATGGGCGAACAGCAGATCATGCTGATCGTGCTGGGCCTGATCGACGTGGTGATGATCTCCAACCTGCTGGTGATGGTGATCGTTGGCGGCTACGAGACCTTCGTCTCGCGCCTGCGCCTGGAAGGCCATCCGGACCAGCCGGAATGGCTGAGCCACGTCAATGCCAGCGTGCTGAAGGTGAAGCTGGCGATGGCGATCATCGGCATCTCCTCGATCCACCTGCTGAAGACCTTCATCGCCACCAGCGCGCTGAAGGGCCTGCCGCTGTGCAAGCCGGAACAATGGGCCGCCGCGGTGTCGTCGGCTTCGACCAGCTTCTACAGCGCTGGCGTCGAGACCTGCACGACCATGACCCAGGAAGGCGTGCTCTGGCAGACCATCATCCACTGCGTGTTCATCCTGTCGGCGATCGGCATCGCCTGGACCGACAAGTTGATGTCCAACAGCCACAGCAAGCCGCACGACAAGGCGAACGATCACTAAGGCCGTCGCCGGCAGCGGCCTGACCGCCGTTGCCTGTCCCGGCCACCGCCCCTTGTGCGCGGCGGTGGCCGGGATGCTAGATTGCACCCTCGCCGTTGCCGGCGGTGGCGTCGGGAAACGTCACCCTGCCGCGCCCGGACCGCAGGTCCCGGCCATGCATATCAATGATTTACGTCACGTCGTCTTCTAGAGGGGAGCAGGATGTCGCACGTCTCAATGATCACCGCCGCGCGCCGGTGGCTGCCGGTTGCCCTGGCACTGGCGCTGGCCGCCTGCTCGGGCAAGGAGGAAGCTCCGGCTTCCGCGCCGGACAAGGCACCAGCCGCTGCTGCACCGGCCGCTCCGGTGGTCGCTGCCAAGGTGCAGTCGATGGGTACCGAACAGCTGCGCGAATCGGCCAGCCAGGCGCTGCGCGAGAACCGCATGTACGCGCCGGCCGGTGACAACGCCATCGAGTACTACCTCGCCCTGCGTGACAAGACGCCAGACGACGCCTCGGTGAAGAGTGCGCTGACCGACCTGCTGCCCTACACCCTGATCGCCGCCGAGCAGCATCTGGCGCGCGAGGATTACACCGAGGCGCAGCGCCTGGTGGCATTGATCGAGAAAGTGGATGCGTCCGCGCCGGCCCTGCCGCGCCTGAAGGAAGGCCTGGCCAAGGGCGTGCAGAACGCCGCCAAGCGCACCGAAGCGGAAGCCGAAAAGGCGAAGAAGGACGCCGAGGACCGCAGCAAGCAGCAGACCGAGCAGCAGCGTCTGACCGAGCAACGCGCCAAGGAAGCCGATGCCGCCAAGCAGATTGCCGCGCAGCAGGATGCCGCACGCCGCGACAACGAACGGCAGGAGGCCGAACGCCAGGCCGCCGCCCGTCGTGAAGCCGAGCAGAAGCAGCAGCAGGCCGCCGCGCAGCAGGCCAGCGCCGCACGCCAGGCTGCAGCCCCGGCCGCACCGACCCTGCGCCCGGTCAGCACGCCGGCGCCGCGTTATCCGGGCGAAGCCCTGCGCTCGGGCACCTCGGGCGAAGTGCTGGTGGAGATCACCGTCGGCACCGATGGCTCGGTAGTGAACGCACGCGTGCTGCGCGCGACACCCGGCCGCGTGTTCGACCGCGAAGCTCTCAATGCAGTGAAGCGCTGGCGCTTCGAGCCGGTCAGCGCCCCGGTTACCACCCGCCGTACTCTGGTGTTCGCGCCGGGCGGCTGATGCCGCGGCAACGCCGGGCCACGCCCGGCGGTCTGGATCAAGGCCCGGCATGCCCGGGCCTTGTGTTTTTCAGGCTGCCGCGTCGATCAGCCGTTGCAGGACCGGATCGCGCGCCGTCATTACCCTGAAAAGGCCTAGCGCGTGCAATGCCGGCAGCAGATCGCGAAGATCGACCTCTGCCGCGGCACGGGTGGCAGCACTGCCCGCAGGATCCTGCCAGTCGCGCACGCTGGCGAGGAAAGCGCCGACGCTGCCCTTGCGCACGGTCAGGCCGTTCACGTGCACGTCGTCCTGGTGATCGGGGAGGATGTCCTGCGGTTTCATGGGAATGGGCTCCTTGGAATGGGCCGCCAGTCTCAGGCTTGCAGTTCGACCGTTCTGCCGTATAACTGCCAACGTATATGGCAGATCAGCCAACCCAAGTGCCTTTGATCGATCCCGCACTGGCCGATGCGGCCACAGGGCCGTGGCTGCTGGGCGTACAGCTGACCATGCCGGGGACGCGACGCACGCCGCGTCACCAGCACGCACGCGGGCAGCTGCTGGGTGCGCGCCGCGGCCTTATGAGCATCGAAGCCGGCGACCAGCACTGGCTGCTTCCGGCGGGACACGTAGCGTGGGTCCCGCCTCGCCTGCCGCATGCATTGGCCAGCCTCGGTGACTTCGACGGCTGGAGCCTGTACTTCAGTACTTCGGCCTGCGCGCCATTGCCCACTGTACCGCGCGTGTTCCAACCCAGCATGCTGCTGCAGGCGGCGGTGCCACGCGCTCTGCAGTGGAGGCACGGCGCATTGGGGGATGCGCAGCTGAGGCTGGCCGGAGTAATTGGCGATGAGATCGCAGCTGGTCTTCCGTTGCCGCTGGCACTGCCGCAGCCACGCGATCGCCGCCTGCGACGGATCGCCACCGCGCTGGCCCGCGCGCCACATGATCCGCGCAGCGTGCAGGACTGGGCCGCTGCCAGCGGCCTGTCTGGCCGCAGCCTGGCTCGCCATTGGTTGGCCGAAACGGGCATGCCGCTCAGCCACTGGCGGCAGCGGTTGCGCGTACTGTTGGCATTACCGCGCCTGCTGTCAGGCGAAACGGTCATCGAAGTCGCGCTGTCGATGGGCTATGAAACACCCAGTGCATTCATCGCCGTGTTCAAGCGCGAGATGGGGGTGACACCGGCACGCTATGGTGCGGGGTGAGACTTGGTATGGTGGACCGGAAAAGGGCCGGCCACACCAGAGATGCTACTCCTCTGGGCGCCACATCATCCGCTCCTTGTGGCGTTCCATCGCCCGCGCATAGATGTCCGGATCGCTGGCAAATTCAGCCATGAACCTTGGCTCTGGAAGTCGATAGGGATCCTCAGGATCAATCTGGCATTCCGCCTCGATCTCCGGTGGGAAGACCGGCCTGCGGCAGGTCTTGAAGGTCAGCCACCGGCAGAGCGTGAGTGCGCCATAGACCGGGAACATCAGGTTGGTACGCAGCGGCATCAGTGCCGTGCCCATCATCAGGATGACCATCAGCCAGCAGTTGCGGATCGTTGGGTCCG
>NZ_JCAFSZ010000019.1:0-44423 GCF_059369755.1 Stenotrophomonas sp. YJH_SMC_57
CGGGCGCGTCCACCCACGAAAAAAAAGAAGATCAAAAGCAAAAGCGGTCTGGCGGATCGCTTCATTGCCTTGTGTAGAGCCAAGCCGTGCTCGGCTCACGAGCAAGCGCAGCGCGCGACCCGCTTTTGATCTTCTTTTCTTCTCCGTGGGTGGCAGGCCACCGAAATCTGTCAGAGGGCGGTCGGGTTGGGTACGCGGGGGTGTCAGCCGCATGGATGCGGCTGCCAAGCCTCCAGGGACGGATTCACGGCGTCCCACGCGTACCCGACCCGACCGACCCACTCGCAGCTTTTGCTTTCAGCGACCAACCCCACCCACGAGGGGCTGCGCCGTTGGCTGGAAATATCCTGACTCTGCGCAACGCCCCTTGTGGAAGCGTTCTCACAGCAGCCCGCAGCTGCATTGCCACTGACCGAAGTCCATAAAAAATGCAATCCGGTTCACACTTTTACGCTGCGTTGATCCTGATCAATGGACTTGTCGTGATCGGCCTGCACAATGGCGGCCCGTTCGGCACGGCGCGCCGTCAATCGTTGCAGCGCGAGGGGGCGTCGGGCGGGAAGCAGTACTGATCCAACGGGTACAGGGAGCGCGGGGTACTGCCACTGGGGAGCGGCAGCCGCGCAGGTACCGACCGGATCCGGTCGCCGGTTGCGTCTGCGGGGATGGGGACGCAACCGGCAACCTCTATCTGAATGGGGCGGGTCGATCACGACGTCTTCACATTTCCCGCTGAACGCGGGCAAATCGTTGTGATTCATGGTGTTAGGGGTTTTAATTCATCCATGACCTGCTAACCTGCGACGATGATTCGACGCACTCTGGCCTGCATGCTCACCCTCGGCCTGGTCGCCTGCGCGACCCAGCCGAAGTCCCCACCGTCTTCGCCCCAGGCCAGCAGTACGCCACGCCAGCCCGCCAGCAAGGCCCATGGCCCGGCCGAGGCCGCGCCCGAAGCCACTGCGGCCACCGCGCCGCCGGTCGATCTCACCCCGGTGCCGTTCGAGGTCGCGCGGGCCCGCTTCATTGCCGATACCGCCAAGCGCTATGGCCTGAAGCCGGAGCAGATCAGCAGCGTGCTCGACCAGGCGCAGGTGCGCCAGCCGATCATCGCCGCCATGTCGCGCCCGGCCGAACGGGTCAAGCCGTGGAACGAGTACCGGCCGATGTTCATCAGCAAGGCGCGTATCGATGGTGGCCGCGCGTTCCTGGCGCAGCATCGCGCCGAGCTTGATCGCGTGCAGCAGCGTACCGGCGTGCCGGCCGAAGTGATCGTGGCGATCATCGGCGTGGAAACCAGTTACGGCAAGAATGCCGGCAGCCATCGCGTGCTGGATGCGCTGTACACGCTGGCGTTCTATTACCCGCGCAGCGGCGACCCGGCCAAGCTGGAACGCGAAGTGCGCCGCGAACTGTTCTTCCGCGACGAACTGGCCAAGCTGTTCGAGCTGGGCCGCGAAGAGAAGCTGGACATCACCACGCTCAAGGGCAGCTACGCCGGTGCGATGGGCATGGGCCAGTTCATGCCGTCCAGCTATCTCGATTACGCGGTGGACGGCAACGGCGATGGCCGCCGTGACCTGTTCAACAGCTATGACGACGTGTTCTCGTCCATCGCCAACTACTTCGTGAAGAAGGGCGGCTGGGTGCGTGGCGGCCAGGTCGCCGTGCCGGCGACGCTGGCGCCGGGGCGCGAGGAGTTCAACCCGACCGAGTGGATGCCGACCTGGTCGCTGGCCGACCTGGCGCAGCGTGGCTACCAGCCGAGCGCGCCGGTGCAGCCCGGTGCCACCGCTACCCCGATCACCCTTGAAGGCAGCACCGGCAAGCAGTACTGGCTGGGCTTCCAGAACTACTACGCGATAACCCGCTACAACCTCTCGAAGATGTACGCGATGGCCGTGTTCCAGTTGTCCCAGGCCATCGCCGGACAGGAGCTGCCCCCGGCATGAACATCAGATGGTTGGCCCCAGGCTTGATCGTCCTCGCGCTGGCGGCCTGCAGCAGCGCGCCGAAGAAGCCGGCCACGGCCGGCCATGGTGGCAAGTCCAGCGGCACGCTGGTGCAGGGCCGCGGTTCGCGCCCGGCGCATTGCCCCGACGGTTCGCCGTACGCGGCGGCCAAGGAAGACCTGAGCACCCGCGGCAACTACACCGCCGGTGGCCTGTACAAGCCGGGCGTGCGCGACAGCACGCCGGACTACATTCCCAACGTGGCCTGCATTCCCGAGCCGGAAGTGACCGCCGAGGAACGCTCGGCGATCGGCAACAAGTCGCCATACGTGGTGCTGGGCAAGTCGTACAACGTGCTTGACGACACCCGCAACTACGTCGAGCGTGGCACCGCGTCGTACTACGGCGCCAAGTTCCATGGCCGCCTGACCTCCAACCGCGAGGTCTACGACATGTACCAGTTCACCGCCGCGCACAAGACGCTGCCACTGCCCAGCTTCGCCCGCGTGACCAACCTCGACAACGGCGAGTCGGTGATCGTGCGCGTCAACGACCGTGGCCCGTTCCATGATGGCCGCGTGGTTGATCTGAGCTATGCCGCCGCCGTGCGCCTGGGCATCACCCAGCGCGGCACCGGCAATGTCGAAGTGCGCGCGCTGCAGCCGGGCGAGAGCAACCTGCTGGCGCAGAAGCCGTCGCGTCGCGAGCGCCGCGCCGCCGAAGCGGCTGCTGCTACCGCCGTGGTCAGTGCACGACCGGCACCGGCCGCGCGGGTCGCCGCCGACAGCGACATCGATCGCCTGGTCCAGCGTCTGCCGGCCGACGGCATGCCTGCACGTGGCCAGCCGGCCACCACCCAGGGCGTAGCCAGCACCGCGCCGGACGTGGCGGTCAGCAGCCTGCCGCCGAGCGCACTGCCGGTGCGCAGCACCGCACCGGCACCGGTTGCAGTGGCCAGCGCGGCACCGCGTGCGGCTGCGCCGGCCCCGGTACGTCCCGCCCCGACGGCGCCCAGCCTGTCGCAGCAGGTGGTCGGCGCGGTGATGGTGCAGGTCGCCAGCTTCTCCAACCGCGACAACGCCAACCGCGCGATGGGCCAGCTCAATGCCGCAGGCATCGTCGGCGCCACCATCAGCGACATCGCGGCCGGTGGTCGCACCCTGTTCCGCCTGCGCGTACCCGCCAGCGACCATGCCAGTGCCGCGGAACTTGCCGGCCGCATCGCCGGTCTGGGCCTGGGTTCGCCGCAGATCGTCAAGGATTGAACCGCCCGGGCCGGTGCTGCCGGCCCGTGCTCCCCCGGCCTTACAATGGCCGTTACGTTCCACCCTCCATTCCCGGCCGTCCCCTGGAGCCTGCTGTCCAATGAATTTCCGTTCCGCCGCCACTGCCCTGGCCGCCACCCTGGTGGTGGGCCTGGCTTCCGCCCAGACGCCGCTGCCGACTCCGGCCACGCCGGCGCCTGCCGCCGCCGCTGCTGCCCCGGCCACTGTCGCCACTCCGCCGGCCCCGGCGCCGAGCGTGTCCAAGGCCTGGGTGCTGATGGACTACGCCACCGGCCAGGTGCTGGCCGGCGAAAACGTCCACGAGCAGCTGGCCCCGGCCAGCATCACCAAGGTGATGACGTCCTACGTGATCGCCGCCGAGGTCAAGAACGGCAAGGTCCGTGCGGATGACCAGGTGATGATGAGCGAGCGCGCCTGGCGCGAAGGTGGCGCCGGTACCGATGGCAGCTACAGCGGCTTCCCGGTCAACCAGACCGCACGCCTGGAAGACATGGAAAAGGGCATGGCGATCCAGTCCGGCAACGACGCCGCGATCGCCCTGGCCGAGCACGTGGCCGGCAGCGAAGAAGCCTTTGCATCGCTGATGAACAGCTACGCCGCCAAGATCGGCATGAAGGACTCGCACTTCGTCAACGCCCACGGCCTGACCGCGCAGGGCCACCACAGCACCGCCTACGACCTGGCGCTGCTGGGCCGCGCGATGGTGCGCGACTACCCGGAAACCTACGCGTACAACAAGATCAAGGAATTCCAGGTCGGCAACATCAAGCAGCCGAACCGCAACCTGCTGCTGTGGCGCGATGGCAGCGTCGATGGCATCAAGACCGGCCACACCTCCGAGGCCGGTTACTGCCTGATGAGCTCGGCCCAGCGCGGTGACCAGCGCCTGATCGCCGTGGTGCTGGGTGGCGCGTCGGAAAAGCAGCGCGCCGACGACAGCCTGGCCCTGCTGAACTGGGGCTTCCGCTTCTTCGAGACCCACCGCCTGTACGAGCCGGGCAAGGCCGTGGCCGAGCACAAGGTCTGGAAGGGCACCACCGACAAGGTGCAGCTGGGCGTGGCCCAGCCGATGCTGGTCAGCGTGCCGCGTGGCCGCTACAACGATCTGAAGCCGAGCATCGATGTGCCCAAGACCCTGGAGGCACCGTTCACCGCCGGCCAGCAGGTCGGTACCGTGAAGGTCACCCTGGATGGCAAGGTCATCGCTGAAGCACCGCTGGTGGCCGTGGCCGCCGTCGAGCAGGCCGGCTTCTTCAAGCGCCTGTGGGACAGCTTCTGGATGTGGTGGGAATCGGAATGATCCACGCCGTGGCGTGGTGAACGAAAAGGCCGGCGAATGCCGGCCTTTTCTGTTTCCGGATGCCGGCGCATGAGCCCATCCGGAGATCCTGATGGTAGTGCCGGCCGCTGGCCGGCTCCTCATCAATCCATCCGGATATGCCAGCAGCCGGCCAGCGGCCGGCACTACCATCAGCCCTTCGCTTACAGCGAGCGGTGCAAACCGGCGTGCCGGCCAACGGCCGGCACCTACCCGCTTCACCATCAGCCCCTCGCTTACAGCGAGCGGCTGATGGTGAAGCTGCCGAACACCGGCGACTGGCGCTGGCCGTAGAACTCGCGGGTGCTGTGGTAGCGCGCGACCGCGAACTTCCAACGTCCGCGCATCACCGCGATGCCATAGCCGCCCTGGGCCACCACGTGGCGCTTGTCCACGCTGTGGCTGCTGCGGAACGTGTTGCCGTCCAGGGTGATGTCGCGGATCACCCACGCCGCGTCGGTGGTGGCGAACAGGTGCCACGACCAGCCGCTGGGGCGGCCGCCACGCGTCGGCGCGGTGTTCTCGCCGGCCGGACGCAGCGGCGTGCTGCCGAAATCATCGGGTAGCTTCCAGCCGAAACGCACTTCACCGCCGGCGTTGGCCTTGGTCTCCAGGTTGCCGATCGCACCGCCATAGTGGCTGATCGCATCCCAGCCCCAGCCGCCGGCATTGACGCTGGCATCGGCCGGCCAGCGGCGCATGCGCTCGTGGGTCAGCATGAACAGCGGTTCGTTGTGCAGCTGGTTGTCCCAGCCCTCGAACTTCTTGTCGTTGAGGATGTTGTGCACCGCATTCTGCACCTGCTTGCCCTGTGCCCACGGACCGACCACGCCCAGCGTCAGCTGCGTGGTCTGCAGGCGGTCGCCGCTGCGCGCGTTGAAGCCGAAGCTGGCGATCAGCACGCCGGCATACGGTCGATCATCCTTGATCAGGTCGCGGCGGGCCGGATCGGTCGGGGTGAAGATGCCCTGGCCGATGCTGAAGATCATGTTCTGCTGCTCGAACCTGCCGGGGTGCAGGCCTTCCAGGTACTGGTTCACCCACCGCGCCATCCGGGGCAGGCAGGGGTCGTCGGTGTAGTCGACCAGGTTCGGCGAGACCAGGGTCAGCTGGGCGCCGTTGGTGTAGCCCTGGTCCTGGTGGCGGCCACCGAACAGGTCGTTGTCGACGCGGATGTTGACCTGTGGCGGGTGGTCGCGCATCGCATCCGGGCCGCATCGTTCGGCGGCCTGGGCGGCAAGGGGGAGGGCAGCGGCAAGCAGGCCGGACAGCCCGAGGGCTGCAAGGCGGGGGTGGGAAGGGGGGCTCATCGGGGCGCGGGTTCTTTTGTCGATTTCAGCCGCGACACGGTACCCCCAGGTGGTCAGCAAAACGACCACATGGCGCTCACTTGTCTGTTCCGAAAACAACATTGTCCAACCGACACAATGTGATACGTGGAGTCGGGACAGGCCCGCCGGCGGGCGCCATCGCCCGGGTTGGCCAAATCTGTCGTTATCCGCACTTTCCAGTCAGCTGCGGTTGTGGTTGGGTCCCTGCATGCCCTATCCTCTGCGCCGGCGCCTGGGGAGGCGCCACCAAAGGATTCAGGTCCCAGACCCTTTCTCAACCCATGGATTGTGCTTCGCCGTCGGCGAAGTGCTGGATGACTCATATGAACAAATCGAATTCGCTCGCCCCCGTGCTGGCCTGCGCGCTGCTGGGTGCCGGCCTGTTGGGCGTCAGTGCCCCGGCGTCGGCCGGTCTGCGCGACAGCTTCGCCAACAGCCGCACCTCTGCCCAGGAGCAGAGCAAGAAGGGCCAGGCCGAGATTCCGGTCTGCACCAAGCCGCTGGGTTCCATCTCGGTGATCGAGCCGGAAGACGTGGTGAACTGGTGGACCGGCCAGCAGCTGCCGGCGCCTTCGAAGCTGATCAAGGTCTTCGTCAACAAGTCCAAGTGCTTCACCCTGGTGGACCGAGGCGTCGGCATGGCCGCTGCCCAGGCCGAGCGTGCGCTGGCCAGCGAAGGCCAGCTGCGCGGCCGCTCCAACATCGGCAAGGGCCAGATCCGTGCCGCCGACTACGTGCTGGTGCCGGACCTGATCTCGCAGAACAGCAATGCCGGCGGCAACGCCATCGGTGGCCTGCTGGGCGGGCTGATCGGCGGCAAGGCCGGTGCGGTGGTCAGCGGCCTGAACTTCCGCAGCAAGACCGCGGACGTGACCCTCACCCTCACTGACGTGCGCTCCTCCGAGCAGGTGGCCATCGTCGAGGGCAACTCGAAGAAGACCGACCTGGGCTGGGGCGCCGGTGGCGGCCTGTTCGGCGGCGGCGGCATCGGCGCGATGGGCGTGGGTGGCTATGCCAACACCGAAATCGGCCAGGTGATCACCCTGGCCTACCTGCAGGCGTACACCAACATGGTGGCCGAGCTGGGCGGCCTGCCGGCCAATGCCTCGGCGGCCAACTCCGGCCAGGCAGTGACCATGCTCAAGGCCGGTCGCCTGCTGGCCAATGCCAAGGGCACCGGTGCGCCGGTGCGCTCGCTGGAGCCGGGCATGCTGCTGTACCCCACCGGCGTCAAGGAAGGCACCATGTGGGAAGTGGAAGACGAAATGGGCAACAAGGGCTGGGTCAATTCCACCCTGATGGAAACGGCCAAGTAACCCGCCTGCGTGCCGGCCCTGCGCCGGCACGCTCCGCCTGCCGGGGCCGGCCTTCGTGGACGGCCCTGCCAGGGGCGCGGCCCCGCTGCAACGCAGCGGCTCGCCGGTGCCGCCTTTGACTTTGATGAATACTCTTGGGTTTGTTGCCCTGCGGCCCGATAATGGGGGCATGGAAATCAAGTCCGACAACCCCGACCACGGCTTCCAGTTCCCCGGCCAGTTCGAGCTCAGCGCCATGGGCCCGGCCAACCGCGGCCTGGAGCATGAGCTTCCCCGTCTGCTGCTGGCTGCCGGCATCGATGTGGTGAACGAGCGCATCAGCTGGAAGCATTCGTCCAACGGCAAATACGTGTCCGTCCGCATCGTGTTCAAGGCCGAGAGCCGCGAGCAGTACGACCTGGCGCACCAGGCGCTGCGCGACCACCCGGAAGTGAAGTGGACGCTGTAGCCGACAGCTGCCCGGCCGAAGCCGCCCCGGAAGACCGCGCGCCGCGTCCGGCAGTGGTGCGTGACCTCGGCCGCCAAGCCTATGAACCGGTGTGGCGCGCCATGCAGCGCTTCACCGACCAGCGCAGCGACGCCGACGCCGACGAGCTGTGGGTGGTCGAGCATGATCCGGTGTTCACCCTGGGCCAGGCCGGCAAGGACGAGCACGTGCTGGCGCCGGGCGAGATCCCGGTGCTGCACGTGGACCGCGGCGGCCAGGTGACGTATCACGGTCCCGGCCAGATCGTGGTCTACCCGCTGCTGCGCCTGCCGCGGCTGGGCATTGGTGTGCGCGACTACGTCTGCCGCATCGAGCAGGCCCTCATCGATACCCTGGCCGAGTGGAACATCGGTGCCGAACGCCGCGAGGGTGCCCCGGGTGTCTACGTCGGCGGCGCCAAGATCGCCGCGCTCGGCATCCGCGTGCGCCGCGGCTGCACCTTCCACGGCCTGGCTTTCAACGTGTCCATGGACCTGGAACCCTTCCACCGCATCAACCCCTGTGGCTACCAGGGGTTGCAGGTGACATCGGTAGTAGACTTGGGCGGACCCTCCGGGATGGAGGCCGTCAAGCCGGTGCTGCTGGACCACCTGGCCCGCCAGTTCGGCCTGCTGCTGCAGCACACGCCCGAACTGCCCGATCTTTCTGCGGCCGCCTGACCGCCCCCCGGAACTGCCATGACTGAAACCACCGCCCGTTCCATTCCCCTGCAGATCGTGCAGGGCGACTCTCCGTCCGCCGCGCCGTTGCAGGCCGGGGTCAAGCAGCTGGGCGGTGACAAGATCAACCGCTCGCCGGTGCAGTTCGCCGATGCGCCGGTGCTGCGCAAGCCGTCCTGGATCCGCGTGCGCATTCCCTCGGGCAATGCCGTGCAGAACCTGAAGGCCAAGCTGCGCGAGAACCGCCTGGTGACCGTGTGCGAGGAAGCCAGCTGCCCGAACATCCATGAGTGCTTCGGCCACGGCACCGCCACCTTCATGATCCTTGGCGAGGTCTGCACCCGCCGCTGCTCGTTCTGCGATGTGGCGCACGGCCGCCCCAAGCCGCCGGATGCCAACGAGCCGGCCAGCCTGGGCCAGACCGTGGCCGACATGGGCCTGAAGTACGTGGTGGTGACCAGCGTCGATCGCGATGACCTGCGCGACGGCGGTGCCCAGCATTTCGTCGACTGCATCACCGCCATCCGCGCGAAGTCGCCGGGTACCCGCATTGAAGTGCTGACCCCCGATTTCCGCGGCAAGGGGCGCATGGAGCGCGCGCTGGAGATCCTGGCGCAGAACCCGCCGGATGTGTTCAACCACAACATCGAAACCGTACCGGACCTGTACCGCAACGTGCGCCCGGGCGCCGATTACCAGTGGTCGCTGAACCTGCTGAAGAACTTCAAGGCGCAGCACCCGGAGGTGCCGACCAAGAGCGGCATCATGCTGGGCCTGGGCGAGGAGTTCGAGCAGATCAAGGCCACCATGCGCGACCTGCGCGCGCATGACGTGGACATGATCACCATCGGCCAGTACCTGCAGCCGACCGCGCACCACCACCCGGTGCTGAAGTACTGGACCCCCGAGGACTACAAGGCGCTGGAAGACTACGGCTACGAGCTGGGCTTCAGCCACGTGGCCTCCGGCCCGATGGTGCGCTCGTCGTACCACGCCGACGTGCAGGCCAAGGGCGCAGGGGTCTCCTGACGACCCAGGCGGGCGCGGCCCGCCGCCTTCGGTGGGTGCGAACCTTGGTTCGCACGCTTTTGCCTGCTGTAGAGCCGAGCCCATGCTCGGCTGCGTCCGGCTGGACAGCCGAGCATGGGTTCGGCTCTACAAGGCCCGCCCTGCCTTCGCCTGCATTCACAATTTGCTACACCGGCCCCGCTAGGCTGGTTTTCCACCGAGCGCGGCCGAGTGACAAACCCGGCAACTTTCGGCACTGTCGTGGTGTCTGAACACCCTACAGTCTCCCCCTTGGCAAGGCGCCTTCGAGCACGTCAATGAAATTCAAAGCCCCCGCATTCCTGATGGCCCTGGCGCTGGTCGCGCCGCTGGCGCTGGCGGCCAAGGCCGACTCGCCCGCATTGCCCGCGGCGGCCACCGCCGATCAGGTGACCACCTCCAAGCTGGTGTACGGCCTGTTGTCCGACAGCCGCTACGCCTACCGCCCGCGCGCGCTGGACGAGGCCACCTCCAAGGACGTGTTCAAGCGCTACCTGGAGACGCTGGACGGCGGCAAGCAGTACTTCACCCAGGCTGACGTGGCGCGCTTCGCGCCGTTCGAAGCCAATATCTCTTCGGCCATCCGTGGCGGCGAGCTGGAGCCGGCGTTCCAGGTGTTCGCCGTCTACAAGCAGCGCCTGGGCGAGCGCGTGGCCTACGCGCGCAAGCTGCTCAAGCAGGAGCCGGACTTCACCACCGACGAGCGTTTCGAATACGACCGCAAGAAGGTGCCGTGGGCGGCCAGCAGCGCCGAACTGGATGAACTGTGGCGCAAGTCGGTCAAGAACGATTGGCTGCGCCTGAAGCTGGCCGGCAAGAAGCCGGACGACATCCGCAAGACGCTGGACAAGCGCTATGCCACGCTGGAGAAGTCGGTCAATGAACTGAAGGGCGAAGACGTCTTCCAGTTCTTCATGAACTCGTACACCAGCGCGGTTGATCCGCACACTGATTACTTCACTCCGCGCACCGCCGAAAACTTCAATCAGGCGATGTCGCTGTCGCTGGAAGGCATCGGTGCGCAGCTGCAGCGCCAGGACGATGTGGTGGTGATCCGCGAGATCATCGCCGGTGGTCCGGCCGCGGTGGACGGCACGCTGAAGCCGGGTGACCGCATCGTCGGCGTCGGCCAGGGCAAGTCCGGCCTGGTCGAGGACGTGATCGGCTGGCGCATCGATGATGTCGTGGCCAAGATCCGCGGTGCCAAGGACACCCAGGTCAAGCTGGAATTCATTCCGGCCGCGGAAGGCGCCGACGGCAAGCACCACACCCTGGTGCTGACCCGGCAGAAGGTGCGCCTTGCCGAACAGGCCGCCAAGGGTGAGACCATGACCATTCCGGCCGCCAACGGTGAACCGGCACGGAAGGTCGGCGTGATCAAGCTGCCAACCTTCTACCAGGACTTCGAGGGCCGCCGCCGCAATGCCGCCGACTACGCCTCGGCCACCCGCGACGTCGCCAAGCTGCTGGCCGGTTTCAAGAACGGCAAGCTGGATGGCGTGGTGCTGGACCTGCGCAACAACGGCGGTGGTTCGCTGGATGAAGCCATCGAACTGACCGGCCTGTTCATCGAGCAGGGCCCGGTGGTGCAGGTGCGTGAGTCCGGTGGTCGCGTCACCGTCAACAGCGACCGCAACCAGGGCGTGGCGTGGGATGGCCCGCTGGCGGTGCTGATCAACCGCGGTTCGGCGTCGGCCTCGGAAATCTTCGCCGGTGCCATCCAGGACTACGGTCGTGGCCTGGTGATCGGTGAGACCAGCTTCGGCAAGGGCACCGTGCAGAACATCGTCGATCTCGATCGTTGGCCGAGCGGCGAGACCCAGCGCTTCGGCCAGGTCAAGCTGACCATCGCCCAGTTCTTCCGCATCAGCGGCAGCAGCACCCAGCACAAGGGCGTGGTGCCGGACCTGGCCTTCCCGGCCAGCGTCGATGCCACCGAGTTCGGCGAAAGCACCTACGACAACGCATTGCCGTGGACCCGCATCGCCGCCGTGCCGCACACCCAGTACGGCAACTTCGCACCGCTGCTGCCGAAGCTGGAAACCCGTCACGATGCACGCATCGCCACCGACAAGGAATTCCAGTGGTGGAACGAGGACGTGCAGCAGTTCCGCACTGAAGCGGCGAAGAAGTACATCTCGTTGAACGAGGCAACCCGCCGCGCCGAACGCGAGCGCCAGGATGCCCAGCGCAAGGAACGCCAGGTGCAGCGCAAGGAACTGGGCCTGGCCCTGGACCCGCTGGCCGATGACAGCAGCGACGACGGCCTGACCGGCAACGAGCGCGACATCGTCAAGGATGCCGCGCGCGAGAAGGCGGCGGAGAAGCGTCCGGACCCGCTGCTGCGCGAGTCGGCCTCGATCCTGGCCGATGCGGTGAATCTGCTGGCCAACGACCGCCCGCTGTCGGCGCAAGTGCTGCCGCAGTCCACCGGCGCCGGCCGCTGGGCGGACTGATCCGCCATCCCGCTTTAAAAGGGGACGGAGGGGATTAAGTCGTTTGTGACACAAACGACTTAATCCCCTCCGTCCCCTTTTTTGTGCATGAACAGGCCGCAACGGCGGGGGCGGGCAGGCGTACTTTCGACCTGCTGCACACGGCTGCGGGACTACCCTTGGCGGTACCGTCCTCGCAGGAGTACCCATGCGGGCCTCCCGTCTTCCCAGCGCTGCCGTGGCCCTCAGCAGCGCCCTGATCCTGTCGGCCTGTGGTGGCCGCGCCGCCGACAGCACCCTGCTGCGTGAATCCTTTGATTCCGGCGACACCTTCTCGCGCACCGTCGATGGCCGTCCGGGCGACGCCTGCGAAGCGGCACGGCGGACCCTGCTCAGCCAGGGCTATGCCATTGCCCGCTCGGACGAGGCACAGGTGGAGGGCAACAAGAATTTCCAGCCCCGCGACGACGATCACGAGCAGCTGGTACTGCGCATCTCCTGCGCGCCGCGTGGCAGCCAGACGCTGGTGTTCGTCAGCGCGGTGCAGGACCGCTACGCACTGAAGAAGAGCCCGACGTCGGCCAGCGTGGGCGTGGGTGCATTGGGCTCGGTGTCGCTGCCGTTCGGCAGCAATGATGATTCGCTGGTGAAAGTGGCCAGCAGTACGGTCACCGATGCCGAGTTCTATCGTCGCTTCTTCCAGCGGCTGCAGCAGTACCTGCCTGCGGACGCAGCCACGCCCGCGCCGCCTGCTTCGCCCGTACCTGCGATTCCGGAACCTGCACCGGTCAGCACGGATCAGGGGTGAGCGTGCGCGGCAGGTTGATCGGCATGGCCCTGCTGCTGGTGCCCGTGCTGGGAGCGGCGGCCACGCCCGTGGATTGCACGCAGGGCCTGCTGCAGCGGCTGGGCTGGCGCTTCGAAGAAGCGGCGGTGGCGACGCCGCAGGTGCACGGCGGCGCCGTGTGCACGCGCGCCACGTTGGCCGAGGCGCAGGCGGCGGGCGATCTGCAGGTACGTTGGGCGGCGGGCATGCCTGCGGCAGCACGCCAGGCGTTGCTTCGGCAACTGCTGGACGACCCGGCCACGGTCTGCGCCTATGCGTTCGAACTGGGCGCCGCCACGCAGCGTGCGGCGACCGCATTGCAGGACAATCCCACGTTCCGTTTTTCCGGCCCGCAGCTGGGCTGGATCGGCTTCGGCCTGCGGGGCGCACCCTCGCAAGGGTGGCAGCGTACACGCAGTTTCGGCCGCGGTTACGCGCCCAGCGCCGGCAACAGCCGTGCACTGCAGGCGTTCTACAGCGGCAGCGTGCGTGCCGAATGTGGCGTCGGCCGCCAGGTCGCGCAGCTGGCAACGCAACGCGAGCTGTACGGTGATGCTGCGTTCGATACCGAGTTCAAACCCGCAGAACTGTCGATTGGTACGTTCCTGGCGCTGCATGACACCGACAGCATTCTGCTGGGTGCAAGCGCAGGTGATTTCTTCGCCGACGGCAAGGCGGAGCGCACATCGATGTTGGGGCGGCAGGCGTTCGTCGGCGTGCCCGGTTTCATCGAACATGTGTACGACAAGGGCACGCTGGACGATCTGAGCAACCAGGCCGAGAACTTCGTGGTGGTCGAGGTGGGTGAGGGCGCTGCGCAGGCGCTGGCCCTGCACGGCGGGCTGGCCTGGTACGACCAGCGCAATGTAGAGCTATGGAAACTCGCGCAGGACATCCCGCGCGTCGGCCAGCGCTACTTCGAGCGCCTGCTGTTCGAGCGCGACCCGGACCTGCGCGCACGGCTGGAACCGCGCTACCACGACACGCTGGCACGCATGGACCAGCTGCTGGACGATCCGTTCTACCAGCAGTTCGTGATCTATGTGCACCCGCGCGGTATACGTCCCATCGGCTACCACGTCGCCCGCCTGCTTGATCGCAACCCACGAACGCCGTTTTCGATCGACCTGGCGGTGCACAATCTGCATACCACGCTCTACCGGCGTTGGCGCGAGGCGCAGCTGCGCCACTGCGCGGCCACCGGCAGGCCAGGCAGCCTGACCCTAGACCCCAACTGAAGGTGAAACAATGGATATTGCAATGATCGGCCTCGGCCGCATGGGTGCCAACATGGCCCAGCGCCTGCATCGCGGCGGCCACCGCGTGGTCGGCTACGACCCGGGCGAAGGCGCGCGCCAGCGTGCGGCTGAGGCCGGCCTGGAGGTGGTTGATTCGCTGGCCGCTGCCGTTGCTGCGCTGCCAGTGCCGCGCGTGGTGTGGCTGATGGTGCCGGCCGGCGAGACCGTCGACCAGACCCTGGGCCAACTGACCCCGCATCTGGCGGAGGGTGACATCGTCATCGACGGTGGCAATTCCAACTACCAGGACTCGATCCGCCGTGCCAAGGCGCTGGCCGAGGACGATCTGGGCTACGTCGACTGCGGCACCAGCGGTGGCGTGTGGGGCCTGCAGGAAGGCTACAGCCTGATGGTCGGTGGCGAAGCGTCGGTGGTGGAACAGATCGCGCCGCTGCTGCGCACGCTGGCCCCGGCCGAAGATCGCGGCTGGGCCCGCGTGGGTCCGTCCGGCGCCGGCCACTTCACCAAGATGGTCCACAACGGCATCGAGTACGGAATGATGCAGGCCTACGCCGAAGGCTTCGCGCTGATGGAGCGCAAGCAGGAGATGGAACTGGACCTGGCCCAGGTGGCCGAGGTGTGGCGCCACGGCAGCGTGGTGCGTTCGTGGCTGCTGGACCTGAGCACCGAAGCGCTCAAGCGCAATCCGTCGTTGGACGGCATCGCCCCGTACGTCGAGGATTCCGGCGAAGGCCGCTGGACCGTGGCCGAGGCGATCGCACTGGACGTGCCGGCGCCGGTGATCACGCTGTCGCTGCTGGAACGCCTGCGTTCGCGCGAATCGAATTCGTTCACCGATCGCCTGCTGTCGGCGATGCGCAACGAGTTCGGCGGCCATGCCATCAAGAAGTCGTAACAGAGAAAACGCATGACCACGCGATCCACGCATGGCGTGGATCCGTGTCGACCCAGGTCGACACCTACCGTCGGGCGCGGATAGATGTCGAAGGCGGGGTGGGTCCGGTTGCGGGGGCGTGAGCGCCATGGATGGCGCGACCGAGGCTAGATGGGTGAGGGCGCTTTGCTTGCGAAGCACTGCTTCGCAAGCGCCCGAACGCACAGCCGCCAGCGGCTGGGCCGGACCCAGGAGGGGGATTCACCGCGTCCCCCGCAACCGGACCCACCCCGGCATCCCACGGATAGCCGGCTTTTGCTGTTGCTGCTGCTGTTGCCGGCCAGCGGCCGGCACTACCGCAGGTGCAGGGCGCAGCCCTGCCGATCACCCCAACGCGATTCGCCGCCCTTCGCGCGCACTGTCCATCCCGGCCTGCAGCAACCGCATCAGCTGCAGCGCCTGCGCCGCACTGACCGTCGCTTCGCCATCACCGTGCATCGCCGCCGCGAACTGTGCATACAGCCGCCGGTAATCGCCGGGCAGGTTGTCGACGGTGCTGCGCTGCACGTTGTCCTCGGCATCGCAGCGCAGCAGCTCGCCATGCCGTGGATCGATGCCCCAGCCCGGCGCACCCGGTGCAACACCACGGCGCAGCTGCGCTTCCTGCACATCCAGCCCGTGCTTGATCCAGCTGCCGGTGCTGCCATGCACACTGAAGCGCGGTGTGGGCGCCGCCACCAGCGAACCGGCATGCACGATCGCGCGATGCCGCGGGTAGTGCAGCACCGCGTGGAAGTAATCGATGCCGCTGCCGCCCTCGCGCTGCACCGCCAGATCGGCGTCGATGGCTTCGGGCCAGCCGAACAGCACCAGCATCTGGTCCAGCAGGTGCGGGCCGAGGTCGTACCACAAGCCGCTTCCCGGGCCATCCTGTTCGCGCCAGCGCTCGCGTACCCGCGGCCGGTAGCGGTCGAAATGCGCATGGCACTCGGCCACGTCACCAAGCGCACCCTCTGCCAACAGCGCCTGCAGGGTGAGGAAGTCGGCATCGAAACGCCGGTTCTGGAACACGGTCGCGATGCGCCCGGCATCGCGTGCCGCGGCGAGTATCGCTTCGGCTTCGGTGACGTCGAGCGCGAACGGCTTGTCGACCAGCACATGCTTGCCTGCCGCCAGCGCGGCGATCGCCAACGGCGCGTGCTGGTCGTTGGGCGTGGCGATCACCACCGCATCCACCGCCGGATCGTCGAAGACCTGCTGTGGCGTGGCCCGCACGTGCACGTCGCTGAACGTGCGCAGGAGCGTATCGCGCTGCGAACTGACCACGCTGTGCAGCACCAGTCCGGGCGTGTGCTGGATCAGCGGTGCATGGAAGACCCGGCCGGCGAGGCCGTAGCCGATCAGGGCCAGTTGCAGGTCGGGGCGCATCGCACAGCTCCGGCAGAGGGAAAGGGCAGGGTAAACGACCGGCGATCACCGTCCAAAACTGAACCGTTGCCGATGGAAACGCTCCGATTCACAGCGGCATGACTGCAACGCCACGCCTGCTCCACGGCGGCTTGTCCAGACTGGCAGCACATCCCGAAGGAGTACGACACGATGAGCAATACCACCCGCACGCTGATTGCTTCTGCCCTGACCCTGGGCCTGGCGCTGTCCTCCTCGGCCGCCTTCGCCAAGGACCCGGCCGCGAAGAGCCCGCCGACCAGCACCCATCCGGCGACCCACGCTGATCGCCATGACTCCAACGAGCCGGTGACCGACACCTGGATCACCACCAAGGTGAAGGCCGACCTGTTGGCCAGCAGCAACGTTCCGGGCACTGAAATCAAGGTGGAAACAGTGAACGGCGTGGTCAGCCTGAGCGGCGCCGTGGCGACCCAGGCCGAGAAGGACAAGGCGGTCACCACCGCCAAGGGCATCAAGGGCGTGACCCGCGTCGATGCCGCAGCACTCAAGGTCAGCGCCGCTGCCAAGCGCTGAACCCGGTGGGCGCCCCAGCTGGGGCGCCCAGCGGTTTCTTTGGAGCCGGGCCCTGCTCGGCTCCACCAAGAAGGGGACGCCCCCTACCCGTTCAGCCAGCCGCGCCCTGAATCCCAGAGTTGTGACCGCCTGCGCTATATTGCTGGTTCCGCCGCAGCCGGGCTGGTCCCGGCAGGTGCTCCGCGGCCGAGCTGACGAGGAACTATGGCGCTGGTTTTCAGTGACGACATCTGGGACCGCTGGCGGTTGCCGGCCTTGGCGCTGGCGGCCGTCGCGATCATCGTGGTGCCGTGGTTGACCCTGCGCAAACTGCAGCAGGACAGCGAACAGGCGATGGCCTGGGTCAACCATACCCAGGCCGTAGGCAATGCCCTGCAGCAGTTGCAGGCGGACGTGCGTGACGTCGAATCGGCCGCATTGACCCTGTCCAAGGGCGTGGATGCGCCCGGCCTGCGCGAGCGCATGGCGCGCGCCAACGAGATTCCGGGGCGCCTGGCCGAGCTGGGCCGGATGACCCGCGACAATCCCGACCAGCTCATCCGCATCGGTCGTATCGAATCGATGCTGGAGGGCCGCATGGCGCTGGCCCGCGAGCTGGCCAGGTCCGAACCCAACAGCGATCAGCGCGGGCTGGTGCAGGATCTGAGCACGCGCTACCCCATCCGCGGCCTGGTCGAGGAATTGCAGGCCAGCGAACAGAAGCTGCTGGCACTGCGTGCAGAACAGGCGGCGCGCCAGCGCCGGCAGACCGAGTTTGTGTCCTGGAGCTCGCTGGTGGTGCAGCTGGCCCTGCTGGGCCTGGTGCTGTGGCTGTTGCATCGCCAGATCGGCCGTCGCCTGCACGCCGAGCGGCAGTCGCTGCGCTCGGCCGCGCGTGCGGCATCGGTGCTGCAGACCGTGCGCGAGCCCATTGTTCTGCTTGATCGTGAACTGCGCGTGCAGCTGCACAATCCGGCGTTTGCCGAGCTGTACGGGCTTGAGGACGAACGTGCCGACGGCCTGCTGCTGGAAACCGTCGGAGACGGCGCCTGGCAGGACCCCGTGATGCGCCAGCGTCTGTCCGACGTGCTGCTGCGTGGCCGCGAACTGTGGGACTTCGAGCACGAGCAGCGCGCCGCCGACGGCATGGTGCGCTACATGCTGCTCAACGCACGGCGCATGCCGCTGCCGGATACCGATGACGAAGTGGTATTGATGACCGTCAGCGACGTAACGGTGCAGCGTGCCGTGCAGCTGCGCGTGGAAGAGCTGAACCGGCAGCTGGAAGGCAAGGTCGCGCAGGTGTCCGAGGTCAACCGCGAACTGGAGGCCTTCAGCTATTCGGTCTCGCACGACCTGCGCGCGCCGCTGCGCCATGTCGCCGGATTCTCGGACAAGCTGTCACGCCATCTGGGTGAGCAGGCCGATGACAAGAGCCGCCACTACCTGGAGGTGATCTCCAGCTCGGCACGGCGCATGGCCGCGCTGATCGACGACCTGCTGGTCTACTCGCGGCTGGGCCGCGTGGCGATGCGCCAGCAGGCGGTGGACATGCAGTCGCTGGTGGCCGATACCCGCGCCATGCTCGATTCCAACCTGCAGGCCGAGGCCGAAAACAGCGGCCACGCGCACCAGGTCGAGTGGAGCATTGCGCCGCTGCCGATCGTGGTGGGTGACGAGAACATGATCCGCCAGGTCTGGCTGAACCTGCTCGGCAACGCGGTGAAGTATTCAGGCAACCGCGAGCCGGCAAGGATCCGCGTGGACTGCCAGCAGCAGCCCGATGGCGGCCATCAGTTCACGGTCAGCGACAATGGTGCAGGCTTTGACATGGCCTATGCGGGCAAGCTGTTCGGCGTATTCCAGCGCCTGCACAAGGCCAGCGACTACCCTGGAACCGGCATCGGCCTGGCCAGCGTGCGCCGCGTGCTGACCCGCCATGGCGGCCGGATCTGGGCCGA
This sequence comes from Stenotrophomonas sp. YJH_SMC_57, assembly GCF_059369755.1. Taxonomy (NCBI): domain Bacteria; kingdom Pseudomonadati; phylum Pseudomonadota; class Gammaproteobacteria; order Lysobacterales; family Lysobacteraceae; genus Stenotrophomonas; species Stenotrophomonas sp. YJH_SMC_57. Next base: position 18,714 of record NZ_JCAFSZ010000019.1, read on the forward strand.
GGCCGAACCGGACGTCGGCGCCACCTTCCACTTCTACCTGCCTCCCGCGATCGACGCGGACAAACAAGGTCCTTCTGCATGACGACTCTGCGCACCATTCTTCTCGCCGAAGACAGCCCGGCCGACGCCGAGATGGCGATAGACGCCCTGGAAGAGGCGCGTCTGGCCAACCCGATCGTGCACGTCGAGGATGGCGTGGAGGTGATGGACTACCTGCTGCGCCGCGGCGCCTTCGCCAGCCGCGAGGAAGGCCTGCCGGCGGTGCTGCTGCTGGACATCAAGATGCCGCGCATGGATGGCCTGGAAGTACTGCGGCAGATCCGTGAGCACGAAGAACTCAAGCGCCTGCCGGTGGTGATCCTGTCGTCCTCGCGCGAGGAAAGCGACCTGGCCCGCAGCTGGGACATGGGCGTGAACGCCTATGTGGTCAAGCCGGTGGATGTGGACCAGTTCTTCGGCGCCGTGCAGACGCTGGGCAAGTTCTGGGCGTTGATCAACCAGGCACCGGAACTCGAGTGAGCCCATGCCCCTGACCGGTCCCGCCCTGGGGGCGCTGCGCATCCTGCTGGTGGAGGATTCACCGGAAGATGCCGAGCTGATGTCCGAACAGATGCTCGAGGCGGGGCTGGACGCCCGCTTCGAGCGTGTCGAGAGCGAGGCTGAACTGCGCCAGGCATTGGCCACGTTCCAGCCGGACATCGTGCTGTCCGACCTGAGCATGCCCGGCTTCTCCGGTGACGATGCACTGCGCATCGTGCGCGAGACCTCGCCGGAAGTGCCCTTCATCTTCGTCTCCGGCACCATGGGTGAAGAGAACGCGGTAGCGGCGCTGCAGAAGGGTGCCAACGACTACATCATCAAGCACCAGCCAGCGCGCTTGCCGTCGGCGGTGGCGCGTTCGATCCGCGATGCGCGCAGTGCGATCGAACGCGCACGCGTGGACACCGAGCTGATGCGTGCACAGCGCCTGGAAAGCCTGTCGCTGCTTGCCGCCGGCCTCAGCCACGACCTGCGTAACATCCTGCAGCCGCTGCTGATCATGCCGGACCTGCTGAAGGCGCGGACCGATGATCCGCAGCTGCACCACCTGGCCGATGTGATCGCCGAGTGCGGCCGGCGCGGCCATGAGATGGCCGAGTCGATGCTGTCGTTCGTGCGCGGCTCGCGCAAGCCAAGCGAACGCATCGAGATCGACGGCCTGTTCGATGCGGTGGCGCTGCTGTTGCGCAGCAACGTGCCGGACGCCGTGCGGCTGGAACTGCAGGTGCAGGACGAAGGCCTGGTGGTCGACGCCAATTACACTGAGCTGCAGCAGGTCATGTTGAACCTGGCGCTGAACGCGATCCAGGCGATGCCCAATGGCGGCCGCCTGAGCCTCATTGCCAGCCATGCCGGCCAGCGCGATGGCGTGGACTGGATGCACATCCGGGTGGCCGACGAAGGCATCGGCATGGATGCGGACACGTTGTCGCACCTGTTCAACCCGTTCTTCACCACCAAGGCCGATGGCACCGGCCTGGGCCTGATTTCCTGCAAGCGCATCGTCGAAGGCGCCGGCGGCAGCATCCATGTCAGCAGCCAGCCGGGGCAGGGCACCTGTTTCGAACTGCGCCTGCCGATGCATGAAGCCAGCGACGGCAGCGAGCCGATCGAGCAGCTGGTGGCGCTGGGCAGCGGACAGTCGATCCTGGTGGTCGATGGCGAGGCAACGCGGCTTTCGCTGCTTGGCAATGCGCTGTCCAGCCAGGGCTACCAGCTGCAGTTGGCGTCCGATGGCCCTGCCGCGCTGCGCTGGATGCAGCAGGAGGCGATGCCGGCACTGGTGATCGCCGATGCCGGTTCCAAGCTGCTGCCGGCCAGCCAGCTGCTGGGCGAAATGGCTGCGCTGGGTTACCGCGGCCCGGCACTGGTGCTGGAAGACACGACGACAGCGGTGACGCCCGATGCGTTCCCGGGCGGCGTGGAGGTACATGTGCTGCGCAAGCCGCTGCAGATGCAGCAGGTGTTCCGCGCGGTGGCCGAAGCGCTGGGCTGATGCCTGGGTAGTGCCGGCAGCTGGCCGGCATCGGCGTGCGGCGGGATCACTGCGGTTGCCGGCCAGCGGCCGGCACTACCGTTCGGTGGTTTCCCACGGGAACCGCGGCAGGCTGTCCACCGCCTGTTCCAGCCGCCGCGACCAGTTCTGGTGGATGTCGGCATACAGCGCGGAGTCCGCGCCCAGCCGCAGCTGCTGGCCGATGCGCAGCTCGCCATCGCGCAGCAGCGCCAGGTCGATCGGCAGGCCCACCGACAGGTTGGAACGGATGGTCGAATCGAGCGAGACGATCGCCGTGCGCGCCGCGTCTTCCAGCCGCGTGGCCGGGCTGAGGATGCGGTCGAGGATCGGCTTGCCGTACTTGGATTCGCCGATCTGCAGGTAGGGCGTCTCCGGCGAGGCGGCAATGGCATTGCCCAGCGGGTAGATCATGTAGAGCCCCGGCCGCTCGCCAGCGATCTGGCCGCCGAAGATCAGCGTGGCCTGGGTGTTGACCCCGTCATGGCCGTGCTCGCTGTGGGCGCTGTGCACCTGGCTGTCGACCAGCAGCTGGCCGACGTACTCGGCGGCCTCGAACAGATGGGCCATGTCGCGCAGGTTGGGCGTGCGCCGATCGCCGGCGTCGCGCCCCAGGCGTGACACCAGCAGCTGGGTAGTGGCCAGGTTGCCCGCCGCCATCAGCACGTAGGCCGCCTGGCCGGGATACTCGAACACGTGCAGCTTGCGGTGCACGCGCACATCGTCCAGCGAGGCATTGGTCCGGGTATCGGCGGCGAAGACCAGGCCCTCGTCGACCTCGATTCCAACGCAATAGGTCATGTCGGTGCCCTATCATGTGCGTCCCGGATTGTAGGCAGGCCGCCGTGACGACGGCATGTCCACGCCCCCCCAGCACTGTCACCTGAACCGCATGACTACCGTGCTCCTGAGCCTGGGCAGCAACGTCCAGCCCCGCCGCTACCTCCACGCTGCGGTGACGGCCCTGCGCGAGCGCTTTGGCGCGCTGCAGGTGTCGCCCGCCTACCGTACCGCCGCGGTCGGCTTCGATGGCCCGGCCTTCCTCAACAACGCGGTGGCGATCGAGACCGACCTGCCGCTGCAGGCGCTGGATGACTGGCTGCATGCGCTGGAAGACGCGCATGGCCGTGATCGCAGCGGGCCGCGCTTCTCCGACCGGACCCTGGACATCGACGTGGTGTTCTATGGCGACCTGGTGGTGGAAGGCCCCGGCCACCTGCGCATCCCGCGCCCGGAACTGAAGCATGCCTTCGTGCTGAAGCCGCTGGCCGACATCGCGCCGGATTTCATCGATCCGGTCAGCGGGCAGGATCTGGCCACGCTGTGGCGCGCGCACCCGCAGTTTGGCGAAGCGTTCGAGGTCATTGACCTTGGATGACGGAGGTTGCCGGCCAGCGGCCGGCACACCGGTAGCGCCGGCCGCTGGCCGGCAACACTTCAGCTGACCGTACGCCCACCGTCCACGCGCAGGGTATGGCCGGTGACGAAGCTGGCCTCGGCCACCAGCCAGTACACCGCCTCGGCGATCTCCTCGACGGTGCCGATCCGTGCCAGCGGCGTACGTGCCAGCAGCGCCTCGCGGGCGAAATCATCCTTGCCCTGTTCCGGCCACAGGATCGCGCCGGGCGCCACCGCATTGACCCGCACCTTCGGCGCCAGCTCAAGCGCCAGCGAACGGGTGGCCATCTCCAGCGCGGCCTTGGCCATGGTGTAGGCGATGTGGTCACGCATCGGATCGGTGCCGTGCAGGTCGGTCAGGTTGACGATGCAGCCCTGCTGGCGGCGCAGGTAGGGCGCGGCTGCCTGTGACAGCAGCAGTGGCGCGCGCGCGTTAACCGCATACAGCTCGTCCATCGCCTCGGCAGTGACCTGGCCGAGCGGCGTGGGGAAGAAGTTGGAGGCGTTGTTGACCAGCGCGTCCAGGCGGCCGAAGTGGGTGACGGCCTGTTCCACCAGGTCGGGCAGGGCGTCGGCGTCGCGCAGGTCGGCCTGCAGGGCCAGCACGCTGCCCGGGCGTACGTTGTCGAAATCGAACGCGGCCTGCTGCAGTTCGGCGCTGGAGGTGTTGGCGTGCAGCACCACGGACCAGCCACAGGCGTGGAACTGGCGGGCAATGGCCGCACCGATCCGGCGCGCGCTGCCGGTGATCAGGACCACGGGGTGGGTATCGCTCATCGAGGGTCCTCCAAGGCTCGGCTATCCTGTGCACCATTGTCACCGCATTCGAAGACGCCATGCAGCCCACCTTCCCCCTGCCCGAAGCCGATGCCCTGGCCCACAGCGACCAGCTGGCCGCCGCCCTGCGCGCCGAGATCCTTGCGCAGGGCGGGGCAATGCCGTTCTCCCGCTTCATGGAGCTGTGCCTGTATACCCCGGGCTGGGGCTATTACAGCGCCGGCGCCAGCAAGTTCGGTGGCAGCGGCGACTTCACCACCGCGCCCGAGCTCGGCAGCCTGTTCGCCGGCAGCGTGGCCAATGCCCTGGCGCCGGTATTCGCCCAGCTGGGTGCGCAGGCGCGGATGCTGGAGCTGGGCGGCGGTACCGGTGCCTTCGCCGAGGCCGTGCTGCTGCGCCTGGTGGAGCTGGACGCGCTGCCCTCGCGCTATGCCATCCTCGAACCCAGCGCCGACCTGCGCGAACGCCAGCAGCAGCGCCTGCAGCAGAACCTGCCGGCCGAGCTGGCCGCGCGCGTGGACTGGGTCGATCGCCCGTTCGAAGAGGACTGGGAGGGCGTGGTGTTCGCCAACGAGGTGATCGACGCGCTGCCGACGCCGCGCTTCCTGATCCGCGACGGCGAGGTCTATGAGGAAACCGTCGAGCTGGACGGCGACGGCCATTTCATCCGCGGCGCGCAGCCGGCCGACATCCTGCTCAACGGTGCGGTGCGCCATATCGAGCGCTATCTGGAGAAGCCCTTCGCCGAGGGCTACCGCTCCGAAGTGCTGCCGCAGCTGCCGTACTGGCTGCAGGCGGTGGCCGGTGGCCTGCAGCGCGGTGCGATGCTGTTCATCGACTACGGCTACAACCGTGGCGAGTTCTACCAGCATGACCGCGACGATGGCACCGTGCGTGCGTTCTACCGCCACCACGTGCACAACGACGTGCATCGCTGGCCGGGCCTGCAGGACATCACCGCCTCGGTGGACTTCACCGCGATGGCCGAAGCCGGCCTGCACGGTGGCTTCGAACTGGCAGGCTACTGCAGCCAGGCCAGCTTCCTGCTCGGTAACGGCCTGGACCAGGTATTGCTGCTGGCCGAGGAGCGCACCGATGAAGTCGGCCGCATCCAGCTGCGCGACCAGGTGAAGAAGCTGACCCTGCCGACCGAAATGGGCGAGCGCTTCCAGGCGATCGGCCTGCAGCGTGGCGTCGATTTCGAGCCGGCCTTCGAACTGGGTGACCTGAGCTGGCGCCTGTGAGTGATGCACGGGCGCTGATCAAGCCGCTGCGCAGGCCGCGGCTGTGGACCGTGCTGTGGGCGCTGGCAGTACTGCTGGTGATCGTGGTGTGCCTGATTCCGCCGCCGCCGATTCCGTTGCCGGAAAACAGCGACAAGGGCGAGCACTTCCTCGCCTATTTCATCCTGGCCGGCAGCGCAGTGCAGCTTTTCCGTCGGGGGCGCCCGCTGCTGTGGGGGGGCGTGGGCCTGGTGCTGATGGGGATCGGCATCGAGTTCGCGCAGGGCGCGCTGACCAGCAACCGCACGGCCGATCCGATGGATGCGCTGGCCAACACGATGGGCGTGCTGGCCGGCATGGCCACCGCACTGACCCCGCTGCGCGACCTGCTGCTGCGCTGGCGGGGCTGAGGGCGTGCCAACCAAGGTTGGCACCCACCAGGACAGACCTGCCGTTACTTCCCCAGCGTCACCTCATCCAGCACCCACATCGCCGGGCGCGTATCGCCGGTGAAGTTGATGCACAGGTCGCCGTTACCCTGGCTACCCTTCGGCAGCGTTGCACGCAGGGTCACGAAGCCATCGGCATCCGGCTGGGCCGGCAACGCAACTTCGGCCAGCACCTTGCCGCTGCAGTCGCCACGGCGCACCTGCATCTCGCCATGCGCACGCTTGGCTTTCTCGAAGCGACGCTTGGGTTCGTCATGGGCCAGCTGGAAGTAGTACGGAATACGGCCCGCACGCACTTCCACGCTGCCGACGCCGTCCAGCTGCGCCTGCGGCCAGCGCCAGCAGGGCTGGAAGATGTCGACGTTGAACACCGCGCGGGTGCCTTCGCGCGGGCCATCGTCTTCCAGGCGCAGCACCAGGCCCTTCTGGCCCACGCAGCTGAGCAGCTCATCGCTGCGGCGGCTGAGCAGCGATTGCGCAGTGAACGCGGCGACGGTCGGCTTCGCGGCCAGCATCTGGCCCTGATAGAACGCGGCGGCCTGCACGGTGGCGGGCAGCGTCGCGGTCAGCGGCTGCTGGTACAACGGCGACTGCGCGCTGACCGGCTGGCCATCGATGCTGTAGCGCACCTCATAGCCCAGTGGGTTGGCCAGAGATACGGTCACGGTGTTGGCGGTGCGGTTGTCGGTGTAATCCACGCCCACTTCGAACGGCGTCTGCGCATAGGCCAGGCCCCAGGCGCGGTAGCGCTGCAGCTGGGCCGGCAGGCGCGCGAGGAAGTCGCGGAAATCGCGATGTTCCGGCGTGCTCCAGCCGGTCTCGGCCACCGCCGCCAGTCGCGGGAACAGGTTGTGCTGCAGGCGTGCATAGCTGCGCGTGTGCTCGGTGAACATGTTGGCCTGCAGGCCCAGGATGTGCCCGCGCTTGTCGGCGGCCAGTTCGGCCGGCACCGGCTCGAAGTTGTACAGCTTGCCGAGATTGACCTGGGCCGGGCGGCCCGGCGGCTCGTTCGGCGAGGCGGTCTGCAGGTAATCCAGGTACAGGTAGCCGACCGGCGACATGATCACGTCATGGCCGGCACTGGCCGCGGCCAGGCCGCCTTCGGTGCCCTGCCACGACATCACCGTGGCCTGCGGCGGCAGACCCCCTTCGAGGATCTCGTCCCAGCCGATCAGGCGCCGGTCGTGCTCTTCCAGGAACGTCTCCAGGCGCTTGATGATGTGGCTCTGCATGGCCATCTCGTTGTTGATGCCCAGCGCACGCATGCGCTGCTGCACCTGCTTGGAGGCTTCCCACTGGTCCTTGACCGCCTCGTCGCCGCCCACGTGCACGTACTTGGCCGGGAACAGCTCGATCACTTCTTCCAGCACGTTCTCGAGGAAGGTGACGGTGCTGTCCTCCACGTTGAAGAGGTTCGGGAACACGCCCCACTCGCTGATCGGCTTCAGCGGGGTGCTGATCGAGCCCAGCTCCGGGTAGGCGGCAATCGCCGCGGTGGCATGGCCGGGCACGTCGATCTCCGGAATGACCTGGATATGCAGTCTGGCTGCATAGGCGATCACATCGCGGATCTGCTCCTGGGTGTAGAAGCCACAGTACGGATGTTCCTGGCCACTGACCGGATCGATGCCGCCGTCACCGGCCGGCAGGCGGCAGCTGCCCACTTCGGTCAGCTTGGGGTAGCGCTTGATCTCCATGCGCCAGCCCTGGTCGTCGGTCAGGTGCCAGTGGAAGGTGTTGAGCTTGTGCGCGGCCATCGCGTCGAGCACGCGCTTGATCTCGTCCAGGCTCTGGAAATGCCGCGCCGAGTCGAGCATGAAGCCGCGCCAGCTGAAACGCGGCGCATCCTGGATCTGCACCACCGGCAGCACGCCGTTGCTGCCACCGGTGGCGAGCTGGGCGAGGGTGGTTGCGCCATAGAACAGGCCGGTTTCGTTGCCGGCCTGGATCACCACGCCCCGCGCGGTGCTGTCCAGCGTGTAACCCTCACCACTGTCGCGGAAGGTGGGAACGATCTCGAAACGGATACCGCCAGTGCTGGCGGCCGCCTTGCCCTTGGCCAGGGTCAGGCGCGGGCCGCCGCTGCGGGCCAGCAGATCGGCGAACTGCGAGGCGACCCGCTGCGCGGCCTCGCCATCGGCGTGCAGCGCGGTATCGGCGCGTACGCTGATGCCGTTGCCTTGGCCACGCTGCACGTTGGACGGCGCGGGAATCAGCATCAGGCTGCCGGCGCGCAGCTGCGGGCCGGGGGCTTCGGCGGCGGGCGTGGGATCGGCGGCAAGTGCCGGCGTGGCCGGCAGCAGGGCGAGCAGGCTGCCCAGCAGTACTGCGCTGCGCATCCGGGCGCGGGAAGGCTTGACCATCGGTACGACTCCTTGGAACGGTGCGATGAACGCTATACATGAAAAACGCCGGGCCCGGAATGACCCAGGCCCGGCGTGCGTGCACGACTCGGCGATGTTGCCGCCGCTGGATCAGTACTTGAAGCGGAAGTTGAGGTAGTACTGGCGACCGTTGCTGTAGAACGAGGTCGGGATGGCCGCGGTCTGGTAGTACTTGTAGGTCGGGTTGTTGAGGTTCAGGCCATCCAGGCTGATGCTCAGCCAGTCGGTGGCCTTGTAGCTCAGCGATGCCGACAGCGTGCCGAAGTCATCCTGGTAGTACGGGTTGGTGCCCGACAGGCTGATCAGGAACGAGGAACGGCGGGTGTAGCTGACCCGGGCGCCGAAGCGCTCGTTCTCGAAGTAGGCACCCACGTTGTAGGTGTTCTTCGAGGTGCCCAGCAGGTTGTGCGAGCCATCCGACCAGGTGTGCGAGGTCGTGCCGTTGGCATAGGTGTAGTTGGCATTGATGCCGAAGTACTCGCCGATCGGCTGTTCGTAGGCCACTTCCACGCCGGTGACCTTGCCGTCGGCATTGATCGGGGTGGAGATCTGGTAGGTCTCAAGCCGGTTGGTCAGTTCGCTGTACAGCTGGCGCGAGACCACGTCGAAGGCGATGTAGTCCTTCAGGTCCATGTGATAAGCACCCACCGACAGCATGCCGCGCGGCATGAAGTACCACTCCAGGTTGGCATCCAGGTTGGTCGACAGGGTCGGCTTGAGGTTCGGGTTGCCACCGCCGCCGGTCCGGTTCAGGTCCGAACCGTACGAGGAGGCACCCAGCGCCGAGTAGTCCGGCAGGGTCTGCGTCTGCGAAGCGGCGACGCGCAGCACCAGCTTGTCGTCCAGGTCGAACTTGATGTTGGCGCTGGGCAGCACACGGTTGCGCTTGTTCTGGAAGGCCAGGCGCTCCCACATGCCGAACAGGCTGCTGACATCGGCGTCGGCGGCCTTGCTGACGGCGTTGTAGGTGTCGATGTCCTGCTTGATGTTGACGTAGCGCAGGCCGACGTTGCCGCTCCACCAGTCGCCGCGGAAGTTGGCCTGCACGTAACCGGCGAAGTTCTTTTCCTTCACCTTCCACTCGGCGCCGTAATTGTGGCGACCGGTCGGGCCGTCATTGCCGGCCAGCCAGGTGGAGTTGTTGGTCACCGCGTCCTTCAGCGCACCCGGGGTGAAGTACCAGAGGTTGCGCGGGAAGGTGCCGCCGATGTCACCGGCAAAGCCACTCGGATAGTTGGCCGTGGCACCGTTCTTCAGCGCGCTCCAGATGTCACCCGGGGTTGCACCTTCCGGCGACAGCGCTTCGCGCTTGTGGTCGGCGAAACGCAGGCCGAAGTCGATCGAGCTCAGCACGCCGCCATCATTGAAGTACTGGTTGAAGTCGAGCGTGGCCCACTTCTCCTTGTCTTCAGCCGTGACCTGCTGGTTGCCCCAGGTGCCGAAGCTGGTCACGCCGTTGGGCGAGATATCGCCGCCGACGTTCCAGTCGATCGGCGAGCCATTGCCGTGCGTGGCCCAGCTGGCGCCGCCACCGTTGGCCAGGGTGACCTCGGCGATGTACTGGCGCGGCGTTTCGCCGGTGCCCTTGGTGCTGCCGGCCTGGAACTTGGCGGTCAGGCTGTCGCTGATCTGCCAGTCGGCATCGAAGGTGACATAGCTCGACTTGGCCTTCGACTCGCGGTAGATCATGTCGTACACCGCGTAGTCGGTGCCCGGCACGCCCTTGTAGGTGGCGTTGGTCAGCACGCCATCCTTGATCACATAGCCCGGATCCGGCGCCTGCGACTTGGCGAAGCTGTTGCCGAACATCATGAAGTTGCGGTTGTAGTTGTTCGCCTTCAGTTCGGAACTGAAACCGTTCAGGCCCAGGGTGAGGCTGTCGCTCGGCTTGAACTGCAGCGAGACCAGGCCACCCTTGCGCTCACGGGTCTGTTCGAACAGGGTCGAACCCAGCAGGCCCGGGACATTGACGCCGATCAGGTCGGGGTTGGTCTTGGCCACCGGATCACCGGCGCCGATCTTGAAGAAACCGCCCGGAATTTCCTGCGCTTCACGACGCAGCTCGCGCTTCTGGCTGAAGCCCTGCACCATCACGCCGAAGGTGCCTTCGTCGTTCTTGTAGTTGAACAGTGCCGAATACTGCGGGTCGTTGGACTTGGCCTGGTCCGAACGCACCATGCCGATCGAGCCTTCAGCGGTGAACTGCTTGGAGAACTCCAGCGGCTTGCGGGTGATGATGTTGACGGTACCGGTGGTGCCGCCGTCCTGCAGCTTGGCCTGCGAGGATTTGTTCACCTCCACCGAGCTGACCAGTTCCGACGGCAGCAGCGAGTAGCTGACGCTGCGGCCGACGTTGTTGCCCTGGCTGAGCACGAACCAGTCGGCCGAGCCGACGGTATGGCCGTTGATCAGGGTCTGGGTCAGGCTCGGGCTGGTGCCGCGCAGGCTGACACGGTCGGCTTCGTCGAAGCCGCCTTCGTCGGCGCTGGACGAGCTGATGTTGACGCCCGGCAGGCGCTGCAGGGTATCGGCGACGTTGTGCGCCGGCAGCTTGCCGACGTCTTCGGCGGTGACCACTTCCACGCGCGCATTGGCTTCGCGCTTGGTGTCCAGCGACTTTTCCATCGAGCCACGGATGCCCGTAACCGTCACGGTGTCCAGGTCGGTGGCGGTCGGGGCGGCCTGCTGCGCGTGCGCACTGAAGGCGATGCAGCTGACGATGGCGGCCGAAAGCAGGGTCTTGCGGGTGTTCATGATGTCTCTCCTCATCACTCGATTGGATGCCGGCGGCGGTGTTCGATTACGGTTGCGATGACATGCGCGGGGCGGCGGCGAAGTCCCGTGCGTTGGCGTGCCACGTACAGCGTGCTGCGATTGCGTTGAAGCCTGTTGCGGTGTCAGGCGGCCGACTGCTGCAGGTACCAGCTGGCAGCGCCAACCACGCCCAGCTGGCCGTGCTCGACGACCTTCACCGGGATGCGTGCCAGTGCTTCGCCCATCGGCCCCTTCTGCAGGTACCGTTCGACGAAGGTGCTGGCGTGCAGGTATTCGCGGATCTGCGGCAGGATGCCGCCGGCCAGGTAGACGCCACCATGGGCGCCGTAGAACAGCGCCATGTCGCCGATGGTGCTGCCGAGCAGGCCGCAGAACACATCCAGCGCCTGGCGTGCGTGCGCATCGGTATCGGCCATGGCGGCGGCAGTGACTGCATCCGGGCTGGCCAGCGTCGGTACCTGCCCCTGCAGCGCACATACCGCGCGGTACAGGTTCATCAGGCCCGGGCCGGAGATTGCATGCTCGATCGACACGTGGGCGCGGTCGCGCTGCATGTGGCGGACGATGGCCATTTCCAGTTCGGTGCTGGCGGCCAGGGTCGGCTGGCCGGCTTCCGTCGGCAGCACCACCGGGCCGTGTGCGGTGGGAATCCACAGCGCGGCGCCGAGGCCGGTGCCCGGGCCGACCACCAGGGTCGGGCCGCGTGCAGCGGTCTCCGGTCCGCACAGGTGCAGCACGCCGCTGGCGTCCACCTGCGCGGCGGCGTAGGCCACCGCTTCAAAGTCGTTGACGATGTAGACCCGCTGCAGGCCGACGTCCGCTTCCACCTGGCGCGCCGACAGCGGCCACGGCAGGTTGGCGGTGATCACCGTGCCGTCCTCGCGGGCATAGCCGGCGCTGGCGACCACGCAGTGCGAGGGCCGCGGGCCTTCGCCGAGGAAGTCGGACAGGATCGCGCTGAGGCCGGCATGGTCGGCATTGCGGTACTTGCGGTACTCCAGCACCTGCACCGGGTGGGCGGCATCACCGCTGGCCTGGACCCGGGCCACGCGCACATGGGTGCCACCAACGTCGGCGGCCAGGAACGAGGGCGCGACTCGGGACAGGACATGGGCCGGGGCGGGGTGGCTGGCGGTCACGCGGGCTCCTGCTGCAGGTGGGGCCGGCCCCGGGATCGGGGGCGGCGATTGGGGCGGAGTCTGTAACCCCGCTGACAACGATGTCAACGAGTTCGTGACACTTTCGTTGCTGCGCCGCAACGAATGCGACATGCAGTAAACGTTTACATGGCGTGAGCATGGGTTTCACGCGGGAACCTTTGCTGCACGGGGCTCAAGGGCTGCGGCGCATTCAGCACGATGCGCCGGGATCGGCTTGCGCAGTGCAGCACGAGGTTCACGGGCTGATGCAGGGAAGTTGACAAACCGCCGTTGTCCATCGAAAGAATGTGACAACGTTGTTCCCAGCCACTCTCCGACGCCGCGTTCTGCGGCCGTCGCCGCAGGAGCCCTCCTGATGTCCGCCGTCCCCGCTGCAAGCGCGCGCCCGAACGTGGCCACCTCCATCGCCATCGTCGGCGTGCTGTTCTTCCTGATCGGCTTCTTCACCTGGCTCAACGGGCCGCTGATCACCTTCGTCAAGCTCGCCTTCGAACTCAGCGAGGTCGGCGCCTTCCTGGTGCTGATGGTGTTCTACCTGTCCTACTTCTTCCTGGCCCTGCCGTCGTCGTGGATCCTGCGCCGCACCGGCATGAAGAAGGGCCTGAGCCTGAGCCTGCTGGTGATGGCCGGGGGGGCCGCGCTGTTCGGTGAATTCGCCACCCAGCGCTGGTACCCGGGCGCGCTCGGCGGCCTGTTCGTGATCGGCAGCGGCCTGGCCCTGCTGCAGACCGCGATCAACCCCTACATCTCCATCCTCGGCCCAATCGAGACCGCGGCGCGGCGCATCGCGCTGATGGGCATCTGCAACAAGATCGCCGGCATGCTGGCGCCGGTGCTGATCGGTACCGTGGTGCTGCACGGCATCGGTGACCTGTCGGCCAGCGTGGCCGTTGCCGATGAAGCGACCAAGGCGCAGCTGCTCAACGACTTTGCCGCCAAGATTCACGCGCCGTACCTGGCCATGGCCGGCGTGCTGGTGCTGCTGGCAGTGGCCGTGCTGTTCTCGCCGCTGCCGGAAATCAAGCCGTCCGAAGCCAACGCCACGCCAGTGGCGGCCGGTGCCGCCGAGCGCCGCAGCATCTTCCAGTTCCCGCACCTGTGGCTGGGCGTGCTGTGCCTGTTCGTGTACGTGGGCGTGGAGGTGATGGCCGGCGATGCGATCGGTACCTATGGCCACGGCTTCGACCTGCCGCTGGACCAGACCAAGATGTTCACCTCGCTGACCCTGTTTGCCATGCTCATCGGCTACGTGGTCGGCCTGCTGCTGATCCCGAAGGTGGTCTCGCAGTCGCGCTACCTGACCATTTCCGCCGTGCTGGGCGTGGTGTTCTGCCTCGGCGCCTGGGTCACCCACGGCTACGTCTCGGTGGGCTTCGTGGCCGCACTGGGCTTTGCCAACGCGATGATGTGGCCGGCGATCTTCCCGCTGGCGATCCGCGGCCTGGGCCGTTTCACCGAGACCGGTTCGGCGCTGCTGGTGATGGGCATTGCCGGCGGCGCGATCATTCCGCAGCTGTTCGCCGTGCTCAAGCAGCACATCGACTTCCAGCTGGTGTTCGTGCTGCTGATGGTGCCGTGCTACCTGTACATCCTGTTCTACTCGGTGGTCGGCCATCGCGCCGGCCTACCGCAGGACAAGGCCTGATCGGCGATGATGGACGGCAGCCAACCCCAGGGAAAACCCATGCGCAGAGCGACCATCAAGGACGTTGCGGAGAAGGCCAAGGTCTCGCTGAAGACGGTCTCGCGGGTGATCAACAACGAGCCCTCGGTGATGCAGGCCACCCGTGCACGGGTGCTGCGAGCCATCGCCGAGCTCGACTACGAGCCCGACCCGTCCGCGCGCAACCTGCGCAGCGGCACCACCTTCGTGATCGGGCTGGTCTACGACAACCCGAACCCGTACCACATCATCGGCGTGCAGAACGGCGTGCTCGCCGCCTGCCGCGAGACCGGGTTTGGCCTGCAGATCCATCCCTGCGATTCCAGCTCGCCGCTGCTGGCCGATGAACTGGCCGACTGGGTGCAGCGTTCGCGCCTGGCCGGGCTGGTGCTGACCGCACCGATGTCCGAGCGCCGCGACCTGATCCAGGCGCTGACCGCGCGCGGCATCAAGCTGGTGCGCATCATCGCCGCCACCGAAGACCCGGCCGACGGTGCCTGCGTGTTCGTCGACGACCGCGAGGCCGCCTACGAAATCACCGAGCACCTGATCCAGCTGGGCCACCAGCGCATCGGCTTCCTCTGGGGCGGCATCTCGCACCGCTCCTCGGGCGAGCGTTATGCCGGCTACGAGGCTGCGCTGAAGGACTACGGCATGACCGTGGACAAGCACCTGGTGGTGCAGGGTGATTACACCTTCGACGACGGTTTCCGCGGCGCGCGCCGCCTGCTGGCGCTGCGCGAGCCGCCCACCGCCATCTTCGGCTCCAACGATGAAATCGCCGCCGGCGTGCTGGCCGCCGCCAAGTCGGCCGGCATGAACGTGCCCTACGACCTGTCCATCGCCGGTTTCGAGGACAGCCCGTTCTCGCGCCAGTCGTGGCCGCCGCTGACCACCGCCAAGCAGGCCACCGAGGACATCGCCCGCCACGCTGCGCGCCTGCTGATCGCGCAGCTGCGCAGCGACGCCTACGACGATGCGCCCGCGCCGTTGCACAACCAGGGCTTCGTGCCACAACTGGTGGTGCGCGGTTCGACCGCGCCGATGCGCCCGGCCGGCGCACGCCCCCTTCCTTCCGATCCTGCCTGAGCCTGCCATGTCGCTGTCAGACCCCACTTCCACCCTGATGTTCGCCGAGGCCGCTGAAGCAGCCGACGTGGTCGCCCGCCAGTTCTCGCGCAACCACGCCACCATGGAAACCCTGGCCGCCAGCCTGCGCGCGGCGCCGCCGCCGTTCGTGGTCACCTGCGCGCGTGGCAGCTCCGACCACGCCGCCACCTACGGCAAATACCTGCTGGAAACCCAGCTGGGCCTGGTGGTGGCCTCGGCCTCGCCGTCGGTGGGCTCGGTGTACGCCGCACCGCTGCAATTGCGCGGCGCACTGTTCATCGTCATCTCGCAGTCGGGCAAGAGCCCGGACCTGTTGCGCAATGCGGAAGCCGCCAAGGCGGCCGGTGCGCGCGTGATCGCGCTGGTCAACGTCGAGGATTCACCGCTGGCGCAGCTGGCCGACACGGTCATTCCGCTGCATGCCGGTGCCGAGAAGAGCGTGGCGGCCACCAAGAGCTACCTGGCTTCGCTGGCTGCGCTGCTGCAGCTGGCCGCGTACTGGAAGCAGGACAGCAACCTGCGTGCCGCACTGGACCTGTTGCCGGATGCAATGCGTGCGGCCTGGCAGTGCGACTGGAGCGCGGTGACCGGCGGGCTGGTCGAAGCCACCAACCTGTTCGTGCTCGGCCGCGGCCTGGGCCTGGGTGCAGCGCAGGAAGCCGCGCTGAAGTTCAAGGAAACCTGCAGCCTGCACGCCGAGGCCTACAGTTCGGCCGAGGTCAAGCACGGTCCGATGGCGCTGGTCGATCGTGGTTTTCCGGTGCTCGCCTTCGCGCAGCCGGACGAGACCGGTGCCGGTACCCGCGCAGTGGTCGATGAATTCACCGCGCGCGGTGCGCAGGTATGGATGGCCGGTGCCGGTGGCAATCTGCCGGTGGCGGCCGCGCCGCATCCGCTGTGCGCGCCGTTGCTGACCGTGCAGAGCTTCTACCGCGCGATCAACGCGCTGGCGCTGCGCCGTGGCTTCAACCCGGATCTGCCGCCGCACCTGAACAAGGTCACGGAGACGGTCTGATGGCCACGGTCCTGCGCAACGCCCGCATCCTTGCAGGCGATGAATTCCGCGACGATCTGGCGGTGGTGATCGAGGACGGCCGCATCAGTGCGCTGCTGCCCGATGCCGCGCCGCAGCTCGGCCAGGCCGCCGCGCAGGTGGACCTGGGCGGTGGCTGGCTGCTGCCCGGTTTCATCGACGTGCAGGTCAACGGCGGCGGCGGCGCGCTGTTCAACAACACGCCGGACGTAGCATCGCTGCGCACCATCGCGCAGGCGCACCGCCGTTTCGGCACCACCGCGATGCTGCCGACGCTGATCAGCGACGACGTGGGCGTGATGCGCGAGGCCATCGGTGCGATGCGCGAGGCGATCGCACAGGGCGTGCCGGGCGTGATCGGCATCCATCTGGAAGGCCCGTACATCGCGCCGGCGCGCAAGGGCACGCACGATGCCAGCAAGTTCCGCGTGCCGGACGAAGAAGAGATCGCACTGGCCGCATCGCTCGACAACGGCGTGACCCTGTTGACGCTGGCGCCGGAACGCGTGCCGCTGGAGACCATCCGTGCGCTGGTCGAGCGTGGCGTGATCGTCGCCGCTGGGCATACCGCAGGCACCTACGAAGAGATCCGCGCCGGCCTGGATGCCGGCGTGCGTGGCTTCACCCATCTGTACAACGCGATGTCGCCATTGCAGGGGCGCGAGCCCGGCGCAGTGGGTGCCGCGCTGGAAGACCGCGACAGCTGGATCGGCATCATCGTCGATGGCGTGCATGTGCATCCGGCCAGCCTGCGCGTGGCCCTGGCGGCCAAGCCGCGTGGCCGCCTGCTGCTGGTGACCGATGCAATGCCGCCGGTCGGTGCCGATGACCCGAGCTACGTGCTGTACGGCGAAACCATCACGGCCATCGACGGCGTGGTGCGCAATGCCGCCGGTGCACTGGCAGGTTCGGCGCTGGACATGGCCACCGCCGTGCGCAACACCGTGCAGCTGCTCGGCCAGCCGCTGGCCGAAGCCGCACGCATGGCCTCGACCTATCCGGCGCAGTTCCTCAATGTCGATGACCGCCTCGGCCACATCGCAGAGGGCTACCAGGCCGACCTGGTGCTGCTGGATGACGCCCTGCAGGTGCGCGGCACCTGGATCGCCGGACAGTACGAGGCCGCCTGATGAACGCTACGCCGCCACGCCGGCTGGGCTCGATCGATGCCCTGCGCGGCATCACCGTGGCGGCGATGCTGCTGGTCAACAATCCGGGCGACTGGAGTGCGGTGTTCGCACCACTGCGTCATTCGGAATGGCATGGTTGCACGCCCACCGATCTGGTGTTCCCGTTCTTCCTGTTCCTGGTCGGTGTGTCGATGGCCTTCAGCGTGGCGCCGCGTGCGCTGGACGCGTCGGTCCGCCCTGCGTTGGCGCGTGGCGTGCTGGAGCGCGCGCTGCGCATCCTGCTGGCCGGTGCGCTGTTGCATCTGTTGATCTGGTGGGCGCTGCAGACGCATCACTTCCGCATCTGGGGCGTGCTGCAGCGGATCGCGGTATGTGCGGCGCTGGTGGGCGTGCTGGCGGTATATGCGCGTCCGCGCGTGCAGGCGGCCGTGCTGGTCACGCTGCTGGTGGGGTACACCGTACTGCTGCTTGGCATCGGCGATCTGGCGCCGTGGACCAATCCGGCCAGCCGCCTGGATACCACGCTGTTCGCCCCGTGGATCTATCAGTGGCACGCCGATACCGGGCTTGGCCATGACCCGGAAGGATTGCTGAGCACCTTGGGTGCCCTGGCCAGCACCGTGCTCGGCCTGTTGGTCGGCGGCCTGCTGCGCAACGGGCGTTCGGCGGCCCTGGCCGGGCTGGGCGTGGCAACCGCTGTGCTCGGGTTGCTGCTGGCCACCGTGCTGCCGTTGAACAAACAGCTGTGGACGCCCAGCTATGTGTTGTGGACCGGTGGCCTTGCCGCGCTGGCGCTGTGGCTGGGCCACGTGCTGATCGATCGCAAGGGTTGGCCGGCGCTGGGGCGGCGCTTCGGGGTCAATGCGATCACTGCCTATCTGGGTGCGTCAGTGATGTCGGTGGTGCTGATGGCCACCGGCGCCTGGGGCTGGATCTGGCAGCAGCTGGCCGATGCGATGCCACAGGCGCTGGAACTGGCGTCGATGCTGCAGGCGGTGGCGTTCGTCGCGCTGTGGTGGGGCGTGGCCTGGTGGTTGGACCGGCGGAAGATCTACCTGAAGATCTGACCTGCCTCATCCACGCATGGCGTGGATCGTCCGGGATGCGCGTGCTGGTTCAGTAGATCCACGCCCTGCGTGGATGCTCTTCTCGCTACTGGTGGCCTCCAGAAAAATGAACGGTTTCAGTCACGTAGAGGCCAGGTGAGAATCGCCCGAGTTCGCAATTGAAGTGTGATCACTGGCACGTAAATTCACCTGTCGAAACCATTCACAACAAGGCAGACTGCGCTCGCAGTACCGCATATCCGCAGTTCCTGATCCCCTGTCCAGGAGTGCCGTATGTCCCGTGCCGTCCCGCGCGCGTTTCGTCCGCGCCGCCTCACCGTTTCCGTGCTGCAGGCCCTGGCCGTTCCCTCTGTCATGCTGATGTCCGCCAGCGTCGCCTGGGCCGGCTGTGACGCCATCGCGCCCGTTGCCGGCCAGACGGTCACCTGCAGCGCCAGCGCGCCCAACCCGCAGACCGTTCCCATCGCTGCCAGCGGCGCGGCCGGCATCACCGTCAACGTTGCCAGCAGCGCCCAGCTGCAGCAGAGCGGTGGCGGTTCCGCCATTGCGCTGGTCGGTGCAGGGGGCCATCTGCTGTCCAACCAGGGCGCGATCAGTTCGGTCGGTGGCGTGGCGGTGCAGCTCGGCGGCGGCAGCCGCGTCGAGAATATTGGCAGCATCAGCACGGGCAACAACATCGCGCTGCAGTTCGTCGGCAATGGTGACAGCGTGCTGGTCAACCGCGGAACGATCAGTGGCGGAACCGGTGTGCAGTTCGGTGCCGGCAACGATCGCCTGGAGATGCAGGCCGGCAGCATCAGCGGCGGTGTCCTGCAGGGCGATGGCAACGATGTGCTGCTGCTCAACGACGGCACCCTCGATCGTGTCGACCAGGGCAGCGGCGATGACCAGATGACGGTCACTGGCGGCACCATCACCGGCGTGGTCGCACAGGGCAGTGGACGCGACGATTTCGTCATGACCGGCGGCACGATCGGCGCGCTGCAGCAGGGCGACAACATCGATACCTTCCGCATGAGCGGTGGCCGCATCATCGGCGCGTTCGAGGATGGCGACCGGGCCTGGATGACCGGTGGCCGCATCGGCCGGGTCAACATGAAGCTGGACAAGAACCTGTGGGACATGTCCGGCGGTACCGTTGACGGCAACGTGGTGACCGGCTTCGACACCGACACCATCATCATTTCGGGCACGGCCTACATCGGCGGCAACATCAGCGTCAGCGGCGGTGCCGACAGCGTGACCATCACTGATGGCACCGTGCGCGGCCAGGTGCTGCTCAGCACCGGCAACGACACGTTCAACTGGACCGATGGCGGCATCGTCTACGGTGCGATCGACATGGGCCCGGATGACGACGTTGCGAACCTGGCCAACCTCACCCAGACCCACGTCGGTGCAGTCCCCCTGTTCGACGGCGGCAGCGGCACCGACCAGCTCAACCTCACCAACGTCAAGACCACCGGCGTGGGGCGCTTCCAGAACTGGGAAACGATCAGCCTGGCCAGCAGCACCGAACTGACCTTCGACGGCAATCTGGTGCTGGGCGATGCCGGCACCGGCACCGGTACGCTCACCGTCGACGACACCAGCACATTGTTCGCTGGCGGCGGCAACCATGCCATCCGTCCGTTCATGGCATCGGGCCTGGTCAACATGGTCAATGCCGGGCGCATCGACCTGACCGCCAGCGGCAGCGCCGGTGATGCCTTCACCGTGCGCGGCAATTACCGCGGCGACGGTGGCGGTCTGTACCTGAAGACGGTGCTGGGGGCCGATGATTCGGCCAGTGACAAGCTGGTGTTCGACGGTGGCACGGCCACCGGCAGCACCGGCATCGGCATCCTCAACGTGGGCGGCGGTGGTGCGGCGACACGTACAGACGGCATTCTGGTGGTGCAGGCATTGAATGGCGCCATCACCGCGCCGGGCGCATTCTCGCTGTTCGCGCCCGTGGCGGCCGGTGCCTACGAGTATTTCCTGTTCAAGGGCGGGGTCAGCGCGGGCACCGGCGAGAACTGGTACCTGCGCTCGACGCTGGTGCAGGGACCAACCCCGGCGCCCAATGGCGGCGGTACCGTCACGCCGCCACCGCCGCCACCGCCGGTGGCCCCACCGCCGCCGATCACGCCGGCGCCCCCCCCGCCGCCCGAAGGCGCCACCGATCCGGACCTGACCGCCGGCGAGACCGCCCCACCGCCACCACCGCCGGAGCCACCGCCGGCGCCGCCGCCGACCGATCCGGAAGTGCCCGAGGTGCCGGTGGCCGGTGGCAGTCTGCCCGGCACGGGCGCGCCGCCGACACCGGATGCGCGCCCGGCAGAGGGCGCCGTGGTGCCGCTGTACCGCGTGGAGACCGCCACCTACGCGGTGGTGCCGCCCCTGCTGCGCGAGGCCTCTCTGGCCAGCCTCGGCACGTTCCACGAACGGCAGGGCGAGCAGCGCCTGCTGTACAACCAGGGTGCGCTGCGCACCGCCTGGGGCCGGCTGGTCGGGCAGAGCAGCGAGATTCACTGGAAGGGCGATGCGCAGCCTGGGTTCGACGGCGATGTGATGGGCCTGCAGGCCGGCCTTGATGTGTGGGCTGCGGCCAACGACAACCATCGCAACCAGATCGGCGTGTTTGTCGGCCGTACCCGCGCGCAGGGCAAGACCACCGGCCTGGCGCTGGGCTGGGAGAACGTGCAGGTGGGCCAGAACCGGCTGGATGACAAGCACGTGGGCCTGTACTGGACGCTCACCGGCAGCAATGGTGGCTACATCGATGCAGTGGCGATGCAGAGCCGTTACGACGGTCGCGTGCGTTCCTCGCGCGGGCTGGGCTTCGGCATCAAGGGCGATGGCACCAGTGTGTCGGTGGAGGCCGGCAAGCCGCTACTGCAGTTCGGCCAGTCGGTCTGGTGGCTGGAACCGCAGGTGCAGGTGATCTGGCAGCGCACCGCGCTGGATGACCGTCGCGATGCGGTATCGAGCGTGCGCTTCGACAACGACAATGCCTGGACCGGCCGCATCGGCCTGCGCCTGGCTGGCGATTACCAATTGGCCGACAACGGCTGGCAGCCGTACTTCAAGCTCAACTACTGGCACGGCGGCTCCGGCGAGGATCGCATCCGCTTCGACGACGACGTGATCGTCAATTCGCAGCGCTCGCGCGCACTGGAAGCTGGCGTGGGTGTGGTCGGGCGCTTCAACCGCACCATCAGCGCCTACGCGGTAGCCGATTACACCCGCGAACTGGGCGGCGACCGCAACGAGAAGCGCCGCATCATCGAAGGCAACATCGGCCTGCGCGCGGACTGGTGACGGCCGCGCGCTCGGGTGGGTGCCGATCTCGGTCGGCACTCACCCCATCACCGCCATGATGCGCTCCGGGTTCCAATCCGCTCTGGATTCCAACCGGCGCCATGACCTGCTCCGGGTTCCAACCGACGCCATAATCTGCTCTGGTGGGTGTCGACCTTGGTCGACACGAATCCATCGGCGTCACGATCCCGCGCGTGCACCCGGTGCCACCAACCCGCCCGCATGGTCGGCCAGCACCACCACCGCATGCACCAGGCCTTCCTCCACCTGCGGCGGGCACTGCGCTGCCGCATCATCCATCTCGCGCGCCGACTGCGCCGCCAGCAACCCCCCCCCACAGGCGGATACCGCCGCGAGGCACCGCGTGGCCTCGGCCAGTTCCCGGCCACGCGCCTCGCTGAGGTGCCGTTCGCGCCAGGGCTGGTCATCGGCAGCATGGCTTTGCGCGATACCGCGCAACCGGGCGAA
This sequence comes from Stenotrophomonas sp. YJH_SMC_57, assembly GCF_059369755.1. Taxonomy (NCBI): domain Bacteria; kingdom Pseudomonadati; phylum Pseudomonadota; class Gammaproteobacteria; order Lysobacterales; family Lysobacteraceae; genus Stenotrophomonas; species Stenotrophomonas sp. YJH_SMC_57. The sequence continues at coordinate 40,707 of NZ_JCAFSZ010000019.1, forward strand.
GAAGGCCGACGGCGCGGCATCGCCGTCGCCCTCGCACAATGCATCTTCCAGCGCTTCAGCCACGGGTGTGGGCAGCGCCAGGTCGGGCAGGACATCGCCCAGCAGGGCGTGCAGACGGGGATAGGCGGGGTAGGGCGTGTTCATGGCGGCAACCTCACGAGGCAAGGCCACCTGCGGGATGCAAGGTGGCGGGCGGTGCGGGTTGGCGTGCCGGTCAAAATCGAAGCGAAAAAAGCCGACGGATCACGAGGATCCCCACGCACCGCCCGCCATGGGCGAGCCGGTGCATTGTCGCGATTGCCGTTGAGGCGGCAACTCGATTGCTTCGATGTTTGATTCAGGACGCCAATCCCGGCCAGCGCAAAGCGCGCCGGCAGAGCCACCTTCGCGCTTTTGCCCGAGTGACAACATGGGCAAAGTTGCAAATGTTGCTGTGCGCGGCGCGTGCCAAAGCCGACATACAACGACAGCGGCAAGCGCGTATGCTGCGGTACTCATCCAAGACGAAGGAACGTCGAATGTCGCTTGATCTTCGCGTGATCGCTGCTGCACTGGGCGCCCTGTTCTGCAGCGGCGCGCAGGCCGCCGCCCCGGCCGTCATCGACCTGCCGACAGCACAGGCGCAGGCCCAGCTGCTGGACATGCTGGAGAAGGAGTCGCTGTACCGCGACCGCGTGGACTGGCCGGCCATCCGTACGCGCCTGAAGGCGGCGCAGAACGATCCAGCCCAGGCCCGCGCGGTGCTGCAGGAGGCCACCGGCCGCAGTTCCGGCGGGCATGGCGAGTGGATCAGCGCAAAGCAGCTGCAGGCGAAGGCAGAACGCCTGGCGCGCGCCAATGGCGCAGCGACAGCGGCTCCGAAAGCAACGACGGCCCCGGCCGAAGTACTGGACCCGCGTATCGGCCGGGTGGAGATCGAGGGCTACGGTGTCATGCAGGGCCCGACGGCGCACCAGCAGATGATGGAGCGTGCCAAGCGCTGGCAGGCGATCATCGATGACCAGGACAATGGCAGCCGCTGCGGCTGGATTGTCGATCTGCGTGGCAACACCGGCGGCAACATGTGGCCGATGCTGCTGGGCGCAGCGCCACTGCTGCGCACCACGCCCGGCGCCGACGAGGACGTGGGGTCCTTCGCCGCCGCGGACGGTCCCACGCGCTGGCAGCTGACACCGTCCAGCGTGCGGCTTGGCGAGCGCGTGCGGGTCGATCTTGGCGGGCCCGGCTATCTGCTCAAACACCCAGGCGCGCCGGTGGCGGTGCTGACCGGGCCGCGCACCGCCAGTTCCGGCGAGGCGACCGTGCTTGCCTTCCGCGGTCGCCCGCAGACGCGCAGTTTCGGCCAGCCCACCTCGGGGCTGTCCACTGCCAACGTGATGCGGCCGCTGGTCGATGGCAGCGCACTGCTGCTGACCACCAGCGTGATGCAGGATCGCAATGGCCAGGGGGATGGGCTGAAGATCGAACCAGACCAGCGCACCGACAGTGATGCCGCCACGCTGGCTGCGGCGCAGCAGTGGTTGCTGCAGCAGCCCGCCTGCCAGGCGCGCTGATCCATGATCCTGATCGGCCAGCAGGAACGGGTGATGATCGTCGGTCCTACGGAAGCCCACCACTGCCTGCGTTGCGGAACGGAAACCGACTTCGCGCCGCAGCTGCGCTACAAGATGGCGCGCATCGACCTGCTGTTCGGCTTCGCCTACCAGCGCCGTTATGAGCTGGCCTGCACCCGGTGCGAGCACGGCTGGTTACTGGACACCGAAACCATGGACCAGCAGCTGGGTGGGGTGCCGATCCCGTGGCGGCACCGCTTCGGCCTGCCGCTGATGCTGGTGGTCGTGGCTGGGCTGGCCCTGCTGGGCTGGCTGTGGCGGCACGGATTCATCGGTGGCTGATGAAGATGAGAGGGTTGCTTATATCCCATTTTGGGACTAGGATCTGCGAATGAAAGTGGTTGCTTTGGCGACGCTGAAACGATTCTGGGAACGCCATCCCGATTCGGAAGCAGCGCTGAGGTCCTGGTATGACGAAGTCAGGCACGCCGTATGGGGCACACCGCACGACGTACGCCAACGTTACGCAAGCGCAAGTTTCGTGGCGAACAGTCGTGTGGTGTTCAACATAAAGGGCAACAGCTACCGGCTTATCGTCGCTGTGGGTTACAGGTTTCAAGTGGTCTACATCAAGTTCATTGGCACCCACGCCGAGTACGACCGGATCGACGCCGACACTGTGGAGCTTCTATGAACATCCAGCCCATCCGTACGGAAAGCGATTACGAAAACGCTCTGCGCGAGATTTCGGCCTATGTGGACAACGAGCCGGAGCCGGGGAGCGAGGATGGCGATCGATTCGAAATTCTCGTAACGCTGGTTGAAGCCTACGAAGCGAAGCACTACCCGATCGAACCGCCAGATCCGATCGAGGCAATTCGCTTCCGCATGGAGCAGGGGGGTCTGACCGTGAAGGATCTGGTGCCGTCCATCGGCCAGCTCAACCGTGTCTATGAGGTGTTGAATCGCAAGCGCGGCCTGACTCTGGAAATGATCCGGAAGCTTCACCGCAACCTGGGCATTCCCGCGGAAAGTCTCATCGGCCGCTGAAGCCCGCGTATCTCTGCCGATACGCTGCCGTGCGCAACCCCCGGCCTGCTAAAGTTGCAGCCTGCAATCACGTACCGGAACCCACCATGGACCACGACACCCCGTTCGAACCCCTCAACGACCTCGAGGTGCGCCTGCTGCAGGCCCAGGACGGGACGCTGACCGCATCGCAGTTCCTCGATGGCCTGTTGACCTCGACGGCGTTCGTGCTGCTGGACAAGGCCATCGGCGAAGATGGCGCCTGGGACGAGAGCATCTCGCCGCTGGTGCTGACCAGCGAGAGCGGCGAACCGATGTTCGCGGTGTTCACCTCGCCCGAGCGCGCCGGCCTGTGGCACGAGCAGCTGCCGCAGTTTGCCCATGCGATGCCGATCGCGGTGCACGCGCTGCTGGCCGGCATCGGCGACGGCGTCGGCCTGGTGCTGAACCCGGGCCTGGACGTGGGCATGGAAATGATTCCCGATGCCGTGGCCCAGCTGAAGCAGCGCGCTGCGGCGATCACGCGTGGCATGGCGCATTGATTCCTGCCTTGGCTGGCTCGCTGCTGTTTTCAGGTCGGCCACTTGGCGGGTAACGCCCTCCTGTTCTGCATGCGATCGGCATTTCGTAGTTTTCCTAGCGGGCGCGACACCTAGGTAGCGCCTGCGTTTCACGGTGGACCTGTCTGCCGTGTCGCAATTACCTCTTCCTCGGCCTCTGTTTCAGCAACACGCTCACGGCCCCTTGGCCCTGCGCGCGTTGCTCCATGGATGGCTCCGTTCCTGCTCCGCAATGGCCCGCCCTGCGCTCTGCGCTGGCCGGCCCTTCGCACGCCCAGCGCTTCCTGCGGCTGCACACGTCGCTGGGGAGCGATGTGCTGGTGGCCGAAACCCTTGATGGCGTCGAGCAGATCGACGGCATCGGTTTCCAGTGGACGATCACCGCACTGTCGCTGGATGCCGGCCTGCAGCTGGCGGCGCTGATCGGGCAGGGCGCGCTGCTGCAGCTGCAGCAGGCCGATGGCAGCCTGCGCCCGTTGCACGGTCGCATCACCGCCGCCGAGCGGCTGGGCAGCAATGGCGGCCTGGCGCGCTATCGGCTGCGCCTGCAGCCGTGGCTGGCGTTCCTGTCGCAG
>NZ_JCAFSZ010000020.1:0-38023 GCF_059369755.1 Stenotrophomonas sp. YJH_SMC_57
CCGGTGCTGGCGGCGACCCCGGGCACGCTCGCTGGCGGCACCGCCGGCACGGCCTATCAGCAGGCGATCACCGCGACGGGCGGCATCGCGCCGTACCACGTGGTGCTCAGTGGTTCGCTGCCGGCCGGTATGACCTTCGATACCGCCAGCGGCATGTTGTCGGGTACGCCGACGCAGTCGGGCACATTCGCGCTGAGTGCGACGATCACCGACAGTACCGGCGGTACGCCGGCCAGCATCACCCAGAGCTACAGCCTGGTGGTGGCCAGTCCGGTGCTGGTGGCGACCCCGGGCACGCTGGCGGGCGGCACCGCAGGCAGCCCTTACCAGATGGTGTTCACCGCCAGCGGCGGCATCGCGCCGTATCACGTAGCGTTGTCGGGCACGCTGCCCGCCGGGTTGTCGTTCGATGCCGCCAGCGCCACCTTGTCCGGTACGCCAACGCAGTCGGGCAGCTTCACCGTCAGCGCGACGATCACCGACAGCACCACTGGCACACCGGCCCGTCTGGTGCAGGCCTATACGCTGACGATCGCCGCGCCTGCCCTGTCGCTGACTCCGGTCGCCGGCGCGTTGCCGGCCTCGACGGCCGGCAGCAGCTACACGCTGGCTTTCGCGACCACCGGCGGTCTGGCGCCTTATCGCTACACGCTGGCCAGTGGTGCGTTGCCGGCGGGCCTGGTGCTGGATGCGAGCACCGGGCGCATCGCGGGTACCCCGAGCGTGGCGGGCAGCTTCGGCTTCAGCGTCGCTGTCAGTGATGCCACCATCGGTGGCGCAGGTTCGGCCACCCAAGCCTACACGTTGAATGTGTCGGCACCCGTACTGACCCTGACCCCGTCTGCCCTGCCGGCGGGACTGTTCGGCCACCGCTACGAGCAGCGCCTGGCCGCTGCTGGTGGCACCGCACCCTATCGCTATGTCCTCAGCGCCGGTGCACTACCGGATGGAGTGACGCTGGAACCGGCCGGTGGCCTGGCCGGCACGCCGACCGCCGCGGGTGCGTTCGCCTTCACTATCACTGCGACCGACGCGCTGGGCTTCAGCGGAAGCCACGACTACGTCGTGCAGATCGCGCCGCGGCCCGATCCGACCCAGGATCCGGAAGTACGTGGCCTGCTGTCGGCACAGCGCGATGCGGCCCGTCGATTCGCCAATTCGCAGATCGAAAACCTGCAGCAGCGCATGCAGCGGCTGCATGGCGCCAGCCGCAGCAACGGCTTCAGCAACAACCTGAGCTTGTCGTACGCGCCACGACGCTGTGAACCGATGGTGGGCAACGTGCCGGGCCCGGACTGCGATGCGCAGCGTCGCCAGCCGTTCGATCGCGAACCGGCGCCGGCGGTGCCCGATCCGGCAGCAAACTCGCAGGCACCGTTGGGCCTGTGGGTGGGCGGCACGATCCGCTCCGGGCGCAACGAGGGCGGCCAGCGCAGCGGAGTCGACTTCGAGACCGATGGTGTCACCATCGGTGCCGACCGCCGGCTCAGTGACACCCTCGCGGTGGGTGCCGCGCTGGGGTATGGACGCGATCGCAGCGATGTTGGCGAGCGTGGCAGCCGCAGCGATGGCCAGGCCTACAGCATGGCGTTGTATGCAAGCTACAGCCTGGGCCGCAGCCTGTTCGTGGATGCGCTGGTCGGCCACCAGCTGCTGGACTACACCCTGCGTCGCTACGTGACCGCAGATGGCAGCTTCGCGCATGCACGCCGCAACGGCAGCCAATGGTTCGGTTCGCTGGCCTTCGGCGCCGACCTGGCCCGCGGCGACTGGCAGTTCACGCCATATGCGCGCCTGGATGCCTCGCAGGGCTCGCTGGACCATTATGCCGAGCAGGGCAGCGATCTGTTCGCGCTGCGCTATGGCAGCCAGGAGGTCGATGCCACCACCGGCAACGCCGGCCTGCGCGTCGAAGTACGGCGGGTTGCACGGTGGGGCGCGTGGACGCCGCAGCTGAGGGTGGAATACCAGCACGATTTCAGCGGCAGTGGCGTGGCCACCCTGCAGTACGCCGACCTCGGCGAGCTGCCGTTCTACCGCACCACGCTGGATGGCTTCGACCGCAACCGGTGGGTGCTCGGCGCCGGCGTGATGTTCGACTTCGGCCGCAACTGGGGCCTGAAGGTGGACTATCGCGGCCTGGTCGGCAGCGGCGACGACCGTGACCACGGGGTGCAGATCAGCCTCGACAAGCAGTTGTAGTCCATCACCACTGGCGGCAGTGGCTGCGGTGAGGCGCCCGCTTGGATTCAGGGCGGGAGCCCCGGACTGCAATCAAAGGCAAAGAAAAACCCCGCAGAGGCGGGGTTTTTCATGCAGCGATGAAACGACTCAGTGGGTCCACTGCGGCATCGGCATCGCATCGACCGGGATCGGCGAATTGGCATCGTCATGGCCACGCTCGCGCTTGCTGCGCAGATCGTTCTCGATCTGGTAGTTGCGGCGCTGCATCCACGCATCGCGGACCAGCGAGTACTCGTCCACGGCGGTGTCGCGCAGGTCGTCGATCGCCAGCAGCTGTGCGCGGGTATCGACCAGCTGCAGGCCCTGCAGGCCGATGCGGACCTTGTCTTCTTCGATGCGGCGGATAGGCGACAGCGGAATGTCACCGGCCAGGCCGAACACATCACGCACGGTACGCGGGCCGAAGAACGGCAGTTCCACGTAGCGCGAGCGACGCCAGCCCCACACGCCCAGGGTCTGGCCGAAGTCTTCATTGCGACGCGGCACCATCGCCTTGCTGGCCGGATCGAACAGGCCGCCGATACCCAGCGTGCTGTTCATCAGGAAGCGGCCCAGGCTGTCCCACGCATCGGCACCACGGCCCTGCAGCAGCTGGTTGGTGATGGTCACCGGTGCACGCAGGTTGCTGAAGAAGTTGCTGACGCCGGTGCGGGCGAAGCGCGGCACCACATGGGTATAGGCGGTCGCCAGCGGACGGGCGATGCCGCGGTCGACCGCGTTGTTGAAGGTATGCACCTTGCGGTTGAACGGTTCCCACGGATCGTAGGCCGCCGCGTTGGTGGTATTGCCGGCGCCGCCATAGAGGGCGTCGAAATCATCGTCGCCGCCGGCTGCGGTGGCTGCTGCGGTATTCGCTGCATTGCCATCAACGGGCGCTGCCGGCGCTGCCGGCGTGGCCGGCGATGGGGGCGCGGCAACCGGCGCCTGCGCCGCCGGAACGGCCACGGCAGGGTCGATCGTTCCGCCATCGGCAACTGCAGCGGGGGCTTCGGCAGCGGCATTGGCCGGAACCACGGTGCTGGCCGCCGGTGCATCGCTGCGTGCGGGCTTGCCGGCGCAGGCGGTCAGGGCGGTGGCCAGGACGATCAGGGGGAGAGTGCGTACGACGTTCATGTCAGCTCGCAGCAGAAGTAGCGTTGAAATCCAGGTCGGGCGACAGCCGGTAGGCCGCGCTCAGCTCGTTGTAGCCGGCCGGCGCGCCGGAGATCGCCAGCGGGTGGCCGGCCTTGCGTGCACGTGCCGCCAGTTCGGCCAGCAGGGCCAGGCCGGCGCTGTCCACGCGCTCGACCTCGCCCAGCTCCAGCCGTGCCAGCTGGGCGGGCAGCGCCTGCAGCTGCGGCCACAATGCGATCACTGCGGCACGATCCAGCACCCCGCGCAGGCGCAGGGTGTCGCCCTCCAGCAGTGCCAGTGCGTTACTTGCCATTGCCCGCGGGCCCGGCCTGCATGCTGCCGCTGTGCAGCTCGCTGGCCACCTGCTTGATGCCCTTCTGGCGCAGCGGGGTGTCGAACTGGTTGCGGAAGGTCTGCACGTAGGAGATGCCTTCGATGTTGACATCGAAGATCTTCCACTGGCCGTTGACGTTGCGCATCCAGTACTCGACCGGGGTCGGCTCGCTGCCGGCACGCACCAGTTCTGTGCTGACGCGCACGCCGCGGTTGCCCGGCAGCGGGCTCTCGCCCTTCAGGCGGAAGCTCGGCTTGCCCTGGATGTTGAGCAGGGTCGAGCCGTAGCGCTGCATCAGGCTGTCGGCCATGGCATCGGCGAACAGCTTGATGTCGGCATCCGAAGCGCCGCGGGCGTGCGGGCCCAGCACCAGGCGCGCGGCATAGTCGCGGTCGAAGGTGCGGTTCAGTTCGCTGTCGATGTAGCTGCGCAGGCTGGACGGGTTGCTGCTGAACTCGCTCCGGCGCTGCTGCAGGGTGGTGAGGATGCGCGTGCTGGCATCGATCACCACCTTGCCGGCCTGGCCCTGCGTCGCAGCTGCGGCGGGGGCGGCGGCCTGGGCCTGGGCGAGGAACGGAGTAGCTGCCAGCAGCGCCGAAGCGAGCAGGGCCGGGATCAGTTTCATCTTCATGGTTGCGGTTCCGTTGCAGGCGCCTGCGCGCCATCGTTGGGCTTCTGACCAGCGCCGCCACCGGCGCCGCCACTGAACATGTACTTGCCGACCAGCTGGATCAGGTCCACGGCGGGCTGGGTGAAGACGATCTCGTCGCCGGCCTTCAGCACGTCCGGATCACCGCCCGGCTGCAGACCGATATAGCTCTCGCCGAGCAAACCACTGGTGAAGATGCCGGCCGAGGTGTCTGCCGGCAGGTCCTTGACCTTGCTGTCCATGTGCAGGGTCACGATCGATTCGAACTTCACCGGGTCCAGGTCGATCGAGGCGACCTGGCCCACGGTGACGCCGCCGATCTTCACCGGGGCCTGCTTGCGCAGCTGGCCGACCTGGGAGAAGCGTGCTTTCAGCTCGTAGCCCTGGCTTCCCCAGCTCCAGCGCTGGTTGGTCGAGGCCACGGCCAGCACCATCAGCGAGGCCAGGGCCAGCAGCAGGAAGGCGCCGACGGAGAATTCGAGTCTGGGACCGCGGATGGCCATGTGGATTACCTGATCGAGTCGTAGTGGCCGCGCGCGCCTGCGCACCGCCGGTGGAGGGGTTAGGTGAACAACATTGCCGACAGCACGAAGTTGAACATCAGCACCAGCAGCGAGGCGTTGACCACCGCACGGGTGGTCGCCACCGAGGTGCCCTCGATGGTCGGCTCGGCGTGGAAACCAACGTAGGCGGCGACCAGCGCGGCGGTGCCGCCGAAGATCGCCGACTTCAGCATCGCCACGCCGAAGTCATCCCAGAAATCGACGCTGTTGCGCAGCGCCGACCAGAACACGCCGTTGTCCAGGCCCAGCACATGCACCGCTTCGAAGTAGCTGGCACTGATCGCCAGCGAGCAGAAGATGCCGGTCAGCAGCGGCACGGTCAGCACCGCCGCCCAGAAGCGCGGCGCCACCGCCTTGGCCACCGGATCGATCGCCATCAGTTCCAGCGCCTTGATCTGGTCGGTGGCACGCATCAGCCCCAGTTCGGCGGCGATGGAACTGCCGGCGCGACCGATGAACAGCAGCGCGGTCAGCACCGGCGCCAGCTCTCGGTACAGCGACAGGCCGAGCAGGGTCGACAGCGCATCGGCCGCACCGAAGGTGGTCAGCGTGCGGTAACCCTGCAGGGTCAGCACCAGGCCGACGAAGGCGCCGCCGACGGCGATGATCGGCAGCGAGCGCGCGCCGATCTTGTAGATCTCGCGGGTCAGCTCGGCCAGGAAATCACGCGTGGGCAGCGAACCGCGCAGCACGGTCAGCGAGAACAGGCCGGCGCGGCCCAGCGAACGGGTGGCTTGCACGAACGGCATCAGGCAACCCTCGCGCGCGGCGCGGCATCGAACGGAATGGGGCCATCGGGCTGGCCATGCAGGAACTGCCGAAGCAGCGGGTCCTGGCTGGACTGCAGCGCCTCGGGCGTGCCCTGGAACACGATGCCGCCATTGGCGATGGCGATCACCTGGTCGCAGATCGGCAGGGTCTCGTGCACGTGGTGGCTGACGATGATGCTGGTCAGGCCCAGGCTGTGGTTGAGGCGCTGGATCAGGCTCATGATCACCCCCGAGGCGATCGGGTCGAGCCCGGTCAGCGGCTCGTCGTAGATCATCAGCGGCGGGTCCAGGGCCAGCGCGCGGGCCAGCGCCACACGGCGCGCCATGCCGCCGGACAGCTCGCGCGGCCACGCATCGGCGGCGGCCAGCAGGCCCACCGCATGCAGCTTCATCTGCACCAGTTGGCGCAGTACGGCGGTCGGCAGGCGGGTGTGCGTGCGCAGCGGCAGCGCCACGTTCTCGGCCACGGTGAGGTCGGTCAGCAGGCCGTTGCCCTGCAGCAGCACGCCCACGCTCTTGCGCATTTCCAGCAGCGCGCTGCTGTCGTGCGGGATCGGCTTGCCGAACAGGGTGACGTCGCCGGCGACCGGGCGCAGTTCGCCGGTCAGTGCCGCCAGCAGGGTCGACTTGCCGCTGCCGGACGGACCCAGTACGGCGGTGATGCTGCCCTTGGGCACCTGCAGCGACACATCGCGCAGGATCGTGCGCCCGCTCCGGTCGATGCGGACGTTGGATAACTGCACCAGACTGGAGGCGGAAGCCGACATGGGCACCATTAACGTTTTTTAGACATCGAAGGATCGGGCCCGTCGGCTGAACATAAGCAGACTGGACGGTGCAGTATTGTTGCACGACAAGGCTTGGCGCAGGCCGGGACAATCGGCGCCTGCCCCGGAACAATCCGTACCGGTGACGGGCCGACCATTGAATACTGCCTGCCGTCCTGCACACTGTGCATGATGAGTGACCCAGGCAGCGATTTCCGCCTCTACCATTCCAATTCCCTGGACGTGCTGGCCGCACTGCTGGCGCGTAACGTGCGCGCGCCGGTCGCGGGCCAACCGCTGTTGGCACCGGAAGTGGTGCTGATCCCGCAGGTGGCGATGCGGCGCTGGCTGCAAGCGACACTGGCCGCCGAGTTCGGCGTTGCCGCCAACCTCGAATTCCTCACCCCGGGCGAGTTCGTGGCCCGGGCGCTGAAGGCCAACGTCAGCGGCGAGCAGGACGATCTGGACGCGGCCGGCCTGCACTGGCGGCTGTACCAGGCACTGCGCGATCCGGCGCTGCTGGCACAGCCACCGATGCGCGCGCTGCAGTCCTACCTTGCCGGTGGCGACGCATTGAAGCCGTGGGCGCTGGCTGGCGAACTGGCCTCGGTGTTCGAGAAGTACCAGGCCTGGCGCCGTGACTGGCTGCTGCGCTGGGCGGCCGGTGCCGATCCGGCCGATCCGCAGGCGATCCTGTGGCGCACCATCACCCGTGGCCACGATTACCGTGCGCGCCGCATCCAGGAGTACCTGGACCGCTTCGAAGGGGCGGGCCAGCCGTTGCCGAAGGGCTTGCCGCTGCGCATGTCCGCGTTCGCGACGCTCAACATCTCCCCCGACGTGCTGCGGGTGATGGCCACCCAGGCACGGGTGGGCGAGCTGCATTTCTACATGCCCACGCCCGTGCAGTCGTACTGGGGCGACCTGCAGACCCTGGCCGAGCGCCTGCGCAGCGGTGCGCCGGATCCGTTCGGGGAAGCGGCCGGCGAGAACCGCCTGCTCGAAGCCTGGGGCGCCGCGGGCCGCGACTTCATGGCGGTGCTGGGCAGCTACGAGGTGGTGCACCCGGCCGGCGAGATCGCCGCCTATTCCGACCCGGAAGAAGACACCCGGCCGGCCCTGGACGAAGGCGGCCTGTCCGACAGCCTGCTGCATCGCCTGCAGCGCGATCTGTTCCATCGCCGTGCGCTGCCTTCGGGCGAGCTGCGCGACGGGCTGCGCAGCGACGATCCCAGCCTGCAGGTGCACGCCTGCCACACCCGCCTGCGCGAACTGCAGGTGCTGCACGACCAGCTGCGCAGCCTGCTGCAGGACGCGCGTTTCGACCCGCCGCTGCAGGCACGCGAGATCGCGGTGCTGGCGCCGGACATCGATCCGTACGTGCCGTACCTGGAAGCCGTGTTCGGCGGCCGTGGCGGCGAAGAAGAGCACATCCCCTATGCGCTGGCCGACAGCAGCCCACTGGCCGGCGAGCCGCTGGCCGATGTGTTCGTGCATCTGTTGGGCCTGCCGGTCTCGCGCTTTGGCCTGAACGAGGTGCTGGACCTGCTGGCCAGCGCACCGCTGGCCGAGGCGGCCGGTCTGGAAGCGGTGGACTTCGACCGCCTGCATGGTTGGCTGCAGCAGGCGGGTGCGCGTTGGGGCCTGGATGCGAAGCATCGCGACCAGCACCAGGCACCGGCCGACGATGCCTACACCTGGCAGTTCGCGCTGGACCGGCTGGTGCTTGGCCATGCCACCGGTAGCGAGGCCGACCTGGCCGGTGTGGCGCCGTGGATCGAGCTGGAGGGCGGTGCGTTGGAAGCGCTGGACCGGCTGCTGCGCCTGCTGCGCGTACTGGCGGTCTACCAGCGCCGACTCGGCGAACTGCTGACCCCGGCGCAGTGGCGGCAGCGCCTGCTGTCGCTGCTGGACGCGCTGCTGCCGACCGCGCCCAGTTCGCCCAACAGCCAGCGCGCGCTGGAGCGCCTGCGCAAGCTGCTCAACCAGTTTGCCGAGGACGCTGCCAAGGCCGGCTTCAACGAAGGCGTGCCACCGGAGGTGGTGCGTGCGCACTTCGCCGGGGCACTGGGCGAGGCCGACACGCGCGCACCGTTGCTGACCGGTGGCATCAGCTTCGGCCGCATGGTGCCGATGCGCCTGCTGCCATTCCGGGTGATCTGCGTGCTGGGCCTGAATGACGGCGATTTCCCGCGTCGCGACCCGGCCGCGGGACTCAACCAGCTCACCGCCGAGCTGGATACACCGCGCCGCCGCCCGGGTGACCGTTCCACTCGCGAGGACGACCGCTTCCTGTTCCTGCAGCTGTTTGCCGCTGCGCAGGAGGTGTTCTACCTGAGCTATCTCGGCGCCGATCCACGTGATGGAAGCGTGCGCGAGCCATCGGTGCTGGTCAGTGAACTGATCGATGCCGCTGCCGCCTATCACCTGGATCCGGAGGCGGCCGCGCGTGACTTCACCGTGCGCCATGCGCTGCAGCCGTTCTCGCCTGCTGCATTCGGCGATGGCGATCCGCGCCGTTTCAGCTATCGGCGGCAGTGGCATCCGGCGGCCGGTCGCCTCACCGGCCAGCGGGGTGGCCTGCTGCCCTGGTTCGACGCGCCGTTGCCGCCACCGCTCGACGATGCCGTGGAGAACGAGGTCGCACTCGATACCCTGCGCCGCTTCCTGTGTGACCCGGCCGGGCAGTTCCTGGCGCAGTCGCTGGGCCTGCGCCTGGCCGACGAGGTTGAAGAAGTGGATGACCTGGAGCCGTTGGTGCTGTCGTCGCGCGGCCCGGAAAAGCGCAGCGTGCAGGCGGCGGTGGTGCGTGCCACGCTCAATGGCGACAGCGAGCCGCTGTATCCGCGGTTGCGCGCGCGTGGCCTGCTGCCCTCCGGTGCATTGGGTGAGCGCCAGTTCGAAGTGGAGCAGCTGAAGACCCGTCCGTATGCCAGCGCGCTGCTGGGCTGGATGCAGGGCGAACCATTGGAAAGCCGCCGGTATGAAGTCGATATCGACGGCGTGCGGCTGCATGGGCGGGTGACCGATCGGCATCCCGAAGGGCTGGTGCGCCTGCGCGCCGGCACCCTCAACGGCAATGCGGTGATCCGCCAGGGCCTGGACTGGCTGTTGGCCAACGCCGCCGGCGATGCCCTGCCGTTGGTGCAGTTCCACGATGGCGGCGATGCCGGTCCGGGCCCGCATGTGCTGCCAGCACTGAGCGTGCCTGCTGCCCGCGCCGCGCTGCGCGCACTGCTGCAGCTGCGCCAGCGTGGCCTGCGTGAACCGCTGCGCTTCGCCCCCTATACCGGCTGGGTGCTCTACAACACGGACGGCGAGAAACAGCGCAGCGAAGGCTGGAAGCAGTGGCATGGCAGCGACCGCAGCTGGGGTGAATCCAGCAGCGACGCCTGGCAGCTGCTGTTGCGCGGTGCCGATCCGTTCGCCACCGATGCCGGCTACGCCGATCTGCTGCGCAACAGCCAAGTGGTCTTCAGTGCGGTGCGGGAAGGCCGCACCCTGGGCGCCGCGGCAGGCCAGGAGGGCAGCGCATGAACAGCGCCATCGCAGATGAGGAATCCCAGCGCATGGCGGGCGATCCCTACCTGGCCCTGCCACTGGAGGGCATCCGCCTGATCGAGGCCAGCGCCGGCACCGGCAAGACCTTCACCCTGGCCACGCTGTTCACCCGCCTGGTGGTGGAGCAGGGGCTGCGCATCGGCCAGATCCTGGCGGTGACCTTCACCGACGCCGCCACCCAGGAACTGCGCAAGCGCATCCGCGAGCGGCTGGCGCTGGCCGCGCGCCTGGTCGATCTGGAACCGGCCGAGGGCGAGGCACCGGATGTGCGCTTGACGCGGGAGGTGCTGCAGCGCCATCTGCAGGGTGGCACCGAGAGCGCCGCTGCGCTGAAGCGTCGCCTGCAGGTCGCCGCCGACGAGATCGACCTGGCTTCGATCTTCACCATCCACGGCTTCTGCACCCGCGTGCTGCGCGAGCACGCGCTGGAAAGCGGCCATACCTTCGATCCGCCGGAGCTGCTGGCCAGTGACCGCGAGCTGCTGGAAGAGCTCGCCGCCGATCTGTGGCGCGTGCACGCCAATGATCCGGCCACGCTGGAGCCGCTGACCTGGCTGTGGTCCACCCCGGATGCACTGGCCGCCGATCTGCGCGCGCTGCTGGCGGCGCCGCCACTGCATCCGTTGCCACAGCCGGTGGTGCCGGCCGATCCACATCCGGCATTGCAGGCCAACGCTGCCGAACTGCAACAGGCGCTGCGCGAGCATGGCGAGCCGTTCTTCTTCGACCTCTGTGATGCGGTCGACAACAAGTGGATCAACGGCGGGTCGTACAAGCTGGGCTGGCTGCATCCGCTGGGCCGGCAGCTGCTGGCCTGGGCCGAGCGCGCCGATCCGCGCGAGCTGTTGGCCAACGAACGCCTGCCGGCGCTGCTGCCGGAGGCGCTGGCCGCCAAGACCAACAAGAAATTCGCCGAGCGCACGCCATCATCGCCGCTGCAGGGGCCGCTGGCCCGCTACGTCGCGCTGCTGGCCGAGCGCGATGCCTGGTTGCGTGCCACCGCGCTGAATTTTCTGCACGCGCTTCGCGCGGAAGCCACGCAGCGCCTGCAGGCGCTGAAGCGCACGCGTCGTGTGCAGACCTACGACGACCTGATCGATGGCGTGGCACTGGCCCTGGAAGGGCCGCAGCGCCTGGCGCTGGTCAGGCAGCTGCGCGCGCAGTACCGCATCGCGCTGGTCGATGAGTTCCAGGACACCGACGACCGCCAGTGGGGCATCTTCCACACCGTGTTCGGTGATTCGCCGGAAGTGCGCGAGCTGGGCCTGGCGCCGGCGCTGTTCCTGATCGGCGATCCGAAGCAGGCGATCTACGGTTTCCGCGGTGGCGACATCCATACCTACCTGAAGGCCAAACAGGTGGCGCAGCAGGCACCGGTGCTGGACCAGAACTTCCGTTCACGCCCGGCCGTGCTGCGTGCCCTGCAGGCGCTGTACGACAACGGTGGCGAAGACGCGTTCCTCGAGCGCGACATCCAGTTCGAACCGGTGCGACCTGGTGGCGTGCGCATCGATGCAGATTACCTGCGTAATGGCGAGGCCGCCGTGGCACTGACCCTGCGCGTGCTGCGCAGCGGCGGCGACAAGGCGATGAGTGCCGATGCCTCGCGCGACGCGGCCACCCAAGCGTGCGTGGCCGCGATCCACCAGGTCCTGGTCGATGCGCGCGCCGGTAACGCCGTGTTGCGTGGGCGCCCGGTGCAGCCGGGCGACATTGCGGTTCTGGTGCGCTCGCACCGCGAGGCGACGCTGGTGCAGCGCGCGCTGGCAGCGGTCGGTATTCCCGCCGTGGCGGCGGGCAAGCAGAGCCTGTTCGCCACCAGCGAGGCACGTGATCTGCGCGCGCTGCTGCTGGCACTGCTGCAACCGGCCGATGAAGGGCGGCTGCGAACAGCGCTGGCGACCGTGCTGCTTGGCCAGCGGGCGAGTGCGATCGCGGCGATGGAACGCGAGGGCGACCTGCAACGTGGGTTCCAGGCGCAGCTGCTGCATTGGCGCGAGCGCTGGCAGCGCGGTGGGCCGTTCGCAGTGATCGCCGATGTCTGCGCCGCACAGGGCGAACGCCTGCTGGCGCTGATCGACGGCGAGCGCCGCCTGACCAACTACCTGCAGCTGGGCGAACTGCTGCAGGAAGCCTCGGCGCAGGCGCTGGGCATGCACGGCCTGCTGGACTGGCTGCAGGGGCAGATGGCCAGCGCCGACCAGGATGACGAGCAGCAGCTGCTGCGCCTGGAATCGGATGCGCGCCGCGTGCAGATCATCACCCTGCACAAGAGCAAGGGCCTGGAGTATCCGCTGGTGTTCCTGCCCTTCGTCGGCATCGACGGCGGTGCACCGAACAGCGCCTCGCACTGCACCGTGCACGTGGCTGGCGAGCGCCAGCTGCACTGGAAGCTGGACAAGAACGAGGCCTGGGAAACGGCCAGCGCCCAGCGCGAGCGCGAACAGCGCGCCGAGGACGCGCGCCTGCTGTATGTCGGCCTGACCCGCGCCGAGCATGCGCTGTGGATTGCGGTGGGCGATCTGGCCGGGCTGGCAAAGACGCGGCTCGCGCCGTTGCTGGGTGATCTGCAAATGCTGCGCGCCCATGATGACGTGCACATTGATGACAGCGAAGCGCCGGCCTCACTGCCGCAGCTCGCCGCCGAAGTGGAGGGTGAGCTGCCTGCCGTGCGCGCACTGACCCGGCGCGTGCCGCACGACTGGTGGGTATACAGCTTCACCCAGCTGGCGCACGCCGATGCCGGTGCCGGCAGTGACATCGAAGCCGCCGCCACCGAGCTGCCGGCGCCTGCCGCCGACGAACCGGCGGGCCCGGAACTGCCGTTGGAGCCGGCGTTGCCGGAGCCCGCTGCGGCCGCCGGGGACAGCACGCCGATCGACCCGCGCTTCATGGGCAGCCGCTTCGGCAATGTGCTGCACGAGGCGATGGAGAACGTCGACTTCGCCGCCTGGGGTGATTGGCGACCGGGCCTGGAAGCCCCTGAGGGGCAGGCCGAGGTGCTGCGCAAGGCGCTGCACGACGAAGGCTACGCCGACGCCGACCTGGACGATGGCGAGGCGGTACTGGTGCCACTGGTCGGCCACACCCTGACCGTGCCGCTGCCCGAGGGCGGTGCGCTGTACAGCCTGGATGAAGGCGAGCGCCGTGCGGAAATCGACTTCCATTTCGCCATCGAGCCGACCGCGGTGCCGGCGCTGTTGCAGGTGCTGCACGCACATGGGGTTTCCAGTGCGCGCCGTGGTTTTGGCCAGCGCCGTCGGCTGGAAGGGCTGATGACCGGCATGATCGACCTCACCTACGTGCGCGACGGGCGCTGGTACGTGCTCGACTACAAATCCAACCGCCTGCCGGGCTACAGCCCGGACCTGCTGGCCATTGCCATGCGCCACAGCGAGTACGACCTGCAGGCGCTGATCTATACGGTGGCGCTGCATCGCTGGCTGCGTTTCCGCCTGGGCGCGGCCTATGACTACGAGCGCAACATGGGCGGCATCCGCTACCTGTTCTGCCGCGGCCTGGATGCCGCCGGCAACGGCGTGCATGTGGATCGTTTCCCGCTGGCGCTGGTCGATGCACTCGACGCGTTGTTCGCCGGTGGCGAACAGGCCCAGGCCGAGCTGGCCGCACGTGCCCGTGGAGCCAGCGCATGAGCCTGCTGAAGGAACTACACCAGAAAGGCCTGCTGCGTACCCTCGACCACGCACTGGCGACCAGCCTGCAGCGACTGCGCGACGACACCCCGGACGGCGTGGCGCTGGCCGCCGCGCTGGCCTCGCTGGCGGTCTCGCAAGGCCATGCAGCGTTCGATCCGGCGCAACCACAGCGGCTGCTGGAAGGCGTGCCCGAGTGGCCTGCCGCGCAGGACTGGCTGGCGCAGCTGCGTGCGTCGCCGTGGGTGGCGACGCCGGAGCAGGCCGAGGCCATCGCCGAGGACGCACCGCTGGTGTTGGAAAACGGCCTGCTCTACCTGCGCCGCTACCGCGAGTACGAACGCCAGCTGGCCGCCGGGCTGCAGCGCATCGGCCGGCATCCGCTGCCGGTGCCGGACATGGCGGCGTTGGCACCATTGTTCGCGCAGCTGTTCCCGCAGGCGTCGGGCAGCGAAGATCACCAGGCGCGCGCGGCCGGCGTGACCCTGCGCCATCCGCTGGCGCTGGTCACCGGCGGTCCCGGTACCGGCAAGACCACCACCATCGCGCGCCTGTTGCTGCTGCTGGCCGCACAGGCCCGGCAGGCCGGCCAGCCGCTGCCCGAGGTCGCGCTGGCCGCGCCCACCGGTCGCGCCGCCGAGCGCATGGCCGAGAGCCTGCGCGTCGCCGTGCAACGCCTGCAGGAACAAGGGCTGGACCCGGCGCTGTGCGCGGCACTGCCCAGCACCGGCACCACCCTGCATCGCCTGCTCGGGGTGATTCCCGATTCACCGCGCTTCCGCCACCACGCCGACAATCCGCTGCCGGTGGACGTGGTGGTGGTCGACGAAGCCTCGATGATCGATCTGCCGATGATGGCCAAGCTGGTTGATGCGATCGCCAGTGGCACCCGGCTGATCCTGCTTGGCGACCCCGATCAGCTGCCGTCGGTGGAAGCCGGCGACGTGCTCAGCGCCATCCTGCGTGCCAGCGGTGATGGCATCGGCACCCGTGCCGACGATGCGCAGGCGTTGCATGGCCTGCTGGCGCCGGTCACGTTGCAGCCGCAGGCCGCGCCACGCGCTTTTGCCGGGCGCCGTGTGCAGCTGCAGCGCGGTTACCGGCAGAGTGATGCACTGGACCTGGCACCGCTCGCGCATGCCGTGCGCGAAGGCGACAGCAGCGTCGCATTGCAGCTGCTGCGCAGCGGTGAACTGGCGGGCGTGCACTTCCACGAAGGCGAAGCCGACCCGTTGCGTGGCCAGCGCGAGCACCTGCTGGGCCACTGGCGTGCGCTGGCCGATGCCGCCGATCCGGTACTCGCCCTGCAGCAGGCCGGACGCCTGCGCGTGCTGACCGCACTACGCGAAGGCCCGCAGGGCGCACGCGGGCTCAACAGCCGCATTGAGCAGCTGCTGGCCGGCAATACCCCGGGCTACTTCCAGGGCCGGCTGCTGCTGGTCACCGAGAACAGCTACCGTCACCGCCTGTTCAATGGCGATATCGGCATCTGCCTGCGCGATGGCAGCGGCGCGATGGTGGCCTGGTTCCCCGGCGACAGCGTCGACCAGCCACGCGCCTTCCACCCGGCCGCACTGCCGGCGCACGAAAGCGCCTTCGCGATGACCGTGCACAAGGCGCAGGGTTCGGAGTTCGACGAAGTGTGGTTGCAGCTGCCGCGCCAGGACAGCCGCGTGCTGTCACGCGAACTGGTCTACACCGGCCTGACCCGCGCCCGCCAGGTGCTGCATGTGGCGGGCAGCGCCGAGGTGCTGCAGGCCGCATTGAAGCGCCACGCCAGCCGGTTGGGGGGGCTGGCCTGGCGGCTGGGCGCGGAAGAGGTGGCCGAAGCACCGGTGCGCATCGAACAGCCCACGGTGCAGGGCACGCTGTTCTGACGCGGGCGCGACGCGCTTCCTGTAGAGCCGAGCCATGCTCGGCAGATGGACCCCGGAGTCGAGCATGGCTCGACCCTACAGAAGCGCGCTTCGATCGTTTCGGCGTGGATCTACGCGATCAGGACCAGGCCATCGGGGAACACGATCGCCGCTTCATCGGCGCTCACATCGAAGAAGCCCACGCCGTGCTTCTCGGCCAGATCCTGTACGCGGCCATGTGCATGCTCTGCCACCGAGTAGGCAAACGCGCCGTAGATCACCTGACTACCGATGCTGTACTCGGTCACCTCGGCACGATCATCGTCGTCATTGCTCAACGGCCCGTTCATTGGCGGGAATTCCTGTGCCATCTCCGCGAACCACGCCTGCAGTGCCGGGCTGCTGACCGCCGGGTCATCGTACTCGTGGCGCTCGTTCCACTGCGTCTGCTTCTCGAACCAGGCGATGAAAGCCGCGGCCTCGCGTGGGGCGACGCTCGCCTCGAACACCATCATGTCGTAACTCATTGAACCGTCCTGTTGCCATGGCGAAAGGCCGCCGGGGATGGCCCGGCACTGCCGAGCATTATCAGGCCGATGCAACGCCGGCGTCCGCCCACCCTGGCGCCAATGCCTTCGCCTCCGGGAACAGCGCGAAGCGCAGGCCGATCAGGCCCATCAGCGCCTCGTCGCGTGCCTTGCAGGCCGCCACGCTGCCAACCCGGCCCAGTGAGGTATCCAGCCGCTCGCGCAGCGCTTCGGCGGCCACAATCGGCCTGCGCGCGGCAATCTGCCGCCGGTAGTGCGCGGCGATCTCCTCCAGGATGTGCTCGACCGCCTCGCGGCTGCGCTCGGGCAGTTCCAGGCGGGCGCGGCGCAGCTGCAGGATGTTCAGGCCGATGCGGGCCTCGTTGAGCATGTCCACCGAGGCGATGTCACTTCCCTCCGGTGTCGCCGCCAGGCGCGGTGCGAGCAGGCCCAGCAGGTCGAGCATGCGCGCGGCAAAGCGCTGGCGGTCCTGCTGGCCGCGGCCTTCGGCGGCTTCGGCCAGCGTGGTCCAGCCCTGCCGCACCAGCCGGCGTGCGGTCCACTCGGCACCCACCGAACGGAACAGGCGGGTCATCACCACTGCAAAGCCAATGCCGATGAACATCGCGATGGAGGAGTTGAGGAAGGTCTGGATGTTGGCGCTGTAGGTGTTCTGCAGGCTCAGCAGCGCGGCGAGGTTCACCGTCAGCGGGAGTGCGAACAGCGCGCTCTTCGGGTGATGCAGCATCAGTCCCAGCGGCAGGAACACCACCGCCAGCACCAGTGCCAGCAGGCCGAAGTCGTGCACGGCCGGGAACACACCGAACAGGTACACGCCGGCCACTACCGAAGCGACCATGGCCCACACCAGGAACGACACCATGCTCGGCGCCGGGTCGTCCTGCGCGGCGAAGAACGCGGCGGTCACCGCGGCCATCATCGCGCCGTTGCCACCGCCTTCCCAGCCCAGTGCGATCCACAACACGCAGTAGCTCATCAGCGCCACGCCGGCACTGAGCGCGGAGAACAGCGCCATGCCGTAGTCGACGTGCTTGTCGGCGGCCACCCGTTCGGTGCGGATGCGGTAGTGCGCGCGGTCCAGCGGTGCGGTGCCATGGTCGATCGCCTGCTGCAGCGTGCGGCAGTCCTGCCACAGGTCCACCAGTTCCTCCAGGCGCAGCAGCAGGCTGGCCAGCTGCAGGTGCTGCAGGTCGCGGTCCACCTGCGGCTTCAGCGCACTGATGCGCGCGCGCAGCCGGGCGTACTCGCTGGCGTTGGTGGGCCCGTCCAGCCAGTCGTGGATGTCATCGACCAGTGCGGGCAGTCCTTCGGGAAGGGCCTGGCCGTCGCTGCGCAGCGCACTCAGCCGATCGGCGATCGACGACAGCACCGGCAACAGCAGCAGCATGCGCTCGCGCAGGCGCTCCATCGACACCGCCGAACCGGCATGGCGCGGATCATCGCGGCGCAGGAATTCGATCAGCGCCTCGAACTGCACCAGGTCGGCGGCCAGCCGGTTGCGTGGCGCGTGCGCGCGGCCACGTTCAAGAATCTGCCGGCACCACTGCGCGGCGTCCTCCATCCAGGTGCCGATGCGCGCGCGCAGCATCGGCCGCACCGAGGCCGGGAACAGCAGCGAAGCAAACAGCACCGCCACCACCGTGCCGAGGATGATCTCCTCGCTGCGTGCCACCACGGTGTCGAAGATGGTTTCCGGCGAGGTCACGGCCGGGAAGCCGATGAAGGCGGTGGTGTAGCCGGCCAGCAGGAACGCGTAGCCGCGCGGGCCGCGGTTGAGCAGCGCCATGAACAGACAGCCGGCCAGCCAGATCGACATCGCCGCGCTCAGCACCAGCGGCGTCTCCACCAGCGCCGGCAGTACCAGCAGGGTGGCCAGGCCGGCCACCAGCGTGCCGACGATGCGGTACACGCCCTTGGCGCGGGTCGGGCCCAGCAGCGGCTGGCTGACGATGTACACCGTGCCCATCGCCCAGTATGGGCGCGACAGGTTGCCGGCCATGGCGATGTACAGCGCGGCCACCGCGGCCAGGTAGGTCTTGATCGAGAACAGCCAGGCCTGGCGGTCGGTCAGCGCGTTCATGGTTTACTTCGCGGCGGTCGAGGCGTTGGGCGCGGCGGCGCTGGCCTGCCAGCCGCCACCCAGCACCAGGAACAGGTGGATCTGGTCGCGTGAGACCTGCGCTTCGGCCGCAGCCAGGGTGGCATCGCTGGTGGCCAGGCTGCGGTCGGCATCCAGGCTGGACAGGTAGGGCGTACGGCCACCCTGGTACAGCCGGCGGTTCTGCTCGGCGGCCAATGCAGCCTGTTCCTGCGCGGTGCGCAGCGACTGCAGCCGGCGCAGGTCCTGCGCGTAGCGGTCCAGTGCGGTCTGGGTCTCGCGCAGCGCCTGCAGCACGGTGTGGTCGAACTCGGCCAGCGCCGCATCGGCACCGGCTTCGGCGGCGTGGATGCGGGCGTGGGTGCCGGACGACGGCAGCGTCCACGAGATCAGCGGGCCGATCGACCACTGCTGGGTCATCGGCGTGCCGAAGTCTTCCAGCAGGCCGGCGGCACCGAGCGAGGCCCCCAGCCGGATGTCCGGGTACAGCTCGGCGGTAGCCACGCCAATCCGCGCGGTGGCCGAGGCCAGCTTGCGCTCGGCCTGGCGCACGTCCGGGCGACGCTGCAGCAGCGCACGACCATCGCCCACCGGCAACGGCTGCGCCAGGCTGGGCGCGTGCGCGCAGTCGATCACGCCGGCCGGCAGCTGGCCCGGGGTCTGCCCGAGCAGGGCAGCGAGCGAATAGGCGGCCGCCGAGCGCTGCGCCTGCAGCGGCGGCAGCGCAGCTTCCAGCACGGCCACCTGGGCATTGGCGCGGGCCAGCTCCGGCGGCGTGCCGCGGCCGGCATCGATCAGGCGCTGGGTGACTGAACGGCTGCGCTGCTGCAGCTGCAGGGAGTGCTCGGCCACATGCAGCTCGTGGTTGGCGTGGCAGATTTCCAGGTAGCTGTCGGCCACCTGCGCGACCACGCTGACCTGGGCCAGGTCGCGTGCTGCGGCGACCGACTGCTCGTCGGCACGGGCCGCTTCGGCGCCTCGCTTGAGCTTGCCGAACAGGTCGAACTGGTAGCTGACCGCGAACTTGCCATCGGCCAGGTTGATCACTGGCAGCTCGTGTTCCTGCAGGAACGATTCGGCCGACAGCTGCGCGCGGCTGACGCCGGCCTCGGCCTCGTACTCGAAGCCACCGGCGTCCAGCGCCTGTTCGTACACTGCCGCCGCACGACGCAGGTGCGCATCGGCGGCCTTCAGTTCAACGTTGTCACGCAGCGCCTGGGTGATCAGCCCGTCCAGCACCGGGTCGTTGTACAGCGACCACCAGCGGTCGGGCAGCGCCTGGTTGGCGGCCACCTGCGGGTTCTGGGTGTCAATGAAGGCCGCATTGGCCTGCGGGCGCTTGAACGCCGAACCGTCCGGCAGGGCGTAGTCGGGGCCGACGGTCCTGCACGCGGCCAGGCTGGCCAGCGCGACGATCAGGCCGAGACGGGGCAGGGCGGCGTTCATAGGCCCGCCTGTGTCGGCGCGGTGCCGGCCTTGCCTGCGTGCTTCGTGCTGCTGGTCTGGACGGTCACCGTGGCGGTGCGGCCGGCGATCAGTTCCACGCCCTCGGGCACCTCGTCGATGCTGATGCGCACCGGGATACGCTGCGCCAGCCGCACCCAGTCGAAGGCCGGGGTCACGTTCGGCAGCAGGCTGCTGCCGTTGCTGCGGTAGCGGTCCTCGATGCCGGCAGCGATGCTCTCGACATGGCCGCGCAGCGGGGTCGATTCGCCCATCAGGCGGATGTCGACGCTCTGCCCCGGCGCCACGCCGCGCAGGCGGGTTTCCTCGAAGTAGCCATCAATGCGGAACGAGCCGGTATCCAGCAGCGCCAGTACCGGCTTGCCGGCCACCACGTAGTCGCCCACGCGCAGGGTGCGGTCGTTGACCCGGCCATCGGCCGGTGCGCGCACCTCGGTGCGGCCCAGGTTGAGCTCGGCCAGGTCGACCGCAGCCTGCGCGGTGGCCAGCGCCGCCTGTGCAGCCTGCAGCTTGGCGCGGCGCACTTCGGCGTCCTCGGCGGCGACCAGGTCCTGCAGGCTGCGGTCGCGGCCGATCTCGCGGCGCAGCTGCGCCACCGAGGCCTGGCGCTCGGCCAGGCTGGCCCTGGCCTGCTCCAGTGCGATGCGATAGCGCGCGCGGTCGACCACGAACAACAGGTCGCCCTTCTTCACGGCCTGGTTGTCGGCCACGTCCACCGTTTCCACCAGCCCGGACACATCAGGCGCCATCTGCACCACGTCGGCGCCGACATGGGCGTCGCGGGTCCATGGCTCATCCATGTAATAGACCCACAGTTGGCGCAGCACCAGCAGGGCCACGATCACGGCTGCGCTGGTGAGCAGCACCGGCAGGGTCTTCTTCACGATCTTGTTCACGATTGCATCCAACGCAGGAGGTGGAACAGCAGGCCAAGCACGATCCCGTACAGCGCCAGGTTGAACAGCGCCGGGTGCCATACATGGCGGTAGGCGCCGGCACGCTGCAGCAGCGCGTGCAGGCCGCTGTTGACCAGATAGGCCAACACCATCAACCCGAGCAGGGTCGGGACGAACACTCCGTGGAGACTGAATTCACCGGGCATCGGTAGGGGCGGGGGCAAGGTGGGGGAGGGGAGGGACAACGAAACAACAGCAACGGGCAAAAGCCGCTGGCGTGTGCACGGCAGCGGCGGGGTTCGGGGGCAGCGGTCTTACGTAATGCGGTCGGCGGCCTCGGCCAGCAGGCGCCATGCCTTCAGCACGGCGTGCAGTTCATCCATGGAAAGCTCGCCGAATACGTCCTGGCGCAGGCCGATCAACTGGTCTTCCAG
This sequence comes from Stenotrophomonas sp. YJH_SMC_57, assembly GCF_059369755.1. Taxonomy (NCBI): domain Bacteria; kingdom Pseudomonadati; phylum Pseudomonadota; class Gammaproteobacteria; order Lysobacterales; family Lysobacteraceae; genus Stenotrophomonas; species Stenotrophomonas sp. YJH_SMC_57. The sequence continues at coordinate 20,951 of NZ_JCAFSZ010000020.1, forward strand.
CTCGCTGACCAGGGCCTGGCCGGCGTCGGTCAGCCACAGCAGGTTGGCACGGCGGTCGCTGGCGTCGCTCTCGCGGCGGACCAGGTCGCTGGCGCACAGCTTGTCCAGCAGGCGCACCAGGGAAGGTCCTTCCATGCCCAGCTGCTGGGCCAGCGCCACCTGCCGGATGCCACCGCCGGAGCGGCCGATCATCAGCAGTGGCATGGTGCAGGCGGTGGAGATCCCGTAGCTGCCCAGGCGGCTGTCGGCCAGGCGCTGCCACTGCCGCCCTGCGTACAGCAGGCCGGAGCTGAGCTGCATCTGCAGCACGGTGCGCTCGTCGAGGGGTCGGTCCATAAGAGATAGATAGGATACTACTAATTTCATTCCTATCAATAGGTTTTTCTGAATGGGCGGGATGTAGTGAGGAAAGCGTTGCGCCACGTTGCTACGGGTGGGGCAGCGGGGGCCGGACGGGGCAGGACACGCCGTAAACCCCTCCCTGGGGGCTCGGCCGCGGCATCCATGCCGCGGACGGTCCTGCCCCGCCCGGCCCCCGCTGCCCGCCCATCACCCCGCGAGCGCGGTGGGTTGGCTCCTTAAGGCAGGAGCAGATGCAGTGCGGACCAAGGTCCGCACCCACCACAGCAGTCGCGCAGTCGCGCGTGGTGCTTCCGAAGCCATGAACCCAGCTTTTGACCCCGCTTTCGGGCGGTCCGGCCGCGCCCGCAGGAAACTGTCAGGGATGGGGAAGGGCGGCAGGGCAGGACAGTGAGGCGCATGGATGCGCCGACCGAGCCCCCATGGATGGGTTCACGGCGTGTCCTGCCCTGCCGCCCTTCCCCATCCAGACCCGTAACAGGCAGGCGCCGCCAGACCCCCGATGAACCGTCCCAACAGGACGACCCACCCCCCGGTCGGGTACGATGCTCGCCCCCCGTTCGGGACGCTGTACGCAATGAGCAAGAACAACGAAAAGGCCGCCCCGCAGGGCGACGTGACCCAGGACCAGGCCGAGGATGCCGTGCGCACCCTGCTGCGCTGGGCCGGTGAGGACCCGTCCCGTGAAGGCCTGCTGGATACCCCCCGCCGTGTCGCCGAAGCCTATGGCGATTGGTTCAGCGGTTACCGCGACGACCCGCGCGCCTACATGGAGCGGACCTTCGAGGAAGTGGCCGGCTATGACGAACTGATCGTCCTGCGTGACATCGAGTACGAAAGCCACTGCGAACACCACATGGCGCCGATCATCGGCCGCGTGCACGTCGGCTACCTGCCGGCCGGCAAGGTGGTGGGCATCAGCAAGCTGGCCCGCGTCGTCGAAGCCTATGCCCGCCGTTTCCAGGTGCAGGAAAAGATGACCGCGCAGATCGCGCAGTGCATCCAGGACGTGCTGCAGCCGATCGGTGTCGGTGTGGTCGTCGAGGGCGCCCACGAATGCATGACCACCCGCGGCATCCACAAGCGCGGCGTCAGCATGGTTACCTCCAAGATGCTGGGCAGCTTCCGCGACGACGCGCGCACCCGCGCCGAGTTCCTGCGCTTCATCGAAGTGGGCGGCAAGCGCTGAGCCGCTTGCCCGCATCCTGCCGGCCCCGTGCGGCCGGCATGCCCACGGCTGCCCGCGCGGCAGCCGTGGGCCGCTGCTCGTCCCCGCCAGCCCTCATGACTCCTTTCGCTGCATGAAGCATCGCGAACGCATTTCCCGTTATCGCCATCTGCGCGAACAGCCGCAGTGGAAGCTGCTTGCGGCCGACCACGCCCCGGAAATCATCGGCCTGCTGCAGGGGCTGCTGATGGACGGCGAGCGCACGCTGCCGTCGTCGGTGCTCAACGAGCGCCTGCAACGCGCGCTGGACCAGCTCAACGGCGACGAACTGTCGCGCGACCTGCCGCGTACCGCGCAGGCCTACATCGCGCACTGGCTGGCCCAGGGCTGGCTGGAACGCCGCCTGCCCGAGGGTGCCGACCAGGAACAGTACGAACTGTCGACCGCGGCGCTGCAGGCGATCCGCTTCGCCGATGGCCTCGAGCAGGCCCGCGTGGCGGCCACCGAAAGCCGCCTGGCGCTGGTCATCGAACAGCTCTCGCAGCTGGCGGCGCAGACCGAATCCGATCCGGACGCGCGCCTGTCGGCGTTGCGCGACGAGCGTGATCGCATCGACGCCGAGATCGCCCGCGTCGGTGCTGGCCGCGTGATCGCGCTGGACGGCAAGCGCGCGCTGGAACGCGCGCGCCAGATCATCGGCCTGGCCGACGAACTGACCGAAGACTTCCGCCGCGTGCGCGACGACTTCGAGCAGCTCAACCGCGATTTCCGCGAACGCATCATCGATGACGAGGGCGAGCGCGGCGATGTGCTGTCGCAGCTGTTCGAGGGCGTGGACGTGATCGGCGAGAGCGATGCCGGGCGCAGTTTCCAGGCCTTCTGGCGCCTGCTCAACGACGCCGAACAGAGCGCCCAGCTCGATGCCGCGCTGGAAGCAGTGCTGGCACGCGGCTTTGCGCGACGCCTGGACCGCAACGAACGCAATTTCCTGCGTGGTTTCACCAGCACCATGCTCGAGCGTGGCGGCCAGGTGCACGACGTACTGCAGAACTTCGCGCGCAGCCTGCGCGGTTTCGTGCAGAGCCGTGGCTACCTGGAACAGCGCCGCCTCAATCAATTGTTGAAGCAGGCGCAGTCCGAAGCGCTGGCACTGCGCGATGAGTTTCCCGCACAGCGCGGCATCGGCCGCGACCTGCAGCTGACCACCAGCCGCCTGCGCTCGTGGTCGCAGTGGAAGCTGCATGATCCGCGCAGTGCCCAGGTCGATGGCAATGTCGAGTACAACGACGCCGCTGCGATCAGCCTGGAGAGCGTGGGTGATCTGGTGGCATCGTCCGAGATCGACTTCCGTACCCTGCGTCGTGACCTGCACGACCTGCTCGATGCACAGCCGCGGCTCAGCATCGCCCAGGCTTTGTCGCAGCGCGAAGCGCCGCAGGGCCTGGGCAGTGTCATTGGCTACCTGTCGCTGGGCACGCGCTTCGGCAACGTGGTCGCCGGCGAGCAGGAGCTCGCGCAATGGCGTGGTGGCGACGGCCAGATCCGTCGCGCCCGCATCCCGCTGGTTTGGTTCACCCAGGAGAGACGCCATGAGCTGGCATGAAGATCCCATCGACGCACCGCAGGCGGACGTGGTGGAAGACGCCTACGAAGCCGAGCCGGTGGCGGCCGTGGCGCAGCCCCGCCGTGGCAACGACGTGTACTACCTGGGCGATACCGGGCGCCTGCCGCTGGATGCGCGTCGCGCGCTGTGCCAGCTGCTGATCGGCCCCAGCATCGACCAGCTGCGCCACGCCAAGCTGTGGCCGGCGCTGATCCGCAGCGAAGCCGCCATCCGTTCCGCGCTGGCCGACCTGTTCCTGGAACTGGTGCTCGACCGCGACAGCGGCGTGGCCTTCACCCGCCAGGCCGATACCGAAGACGTGGATGCGCCTGTGCTGCTGCGCACCTCGCCGCTGACCTTCATCGACTCGGTGCTGCTGCTGTTCCTGCGCCAGCAGCTGGCCGAGGCCGATGCGCGCGGCAACCGCGCGGTGGTCGCCGACGCCGAGATGGCCGAAGCGCTGGCCATCTACGAGAAGAACCTGTCCACCGATCGCGCCGGCTTCAATCGCCGCGTCGCCTCGGCGGTGCAGAAGATGAAGGACAACCACATCCTGACCCGCCTCAGCGGCCAGGAAGACCGCCACGAAGTCTCGCCGGCGTTGAAACTGCTGTTCTCCGCCGAAGACGTGTCCCAGCTTTCGGCGGTCTACCGCCAGCTGCGCGAAACCCCGGCCGCCGAGGCCTGAGAGACCCGACCATCGCATGGCTATCTCCAAGCACACTCCCGCCCTGTTCAACGAAGGCCTGCCGGACCCGCGCCTGCAGCAGTTCCGCATGCGCCGCCTGCAGGTGCACAACTGGGGCACCTTCAACGGTTTGACCGAAGTACCGATCGCCGAGCGCGGCTTCCTGTTCGTCGGCCGTTCCGGCTCGGGCAAGTCGACCCTGCTCGATGCCATGTCCGCGCTGCTGACGCCGCCGGCCATCGTCGACTTCAACGCCGCCGCGCGTGAAGCCGAGCGCAGTGGCCGCGACCGCAACCTGGTGTCCTACGTGCGTGGCGCGTGGGCCGACCAGCAGGACAGCGGCACCGGCGAAATCGCCACCCAGTACCTGCGCAAGGGTGCGACCTGGACCGCGCTGGTGCTGGAGTACCGCGCCGGCGATGGCCGCGTGGTCAGCCTGGTGCGCCTGCTGTGGATCTCCGGCAACGGCACCTCGGCCGGCGACGTGCGCAAGCACTACATGATCGCCGAGCGCCCGTTCGACATCGCCAAGGATCTCGGTGGGTTCGACCTGGACCTGCGCAAGCTCAAGCAGAAGCTGTCCGACCTGCACCACTTCGACACCTTCTCCGGCTACGCCGAGCGCTTCCGCGACCTGCTCGGCATCGACAACGAGATGGCGCTGCGCCTGCTGCACAAGACGCAGTCGGCGAAGAACCTGGGCGACCTCAACGTCTTCCTGCGCGATTTCATGCTCGACACGCCGAAGACCTTCGACGCGGCCGAGCGCCTGGTCAGCGACTTCGCCGAGCTCGATGGCGCGCACCAGGCGGTGGTCACCGCGCGCCGCCAGGTGGAAACCCTGCTGCCGGCACGCGCGTACTACAACGATCTGAAGGAAATGCACCGCCAGCGCGGCGACGACGAAGCGCTTAAGCTCGGCGTCGACAGCTTCCGCGAAAGCCGCCGCCAGGCGCTGATCGAAGCGCGCCTGCGCGAGATGGACGTGCGTGACCGTGGCCTGCTAGGCGAGGAAGCCCAGCGCCGCGCCGCGCTGGACAACCACACCGAGCGCCTGGCCGAACTGGAACTGCAGCGCCGCCAGCAGGGCGGTGAGCGCATCGAGGAACTGGAACGCGAGCAGGGCCGTGCCGAGGCCGAGCGCGACCGCCGCCAGGCCAAGCGTGACCAGGCCCAGGAAGCGGCACAGCAGCTGCAGGCCGAACTGCCCGACGATGCGCACGGCTTTGCCGAACTGGTCGAGCGTGCGCAGAACGAACTGCAGGACCGCCAGCGCGCCTCGGCGGCACTGGACGATGCGATCAGCGATCGCCTCGGTGGCAAGCGCGATGACGAGCGCCGCTTCGGCGAAGTGCGCAGCGAGCTGGAGGCGATGCAGCGCACGCCGTCCAACATCCCGGCGCCGATGCAGAAGCTGCGCGCGCGCCTGGCCGAGGAAACCGGCATTGCCGAAGCGGCGCTGCCGTTCGTCGGCGAGTTGATCCAGGTCCGCTCGGAAGAGCAGGGCTGGCAGGGCGCCATCGAGCGCGTGCTGGGCGGTTTCGCGCTGTCGCTGCTGGTCGATGACAAGCACTACAACGACGTCGCCGAGTGGGTGAACCGTACCCACCTGGGCATGCGCTTCACCTACTACCGCGTGCGCCGCAACGATGATGCGTTCGCGCGCGAACCGTCGGCGAAGTCGCTGCTGCACAAGCTGGAACTGCGCGAGCACGTGTTCGAAAGCTGGCTGCGCCGCGAGCTCGGCAAGCGCTTCGACTACGAGTGCGTGGATGCCAAGCAGCTGCGCAACGTCGACCGCGGCATCACCCGCGAAGGCCAGGTCAAGCATCCGGGCGACCGCTTCGAGAAGGACGACCGCAGCGCGGTAGGCGACCGCCGCCGCTGGATCCTCGGCTTCAACAACCACGACAAGGTGGGCGCCTTCGAGCGCGAAGCCCAGGAACTGGCCAAGCGCATCGCCGGCTGCGAGACCGACATCGCGCGCCTGCGCGGCCAGCGTGACCGCGACAATGAGCGTCGCCTGGCCTGCCACGAACTGGTCAGCATCAGCTGGAACGAGATCGACATCGCCGCCCCGCAGCAGCGCCTGAGCGATATCGAGGCCACCCTTCGCGACCTGCGCGAAGGCAATGCCGACCTCGCCAAGCTGGCCACGCAGATCGACGCCGTGCGCGCCGACATCGAGCAGTCGCGTCGTACCTATGAAGACGTCCGCGTCGAGCGTGGCCAGCTGGTCAAGGAGCGTGATCGCCTCGACCGCGCGCGCCAGCAGAGCCGTGCACTGGTGCTGCCGAGCCTGGCCCAGGAGCAGGAAGCGGGTCTTTCCGAGCGCCTGCAGGAGCAGGGCCCGCTCAGCCTGGAAACGCTGGAAGCGCACATGCGCCAGGTCAGCAACGCGCTGAACGAGCAGCTGTCGTCCTCGCAGCAGGACCTCAACCGCATCGAGAACCAGCTGATCGGCTGCTTCCGCCGCTTCATCCAGCAGTGGCCGGAAGAATCGGGTGACTTCACCGTCTCGGTGGCTTCGGCCGAGGACTTCCTCGCCCGCCTCGAACGCCTGGAGCGTGATGGCCTGCCGCAGCACGAAGAACGCTTCTTCGACCTGCTGCAGAACCAGAGCAAGAACAACCTGCTGGCCATGCAGCGCCACAGTGCAGAGGCCCGCAAGTCGATCGGCCAGCGCCTGGACGAAGTGAACGCCAGCCTGGAACAGGTGCCGTTCAACCGCGGAACGCTGCTGACCATCGAGCTGAGCGACCGCCGCCTGCCGGAAGTCGGCGAGTTCCATCTGCAGCTGCGCGAGGTGCTGTCGCAACAGCAGACCGAGCAGCGCGAGCTGGCCGAATCGCAGTTCACCGTGCTGCGCCAGCTGGTCAACCGCCTGGGCTCGCAGGAAGGCGAGGACAAGCGTTGGCGCGAGCTGGTGCTGGACGTGCGCATGCACGTGGAGTTCATCGGCGTCGAGCTGGATGCGGAAACGCGCCAGCAGGTCGAGATCTACCGCAGCGGCGCCGGCAAGTCCGGTGGCCAGCGCCAGAAGCTGGCCACCACCTGCCTGGCGGCAGCCCTGCGCTACCAGCTCGGCGGTGCCGACAGCCAGTTGCCCAGCTATGCCGCGGTGGTGCTCGACGAGGCCTTCGACAAGGCCGACAACGAGTTCACCGCGCTGGCGATGAACATCTTCGACAACTTCGGCTTCCAGATGGTGGTCGCCACCCCGCTGAAATCGGTGATGACGCTGGAACCGTTCATCGGTGGCGCCTGCTTCGTCGAGATCAGCGGCCGCCACGACTCCGGCGTGCTGCTCATCGAGTACGACGAAGAAGGCAAGCGCCTGAAGCTGCCCGAGCGCAGCCGCCAGCAGGCCAACGAACCGGAAGAAGCCGAGGCCTGACCGCCTCGGTCCAGCGACCCGTAGAGCCGAGCCATGCTCGGCTGCTCTTCGCGACCGGAAACAACGTGCCAACCAAGGTTGGCACCTACCGGGGCATGACGCTCATTCACGCACCGCGGAACGTATCCCACGCCATCCGTGCGATCAGCACCACCACCAGCCCCACGAACAGCTTGCGGATGAACGGCGTGCCGCCCTTCAGCGCCAGCCGCGTGCCGACCACCGAGCCGATGATGTTGGCCGCCGCCATCGGCAGCGCGAACAGCCACAGGATGTTGCCGGTCGGCACGAAGAACGAGATCGCCGCCACATTGGTCGCCAGGTTCACCACCTTCGATGCGGCCGATGCACGCAGGAAATCCAGCCCGAAGAAGCGCACGAACAGGAAGATCAGGAAACTGCCGGTGCCCGGCCCGAAGAAGCCATCGTAGAAACCGATCGCCGCACCGATCGCCAGCGCGATCACCAGCTCGCGGCGGCCGATCTCCTGCGGCCGGTGCAGCGCACCGAAGTCCTTCTTCCACAGCGTGTAGGCCAGCATCGCGATCAGCAGCACCAGCACCAGCGGGCGCACCGCATCCTTGGGCAGCAGGCTCACCGCCGTGGCCCCGGCGAACGAGAAGATGAAGGCGGTGCCGGCCGCGAACAGCACCGGCTTCCACGGGAAGCGCACATTGCGCGCATAGCGCCAGGCCGCCGCGCCGGTGCCGAACATCGAACTGAACTTGTTGGTACCGAACAGCATTGCCGGCGTCTGCTGCGGCAGCACCGTGAACAGGCCGGGCAGCTGCACCAGGCCACCGCCACCGACGGCGGCATCCACCAGGCCGGCGATGAAGGCGATCACCACCAGCCACCACAACTCAGGGGGAACCAGTTCCAGCACGGCGATCATTCAAGGTGAGGGCGCGACAGCATACGCCTGTCCTGCTGCAACTGGCCTGTGCCACGCGTGGATCAATCCGTGCAACCCGGCGACAATGCCGGCATGAGCCGACAACCCGCCGATCCCTGTCCCTGCGGCCTGGCCGCCGACTATGCCGCCTGCTGTGGGCGCTTCCATGCCGGCGAGGCCGCACCGGATGCCGAGCGCCTGATGCGTTCGCGCTACAGCGCGTATGTGCGTGGCCTTGCCGATTACCTGCGCCAGACCTGGCACCCGGACACCCGTCCCGCCGAGCTGTCTCTGGACGAAGCACCCGGCCAGCGCACGCATTGGCTGGGCCTGACCGTGCACGAGCACACGCCCACCGGCGAGGACAGCGCGGACGTGCGCTTCACCGCGCGCTACCGCATCGGCGGCGGCAGTGCGGTGAAAATGACCGAACATAGCCGCTTCCTGCGCATCGACGGCCGCTGGTACTACCTCGACGCGGTCTGAGCCTCAGCCGCCGCGCACGGCCAGCACGCGCTGGCCGGCGTGCGCGTGCACCTGGTTGCGGCCGCCGTCCTTGGCCAGGTACAGCGCCTGGTCGGCCGCCTTGATCACCGCCGCCGGCCGCGGGTTCTCGCGGCTGTCGGCCAGACCGATGCTCACCGTCACCTGCACCACCTGGCCGCTGCCGCCGCGGCCGCGCTGCTGGCGGCCGGTGTCGTCATCGCGGCTGCGGGTACTGCGGTCGCGCAGCTGCATGCGGGTGGCCTCGATGCTCTGCCGCAGTGCTTCCACGGCATCGACACAGGCCGCCGCCGGGCGGTCCAGGAACACCACGGCGAACTCCTCGCCGCCATAGCGGAACGCGCGACCACCGTCGCCTACCCGCGACAGCCGCGAGGCCACCAGGCGAAGTACATCGTCGCCGGTGTCGTGGCCATGGGTGTCGTTGAACGATTTGAAGTGGTCCACATCCACCATTGCGATGCTGTAGGTGCCGCGTGCCCGCTGCACGGTCTCGTTGAACGCGCGGCGCCCCGGCAGGCCGGTCAGTTCATCGCGGAAGGCCATGTGGAAGGACTCCTGCAGCATCGCACCCAGCATCAGCAGCAGGGCAGCACTGCTCAGTGCCGGCAACAGCACCGGTTGCAGGAAAATCCGCGGCAGCATCCACCACAGGCAGAGCAGGGCCAGCAGCATCGCGGTGTGCAATGGCCGCGGATGCCGCCACGCCTGCCAGCCCAACGCAGCGGTGGCCAGCAGGAACAGCAGGGCCGGCACCTGCGCCAGCGCGTTCCATTCGGCTGGAATCCAGCGCAGGTGTCGGTTCGACAGCAGGTCGTGCATGCCGCTCGGCTGCTGTGCTGCCAGCAGCAGGAAGACGGCAAGCGCCAGGCCGCAGACCACGCCGCGCAGCAACAGGTCCTGGCGTCGGCGTCCACGCTCCGGCCACAACGCCAGTCCGGCGAACAACAGCGGCAACCAGGCCGAAATGGCATGGAAGCGCAGCGGGGTCAGGGCGGTGACATGGCCACTGCGCAGGTAGCCACCCACGTCCTGGTGCAGCAGCGCGAACACCACCGCCACCAGCAGCAACAGGCACAGCGCACGCACCTGGTGGTAGAGCAGGGCCAGCCCGGCGCCAAGGCTGGCCAGCAGCCACGGCAGGATGCGCTGGGCCGGGCTGGCAACGTCTTCGATGCCCAGTGCCGTCCACAGCAGCAGTGCGACCAGCACGGCGGGCAGCACGAACAGGTAATGCGCAGGCTGGCGGAGCGGATGCAGGGGCAAGCAGGAATTCCAGCGCGGGACGACGCGGCCGCAGCACTGCCGTTAGCGGCGTTCGCGCCGGCTTCTTGAATGCGGCGCGGTCACGCTTGTGAACGCGTTGACGTCGAACCATGACATCGCACTCACCCGCCGCCGCCGATGCTGACGGCATGGACAGCGTAGCCACCGCCGTCGCTGCCCCGCAGCGTGATCTCGCCCGCCGGTTTGCCCACGTGCGCGACCGTAGCGTGCAGCTGGCGGCCCCTCTCAGCGCTGAAGACGCGATGCTGCAGAGCATGGCCGATGCCAGCCCCAGCAAATGGCACCTGGCGCACACCACCTGGTTCTTCGAGCGCTTCGTGCTGGCCGGCTTCCCGGCTGCAGCTGCGCATGACCCGGCATGGGACTACCTGTTCAACAGCTATTACAAGAGCATCGGTCCGGCACACGCACGGCCGCAGCGAGGCCTGTTGTCGCGCCCCTCGCTGCAGCAGGTGTACGACTATCGCCAGCAGGTCGATGCGCAGGTGCAGGCACGGCTGGCCAACGGCGATCTCGACCCGCAAGCACTGCAGCATCTGCAGCTGGGCCTGCAACACGAGCAGCAGCATCAGGAACTGCTGCTGACCGACATCAAGCATGCCTTCTGGTGCAACCCGCTGCAGCCGCCGTACCGCGAGGATCTGCGGCCTGCCACCGGCATCGCCAGCGCACAGGGCTGGGTCGAATCGCCCGAACGCATCGTCACCGTCGGCGCCGCCGCCTGGCCCCGCCACGCCGCCTTCGCCTATGACAACGAGTCGCCGCAGCACCGCGTGCTGCTGCCCGCCCATGCCCTGGCCGAGCGCCCGCTCAGCAATGCCGAGTACCTGGCCTTCATCGAGGCCGGCGGTTACCGCGAGCCGCGCTGGTGGCTCAGCGAGGGCTGGGCACTGCGCGAAAGCGAAGACTGGCAGCACCCGCTGTACTGGGACGACGCCCTGCAGCGCGAATACACCCTGGGCGGCTGGCGCGAACTGGACCCGCATGCACCTGTCTGCCATCTCAGCTACTACGAGGCTGATGCCTGTGCCCGCTGGGCTGGTGCGCGCCTGCCCAGTGAGTTCGAATGGGAAGCCGCCGCTGCATCACGCCCGGTGAGCGGCCATTTCGCCGATGACGATCACCTGCACCCGCAGGCAGCGCAGGGTCACGGTCTGCGCCAGCTGTTCGGCGACGTCTGGGAGTGGACCCACAGTGCCTACGGCGCGTATCCGGGCTTCCGCCCGTTTGCCGGCAATCTCGGCGAGTACAACGGCAAGTTCATGTGCGGCCAGTGGGTGCTGCGCGGCGGCAGCTGTGCCACCCCACGCGGGCATGTGCGCGCCAGCTACCGTAACTTCTTCATGCCGCCGGCGCGCTGGCAGTTCTCCGGCCTGCGCCTGGCCCGGGACCTGACATGAGCACCGTGCATGACGCGTTGCGGGCGTTGACCGATCTCACGCCCGGTCGCCAGCAGATCCTCGCCGACGCCGTGGACGGCTTGTCGCGCGCCGAGCGCCAGCTGCCCTCCAAGTACTTCTACGATGCGCGCGGCTCGCGCCTGTTCGAACAGATCACCCAGACCCGCGAGTACTACCCCACGCGTACCGAGCTGGCGCTGCTGGCCAGGGTGCTGCCCGACATCGCGCGGGTGGTGGGCCCGCACGTGCACGTGGTTGAACTGGGCAGCGGCAGTGGCCGCAAGACCGCGCTGCTGCTGGCCGCGCTGCAGGACCCGGTGGCCTACACCCCGATCGAGATCTCGCGCGCCGCACTGCTGTCCAGCATCGACCACCTTGCACCGGCGCTGCCCGACGTGGAAATGCTGCCGGTGTGTGCCGACTTCACCCGTCCCGTCGCCCTGCCCACGCCCGAGCGGGAACCGGCGCGCCGGCTGCTGTTCTTCCCCGGCTCCACGCTGGGCAACTTCACCGGTGACGACGCGGTGGCGTTGCTGCGCGCGATGCGCCAGACCATGGGCCGCGATGGCCTGGCCCTGGTCGGCATCGACCTGCACAAGGACCCGGCGCTGATCGAAGCGGCCTACAACGATGCACAGGGCGTCACCGCGGCCTTCACCCTCAACCTGCTGGCCCGGCTCAACCGAGAGATCGGCAGCGACTTCGACCTCGACGGGTTCCGCCATCGCGCCCGTTACAGCACCGCGCGGCTGCGCATCGAGACCGACCTGGTCAGCCAGCACGAGCAGGACGTGCACCTTGACGGCCGCACTTTCCACTTCGAGGCCGGTGAGCCGATCCGGGTGGAGTACAGCCACAAGTACACCGACGACAGCTTCGAATGGCTGCTGCAGCAGGCCGGCCTGCAGGTCGTGCAGCGTTGGAATGCCGACAGCCCCGCCTACGGTCTGCGCCTGCTGCGCGCCATCTAGTCGCCTGGTCCGCCATCAGCCGGCCTCGCTTCAGGTTCGGCGGCAGGGCTCCGCCTAAGATGGTCCTGCAACGGCAACACGGAGGACGCCATGCCCATTCTGACCACGCTCGGCCTGGCGGCCGCTCTCGCAACGGCGCCGCAGGTGTCGGCGCCAGCGACCATCACCGTCGACCCGGCGTTCGGCCGCTGCCTGGCCGGCCTGCAGGCCACGGCCGCCAACCAAGGCATCAGTGCCGACCGCTTCGCCGAGATCACGGCAGGCCTCACCCCCGACCCCAGCGTGCTCGGCCTGCTCGACGCGCAGCCCGAGTTCACCACGCCGATCTGGGACTACCTGGCCGCACTGGTCGATCGCCAGCGCGTGGATGATGGCCGCGCGCTGCTGCAGCAGCATCGCGACCTGCTGGAACGCGTGTCGGCGCAGTACGGCGTCGATCCGGCCACCATCGTCGCGGTCTGGGGCGTGGAGAGCGACTACGGTCGCGTGTTCGGCAAGCGCCCGCTGCTGCAGTCGCTGGCCACGCTGTCCTGCGCCGGTCGCCGCCAGGCGTTCTTCCGTGGCGAACTGCTGGCCCTGCTCACGCTGATCAACCGCGGTGACCTGCAGGCGCAGGGGCTGACCGGTTCCTGGGCAGGTGCCTTCGGCCACACCCAGTTCATGCCCAGCACCTACGCGCGCATCGCCGTCGATGGCGACGGTGATGGCCGCCGCGATCTGGTCGGCAGCATTCCCGATGCGCTGGCGTCGACGGCCAACTACCTCAAGCGCGCCGGTTGGCGCAGTGGTGAGCCGTGGGGCATGGAAGTGCGTGTTCCGGCCGGCTTCAATGCCAGCCAGGCCGGCCGCACCCAGCGCCGGGCGCTGGCCGACTGGCGGGCGCAGGGCGTGACCGCGATGGATGGCAGTGCACTGGCTCCGGGCAACCTGCCCGCCGATGCACGCGCCGCCCTGCTGCTGCCGGCCGGCAGCAAGGGCCCGGCGTTGCTGGTGTTCCGCAACTACGACGCGATCTACAGCTACAACGCTGCCGAAAGCTATGCGCTGGCGATCGCTACGCTGGCCGACCAGCTGCGGGGCAGCAAAGGCCTGGCCACGGCGTGGCCGACCGATGATCCCGGCATCGGCCGCGATGAGCGCCGCCAGCTGCAGACCCTGCTGCTGGCCCGTGGCCACGATATCGGCAGCGCCGACGGCATGATCGGTGTCGCCACGCGTCGTGCGATCCAGGCCGAGCAGCAGCGCCTGGGCTGGGTCAATACCGATGGCCGCGCCGGACAGCGTATCCTGCGCGCACTGCAGAACACGCCGGCTACTGCGCCGGTGCCCACCCGTTTCACGCTTCCCAGCGACTACAGTGCCGTGCAGTCGCCGGCCATACGGAGTCGATCCAACGTGCAGCAGATCCAGGGCGTACGCAGCGGGCAGTACCAAGGGCTCGATGCCTGGCTGGTGGAAACCGCCGAGGCCAGCGCCGCCATCAGTGTCTTTGGTGGCCAGCTGCTTTCCTTCGTGCCCAAGGGCCAGGCAGACGTGATGTGGCTGTCACCGCGACGTGCCGAATTGCCCACGCCCATCCGGGGAGGCAGCCCCGTATGCTGGCCGTATTTCGGCCGACAGGGCCAGGGCAACGACGTGCCCGCCCACGGCTTCGTGCGCACCTTGCCGTGGGAACTCCAGCAGGCCCGTCGCCTGGATGACGGCAGCATCGAGCTGACCCTGGCGCCGCCGGTCCTGCAGAGCCTGGACCTGCGCCTGCGCATGACCGTCCGCGTGGGACGCCAGTTGACCCAGCAGCTGATCACCGAGAACACCGGCAGCACGCCCGCCACCATCACCCAGGCGCTGCACAACTACTTCCGCGTGGGGGATGCCAGCGCGGTGGAAGTCGATGGCGTGGACGGCCTGGACTATCTGGACAAGTTCGAGAACTATGCGCAGCCGCGTCGGCAGCAGGGCCCCTGGTCGTTGCGCGACCCGCGCGACCCCGGCCGTAGCGATCGCATCTATACGCAGGCCAAGGGCCACTATGTGCTGCGTGATCCGGTGCTCAAGCGCCGCATCGACATCCGTACCGACGGAAGCCGTTCGCTGGTCGCGTGGAATCCCGGTGCCGAGGCTGCGGCGAAGATGGCCGACGTCGGCGCGGGCTGGCGCGACTATGTTTGCCTGGAAGCCGCCAATGCCGGACCCGACGTGGTGACCCTGCCGCCGGGCGGCAGGCATATGTTGTCACAGACGTTGTCTGCGGCACCATGGACGCCGGCCAACCAGTAACGCATCAACGCAACCAGGACGTTTTCATGCAGGAAGCACAGTGGTGGTACGCCAACAGCAGGCAGAGCGAAGGGCCGGTCGATCTTGCCGGCCTGCGTCGCCTGCAGCAGGACGGGACGGTGACGGCGCGTACGCTGCTGTGGCGCGAAGGCATGCCGTCGTGGCGACCGTTGGCCGAACTGGACCCTTCGGTGGCGACAGCCGAGCCGGTCGCCGCGCCGCTTGAACATGCGGTGGTCGCGCCTGTCGCCGCTGCAGATCCCGCAGATCCCGCAGATCCCTACCGCGCGCCCGCGACGGCGGCCACGGCCACGGCCACGGCCACGGCCACGCCCGCCGCCGGGCTGGAGGGCGAGATGGCGTTGTATGCCGCCGTGGTCGGAGGCAACTTCCCAACCTATCGCCAGCGCTGGCGGTTGGATCAGGGCATCGCCACGGGCAGCGGCACCTGGCACTGGCCGGCGTTCCTGCTGGGCCTGGTCTGGATGATGTACCGCAGGATGTATCGCCTCGCAGCGATGTGGGCGGGCCTGCTGCTGCTGATCAGCGTGATCGAGACGCTGCTGGATGTGCCTGATGGCCTGTCGCTGATCATCACTGTCGCGCTCAGCATCACTACCGGTGCCTTCGGCAACACCTGGTACCTGGCACATTGCCAGCGCCTGATTGCCCGGGCCCGAGCGGAGAGCCCGGGCGACGAGGCGCGGTTGCACCGTGAGCTGAGCGCGCGCGGTGGCACCAGCGTGGTCGCCACTATGATCGCCCTCGTCATCGCGGCGGTGCTGAGTACCGTCGGTGCCGGATTGGCCGGGTAGCCCGGGTCAGCGGCCCTGGCGGGGCCGCAGCACCAGCAGGCACAGCGCGCCGGCCACCAGGCCCCAGAACGCCGAACCAATCCCGGCCAGCGATACGCCCGAGGCGGTGACCAGGAAGGTGACCAGTGCCGCCTCGCGGTCACGCTCCACCGCCAGTGCACTGGCCAGGCTGTTGCCGATGGTGCCGAACAGTGCGATACCGGCCACGCAGGCCACCAGTTCCCTCGGGAACGCGGCAAACAGCGCCGCCACCGTGGCGCCGAACAGGCCGATGACAATATAGAAGGCGCCTGCAGCCATGGCAGCGGTGTAGCGTCGTGCTGGATCCTCGTGCGCATCGCGGCCCATGCAGATCGCTGCCGTGATCGCCGCCAGATTCAGCGCGTACGCGCCGAATGGCGCCAGCAGGGTGTTGACCACGCCGATCCAGCCGATCAGCGGCGACACCGGGGCGTCGTAGCCGGAGGCACGCATCACCGCCACGCCGGGAATGTTCTGCGAGGCCATGGTGACCACGAACAAGGGCAGGGCGATGCCGGCCACGGCGGTCCAGGACAAGGACGGGGTCACCCACTGCGGTATCGCCAGTTGCAGGTGCACCTGCTGTGCGTGCAGCAGGCCACGGCTGGCGGCGACCGCGATACCGACCAGCAGGGTGGCGATGACGGCGTAGCGCGGGAACAGGCGGCGCCCGGCCAGCCAGGTGGCGAACATCGCCAATGCCAGCACCAGCTGGCTGTTCATGGCCACGAACACATCCAGGCCGAAGCGCAGCAGCACCCCGGCCAGCATGCCCGCGGCCAGCGCCATCGGCACCCGCTGCATCAACCGGGCGAACAGGCCCGAGAAGCCCGCCAGCATGCCCAGCACTGCGGCGAGCAGGAAGGCGCCGGTCGCTTCAGAGAGCGAAGCACCGCCGGCACCCACCACCAGCATGGCCGCACCCGGGGTCGACCACGCGGTCACTACCGGCACGCGATAGCGCAGTGACAGGCCAATGCAGGTCACGCCCATGCCCAGCCCAAGCGCCCACATCCACGAGGCGATCTGCGCCTGGTCGGCACCGACGGCCTGCGCGGCCTGGAACACGATCACGGCGGAACTGGCGAAGCCGACCAGCACTGTAATGAAGCCGGCAACGATCGCCGGCATCGAAAGATCGCGCCACCACGTGCGTGCCACCTGCATGCTCATTGCTTTCTCTCCACTGTGCATCCCTGCATTGATAGCGGCTGCGGCGTTGACCGCGCAACGCGCGGGCAACGCCGCAGTGATCTTCGAGCGTACGTCATGCGTGATGTCACGACGCTTCTGTCATCACCCTGCAAAAAAGCCTTGACGAAATCTGCAGGATCTCTAGAATTCGCTCCCTTGCTGCAGCGCATCGCTTCTTCGGAAACGGCACGCGAACAGCGACGCCACCGCCGACGAACGAGATGATCGAACGAAGGTGTTGACGGACTGGAAAAGTCCGGCATAATAGGCGGCTCGCAACGACGAAAGGCCCTCGGGTCCAACGACGAAGCGGCATCGGCAACAACGTCCACCCCGGTGAGACGGCCTTGAAAAAGGTGTTGACGAAGCAGAAAAGCCGGCTATAATGGGCGGCTCGCTACGAAGGAAACTTCGCAGCACACGGGAACGGCGCTGAGGCCACTTCCCCGGATCTTTGAAAGTATGCGCAGGTATCTTGTGAAGGCGCCTGCAG
>NZ_JCAFSZ010000021.1:0-37728 GCF_059369755.1 Stenotrophomonas sp. YJH_SMC_57
CGAAGCTGACCTGGTCGATCCGGTACGCACCGCCGGCCGCTGCGTCGTTGTACAGCCCCATGTCGACGGTGATGCGATCGCCATTGACGTGCGTCAACAGCAGATCGCTGCCGGCGCGGCCAAGACGGATATCGCTGGCGGCGATCCCGGCGCCGAAGCGCACCGTCTCGACCCGGCCAACACCGGTGTCGCTGACGATGATCCGGTCGCTGCCCCAGCCCAGATCAAAGTGATAGGTATCACTGCCGGCGCCGCCGCGCAGGATGTCATTGCCACCGCCACCGATCAGCACATCGTTGCCACCGGCCCCATCCAGCTCGTCGTTGCCCTCGCCACCGTCCAGAATATCGTTGGAGGCATAGCCCAACTGGCGATCGGCGCCGGGGGTCGGCTGCAGCAGCATCAGCTTGATCTGGTCCATCGTCCACAGGGTGCCGTCGGCGAAGCTGACCTGGTCGATCCGGTAGTAGCTTCCGGCCACCGCGTCGTAGTACATGCCCATGTCGACGGTGATGCGATCGCCATTGCTGTGGGTCAACACCAGGTCGTTGGTGGTGCGGCTCAAGCGGATGTCGCTGGCGAGGATGCCTTCGCCAAACTGGATGGTTTCCACCCGGCCCGTGCCGGTATCGTTGGCGACGATCTTGTCGCTGCCCCAGCCCAGTTCGAAACGGTAGGTATCGCTGCCATTGCCGCCCCGCAGGGTATCGTTGCCACTGCCGCCGATCAGCACGTCATTGCCGGCGCCTCCGTCCAGATCGTCGTTGCCGGCATCTCCATACAGCGTGTCGTTGCCGCCTTCGCCGAGGATCTTGTCGTTGCCCTCCCCTCCACGCAGGGTGTCATCGCTGGCATAGCCAGTGATGCTGTCGGCACCGCTGGTCGGCTGCAGCAGCATCTGCTTGATCTGGTCCATGCTCCACAACGTGCCATCGGCGAAGCTGACCTGGTCGATCCGGTAGTAGCTTCCGGCCACCGCGTCGTAGTACATGCCCATGTCGACGGTGATGCGATCGCCATTGCTGTGGGTCAACACCAGGTCGTTGGTGGTGCGGCTCAGGCGGATGTCGCTGGCAAGGATGCCTTCGCCAAACCGGATGGTTTCCACCCGGCCCGTGCCGGTGTCATTGGCGACGATCTTGTCGCTGCCCCAGCCCAGATCGAAGTGATACGTGTCGCTGCCAGCGCCACCGCGCAGGGTATCGTTGCCGCCGCCGCCGATCAGCACATCGTTGCCGGCGCCCCCGTCCAGATCATCGTTGCCGGCATCTCCATACAGCGTGTCGTTGCCGCCTTCGCCGAGGATCTTGTCGTTGCCCTCTCCTCCGCGCAGGGTGTCATCGCTGGCGTAGCCAGTGATGCTGTCGGCACCGCTGGTCGGCTGCAGCAGCATCTGCTTGATCTGGTCCATGCTCCACAACGTGCCATCGGCGAAGCTGACCTGGTCGATCCTGTAATAACTTCCAGCCAGCGCATCGTTGTACAGCCCCATATCGACGGTGATGCGATCACCATTGCTGTGGGTCAGCACCAGATCGTAGGTGGTGCGGCTCAGGCGGATGTCGCTGGCAAGGATGCCTTCGCCAAACTGGATGGTTTCCACCCGGCCCGTGCCGGTATCGTTGGCGACGATCTTGTCGCTGCCCCAGCCCAGATCGAAGCGGTAGGTATCGCTGCCATTGCCGCCGCGCAGGGTATCGTTGCCACTGCCGCCGATCAGCACATCGTTGCCGGCGCCCCCGTCCAGATCGTCGTTGCCGGCATCTCCATACAGCGTGTCGTTGCCGCCTTCGCCGAAGATCTTGTCGTTGCCCTCGCCTCCACGCAGGGTGTCATCGCTGGCGTAGCCAGTGATGCTGTCGGCACCACTGGTCGGCTGCAGCAGCATCTGCTTGATCTGCTCCATGGTCCAGATGGTTCCGTCATCGAAGTGGACCTCATCGATACGATAGGCGGTACCCGCCAGCGCATCGTAGTAAAGGCCCATATCGACGGTGATGCGATCACCATTGGCATGGGTCAGCAACAGGTCACTATACGAACGGCTCACCCGGATATCGCTGGCCAGAATACCGGCACCGAAGCGGATGATGTCAGTCCGCCCTCTGCTGGTGTCATCGTTGTAGAGCCGGTCACTGCCCCAGCCCAAGTCGAAATGATAGGTGTCGTTGCCGAAACCACCACGCAGCTTGTCGTTGCCAGCACCACCGATCAACAGGTCGTTTCCATCTTCACCTTCAAGGTTGTCGTCGCCCTGCTCCCCCAGCAGTACATCGCTGCCATCACCGCCGACAAGCCGGTCATTGCCGACCCCGCCGGCGATCTCGTCGTCACCGCCGTTACCGTTCAACCTGTCATCGCCTTCCCCCCCCACAAGGAAGTCTGCGCCTGCCCCCCCGTTGATCGTATCCGCAGCGGTCCCGCCCCACAGCCAATCCTGACCGCTGCCGCCGCTGGCGCTGCCCTGGACCAGGCTGATGCCGGCCCGCGCCAGCACTTGATCCCCTCCGGCCAGCGCACGGGTCTGGCGCACCATCTCGGTCAGGACCGAAAGACCGGGCCAATCCGCCATTTCCATCTGTGCGCTGGCGTAACGCTTGATGTCCATCACGTCCTGCAGAGCACCCAGCGTGTCGCCTTGCCATTTAGCCCACAGTGCCGCCGTCATGCCCGCCGTGTCCCAGCTCAGGCCCTGGCTGCCGAACACGGGCCGGAACGACGCCATCACGTCCTTCAGGCGCACGCCCAGGGCCAGGGCGCCATACACCGAATCCACCAGGGCGGCATGCGCCCGCAACAGCGGGGCGATCTGTTCGGGCCACAACTCGACATCGATCTCGGTCTGCATCGCGCCGCCGCCGAAGCCGCGGCCACCGGTGCTGACACGGTCGCCACTGATACTGACCAGGGTTGAGCCATTGAAGCGTTCAAGCAGCGCGATGATCGGCCCCAGCGTGGCGTGCTGGGCGGTCTTCCAGGCACTGACGGCGCTCTCGCCCTGTGCCTGCACCGACTGCGGAACAACGCCGTGGTAGCGCAGGGTGCGCCCACCGGCTTCGCCCTCGATGATCTCTTCGCCGGTCTTCATGCCCGACGATGCGGCCCACAGGGTGACGATGCCGTCGATCCTGGCCAGCAATGCGTCGCGGGACATGCCAGGCACCACCGCCTGCAGTGCCTGCAACAGCGCCGGCGACAGGCTGGCCGCCTCGCGAAGATCGCGCACCGCGCCGGAGCCGCGCAGGTCCGGCAACGCCTTGACCGCGTCCAGCAGGGTCACCGGATGGCTCCCGCGGTCGAATTCGCGATAGAAATTCTCCACCGCGAACTGCATGTCGACAATGGCGCCGCTGCTGCCATCGGTGCGCACGTACGTGCCGTGGTTGTCGATGATGTTTCCGTTGCCGAGATTCTGGTCATCGACGCTGTGCGGGGTCAGGCCGATCGACGCGATGCCCAGCCCCTCCAGGGTGAACAGTTCAGTGGCCTGCGAGATGCCGTCCTGGTTGAGATCGCGCCACACCCTGACATCGGCAAACCGCGCGTCGCGTGCGTCGAAGATGCCGTCGCCATTGCTGTCCAGGCTGGACAGTGCCGCAAATCCGGACCGTGGTTGGCTACCGTCCGGCAAGGGCGTGTCGACGCCGAACAGCTCGGTACCGTTGTCGATCCGGCCATTGCCATTGCGGTCCAGCACCAGCAGCCCATCGTCCGGGCCAATCCAACCGGTGCCCTGGCGCACCCCATCGCCATCGTGATCGAACAAGACGCCGGCTCGTACCCCGACCGTCTCGATGCCGTCGCCATCGAGGTCCAGCGCCAACGGATCCCGCCGCGGCACAAGGTTGCGGGCCGCGGCGAAATCGCCGCCCACGCCGTCACCCAGACCCAGCGCACCGAACAGGTTGTCCCAGAAATTGCCCAGATCGCCGATGTTCGGACCAATGAACGCATCGTACAGCTGGCCCGCTCCCCACGACCCGAGCAGGCCGATGCCAAGGCCCAGCAGCATGGGCGCGCCAAAGAAGGCGGCCGCACTACCGGCAACGATGCCGGCAAGAATGCCGAGCGACGTCTTCAGAATCTCGTTGCTGTCACCCTCGGCCAGCGCCGACAGCAGCGAGACCACATCCAGCACGGCTCCGATCTTGCCGTAGCGCGCGTCGATCAGATCGGCAGCGCGGCCACTGCGCGCTGCACGGATTTCCAGTGCATCGGCCTTCGCCAGTCCGGCCAGCGCCTTGTTGAGGGTGGCCCGTGCACTCGCATCCAGATGCTGGGCCATGCCCGCACTGTTCTTCTGCACCACCGCCGATGCATCACGCAGGAACTGCGCATGCGCCGTCTGCCGCGAGACTCCGGCCAGCACGGCCTCGCTCTGTGCCTTCAGCGCCTTGGCCATGTCGTCCAGGAACGTGTGCTTGGCACCGTCGCCGCTGGCCGCGGCAAGCACCAGCGGAATCACGTCCTGTATGTCCGGCCCTTCCATGCCGGGGGCCTTGGCGGTCTCCTTCATCAACGCCCACAGCATCGACAGGTTGAACTGGTCCTGGCTGACCTTGACCCCGTTGTGCTCCAGCGAATAGGCACCGGTCGCCGGATCTTTCCGCAGCACGGTGATCGACCCGTCGTGGTTGAAGATCGTCATGTCACCGGTGTCCGGATCGATGACGTAATTCTTGGGCAACTGCCACGTCTGCGTGTTCATGTGCTCGCTTCCTTGTGAAGGTCGGTACTGCAGATGCCCTCTGCACGGTGTTGCAGGCACGCGCACCGATGCATGCCTGCCCCCTGCGCTGCTGGCGGCGGTTTCGATCAGGCACAACGGGAACAGCGCCGGCACAGTTGCGCGCCAGCGCCTGCTACGGACTACGATGCGGAATCGCGAACCAGCGGCCCCCTCGGGGGCGCAAACACGGACGCGGCCGGGATCCTTTCCCGCCGCCGGCAACAGACCTCGAACACTCCAGACATAACGTCCCTGCTATGCGCTGCACTCGAATGAACGGCGGTATAGCCCAAGCGACCCGGGCTGGCAAGAGGCAGCCGACGGACGGAGGTCCGCGCAGGCCCTGCCCCGGTGCCGTTCACTCCGATTCGAACCCGGTCAGCCGCCTGCGTTGGCGGATGCGGGTCGCAACAGCTTCTCCACCATCGATACCACCAGGGCGATGGCCACCCCGCACACGAAGAAGGGGAGCCAGCCCTTCAGCGCCATCGCCCAGAAGTTGCCCTGGATCGACAGCCGCAGCAGGTCGCCGCCCCGGAACAGGCACAACAGCGTTACCGGCAACGCGGCGAACAATGGCACCGCGAACACCCCGGCACGACGCTGCGCCGGCCGGAACGCCCGTCTCTGCCAGGCGCTGGGGCGGCCATCAGCGTCGTAGCAGAGCGCGCGGTGCGACCAGAACGCAGAGACCGGCACCAACAGCGGCATCAGCGCGTAGTAGACGTCGGCCGCCAGACCCAACTGCGAGTTCTGCGAGTAACGGGTAACGGCCGAAATCGCCTGCGCCCAGCTCAACCACTGCGGATGCGGCAGCCCCATCAGCTCCACCCGCCACGCCAGCGCCGCCAGCACGATCGCCACCAGCACGATGCCGATACCAGCCAGCAACGGAAACAACCGCGCCCGGCTCATCGTCCGGCGCTTCCGTACGACCACCCGTACGCCGTACGCACCCGCCAACCCGCCTGCAGGATCCGCAACATGATGTCCCTACCATGCCAATGCACACTGGAGTGCAGACCTTAGCGCCGCTCCCCCATGACCTGTCAAGACACCGCGCCGGCGGTCATGTCAGCGTGCCGCCTCGGCATTCCAGGCGGCGACCTTGGCCTTGGTCTCGGCCAGCATCCTGTCCAGCGCGGCACGGTCATACACATTGCCACGCAGGATCACGCTGTCGATCTTCTCGGTCGCGGCGATGTCCTGCAGCGGATTGGCGGTCAGCAGCACCAGGTCGGCGGCCTTGCCGGTGGCCACGCCACCGTAGCGATCCATCTGGCCGAACCAGGCCGGGCCGGAACGAGTCGCCGCCGACAGCGCCTGCGGTGCGCTCAGGCCCTCCTTCACGAACAGCTGCAGTTCCTGGTGCAGCGCGATACCCGGGAAGTTGTACGAGTTCAGGAAGCCCGCATCGGTGCCGGCGATGATCGTCACGCCGGCTTCCTGCAGCAGCGGCAGCACTGCGGCCACCTGGTGGTACTGCGCGTGACGCGCTTCGATCTGCGCGGGCGTGGCCTTGGCGGCGCGGTCCACGCGCCACTGGTAGGTGGCACGCAGGCCCGGGCCGATGTAGGCCAGGTACGGGTCGCTGGCGTGGTCATCCTGATCGAGGAAGTCGAGGATGCGACCACCGTTGAGGGTCGGGGTCACGAACACGCCACGCCTGGCGAAATCGCGGTAGGCGTGCATCGCGGTCTCGCGGTCGAAGCTCGCGTCGAGCCGCCGGTTGGCTTCGGCACGGTCGATGCGGCCGGCAGCGAAGTCGGCGGCGATCTGCGCCTCGTCCTTGCTGCCGGCCTTGAACGCATAGTCCAGGTGCTCGATCGACGCCAGCCCGGCGTCGACGGCCTGCTCCACGGTCAGCGCCATCGGGATATGGCCGGATGCCTTGAAACCCGCCTTGCGCGCGGCACTGGCCGAGTACAGGAACAGTTCCGGCTTCAGCGTGCTGTCGGTGATCTTCACGAAATCGACCTTGTCGTGCTGCAGGCGGACGATCGCCTGGTCGACGTCCGCCTCGCTGCCCACTTCGATCGTGCCCTTCCAGACCGGCTTGATGCCTTCGATCTTCGCGCCCGAACTGAGCAGGCGCGGCCCGAACAACGTGCCCTTGGCGATCTCGCCACGCCACTGCAGCACCTGCCCGGGCAGGTCGCCGGAGCAGTCACGCACGGTGGTGATGCCGTGCGCGATGTACAGCGGCAGCAGCGCCTTGTTCTCTTCGATCAGCGCCGGGCCGCCACCAAAGTGCACGTGCATGTCCCACAGCCCCGGGATCAGGTACTTGCCCTTGGCATCGATCTGGCGGGTGGTCTTCCACTGGCTGCGCAGCTGCGCGTCCGGACCAACGGCAACGATGTCCTCGCCGCGGATCACCACGCTCTGCCCAGGCAGCGTGCTGGCGTGTTCGACATCCACCACGGTGGCATTGCGGATCAGCAGGTCGGCACGCTCGGCGGCCGCGGCCGACAGCGGGGCCACTGCAACAAGGACGGCAAGAGACAGCGAATGGAAACGGAACATGGACAGCATCCTGGTGAGCACGCGCAGCGTGCGGGTGGAAGGGGTCAGGCCTCAGCGCACCGCGCCGTACTGGCGCAGCAGTGCTTCGATGTCGGTGTAGCCGCGTTGCCGCGCATGGGCCAGTGGTGTCACGCCATCGCCGTCGGCCCGTTCGGGATCGGCACCGGCATCAAGCAGCAGCTGCACGATCTGCACATGACGCGGCCCTCCATCGCCGAGCAGGATCGCTTCCAGCAATGCGGTCCAGTGCAGGCGGTTGACATGATCCACCGCAACGCCCGCGCGCAGCAGCGTGCGCACGGTGGCGACGTGGCCGCGCTCGGCGGCCGGAATCAGCGCAGTACCGCCATAGCGGTTGGTGCTGTGCAGATCAGCGCCATGCGCCAGCGTCATCGCCAGGATTTCATCCAGGCCACGCGCACCAGCGTACAGGTAGGCACTGTCCTGCAACGCATCCTTGGCATTGACATCGGCACCGGCTTCGATCAGTTCGCGCGCGGCATCCACGTTGTTTCCATGCGTGGCCAGCAGCAGCGCGGTGCGGCCCTGGCCGTCGCGTGCTTCCAGATCGGCGCCCTGCCCGATTGCCTCGCGCACGGCCTCGGTATCGCCGCGGCTGGCGGCATCGCGCAGGTGGGCATCGGCGTCCACCCGGGAGGTGGCGGTGCAGGCGGGCGTGACCATGGCCAGCAGACACACCAGCAGCGCGCGCACGAACGGTGCAGGCCAGGCACGGCAACGATGGAAGCGCATGTCGGTGTCTCCTCCTGTCGATCACCGCTGCACGGCGCGCGGCGCTCGCAATGGGTGGGCATTGCCGGTGGTTGCTTCGCATGGTAGAAGTCGCCACGTGCATCCAGAAGTGAAATGTTCAAATGCCAGACAGTGCCAAATCGAATAGAACCCTGTTCGAACTGGACCTGCTGCGGGCGCTGGTGATGGTGGCCGACTGCGGCAGTTTCACCACCGCCGCCACGCGGCTGCATTCGACCCAGTCCACGGTCAGCCAGAAGGTGCGCCGTCTGGAGGAACTGGCCGGGCACCGCCTGCTCGAACGCGGCCACCGCGACGTGCATCCCACCGATGCCGGCCACACCCTGCTCGGCTACGCGCGGCGCATGCTCGACCTGAACGAGGAAATGGCCCAGGCGCTGGCCGGCGCCACCGTGGAGACCGCCGTACGCATCGGCGTGCCGGAGGACTTCGTCAACGCGCAGACCACCCGCATGCTGGCGGCGTTCAGCCGTCGCCATCCGCAGGTGAAGCTGGAGATCAGCAGCGGACTGAGCCGCGACTTGGCGCACGGCTTCGACCATGGCGAGCTGGACCTGGTGCTGGTCAAACAACGTCGCAACACGCGCCAGGCCGTGCACTGCCGGCGCGAGCCGATGCACTGGATCGACAGCCTGCGCAGCAGTTGCCTGGGGCAGGATCCGCTGCCGCTGGTCACCTTCCCGCCGCGCGGGCTGTACCGCGACGAGATGATCCACGCCGTGGAAGCGCTGGGCCTGCGCTGGCGCATCGCCTTCACCAGCTCGTCGCTCAGCGGCATCCAGGGCGCGGTGGCCGATGGCATCGGCATCAGCCTGCTACCCCGCCGCGCGGTCATGCGTGAGCACCGCATCATCGATGGTGAGCGCGCCCTGCCGGTGATCGACAACTACGAGATTGGCCTGCTGCATCGCGCCGATGCCGATGATGCGGTGCGCGCTCTGGCGGGCGAGCTGTGGCGGCAGGTGCAGCGCGAACCGGATTGAGCACCCTGGATCCGCGCCATGCGTGGCTGCCTTTCGCGCATCAAGCATCGAAACCTGATCAATCCTGCCGCGCCAGCGCGCTGCATCGCCGGCTACAGTGCCCGCCGTTTCCGTGCCCCACCGCGCCTCGCCATGTCCGACGAAATCCCCACCCGCTTCGACCCCCTACCCGCGGCCCTGCAGACCCATCTGCAGCACCAGCGGTCGTTGATCGCTGCACGCGTGGCAGCCGGTTTCCCCAGCCTGCCGGTGCAATGGCCACTGCCAGCCAGCACGCTGCAGCGTGTGGTCGACGCCGAACTGATCGACCGTGACGACGGAGACGGCTGGGAGGCCCTTGGCGTGGCGTTCGGCGACACCCTGGCCCAGCGCGTGCCAGGCCTGGCGTGGATGCAGGTCACCGACGCCTGGGGCATCGACGCGGTGCTGCGCTATGCCGACAGCAGCCTGCAGATCGGTGCCAGCACGCTGCTGCTCAAGCGCGTCGAGCAAGGCGAGGTGATCGACATTGCCCACCTGCTGGCGTGGCTGGAGGAGTTCGTCGCGACCCGCGCCGATGATTACGCGTGAGCCACGCACCGGATTCGATCGCATCATCGGCGCATGGCGTGGATCTACAGCCAGCGGCCGTCCACCACCACGCGGCGTTCCACTGGCACTGCAGCCACGGCCGCCGGGCCATGGTCGGCACGCACCGCCACGAAGGTGGCCGGAAGGCCCTCCGCAAGGCCGTACTGCGGTAGCCCGATCACCTGAGCGGCATGGGTGGTGACCATGTCCAGCGCCAGCATCAGGTCGGCATCGGTGTAGAAGCCGGAGCGGTAGCCCAGCAGCATCGCCCGCTGCAGCAGGTCGCCATTGCCGTACGGCCACCAGCAGTCGCGGATGTTGTCGTTGCCGGCGAACACGCGCACGCCGGCGTCATGTAGCGCACGCAATGGCGGGAACGGGTGGTCGCCCGGTGCATTGCTCATGATGGCTACGCCGGCCGTGGCCAGCGCCTCGCCAACCTGCAGCGCGCGCGCCAGCGGCACTTCACCCAGCGAATAGGCATGGCTGACCGCCACCCGGCCCTGCAACCCGGCCGCCCGGGTCCGCGCAGCGATGCGCAGCAGCTGGGCCAGCCCGGTCTCGCCGGGTTCGTGCAGATGGATGTCCAGCCGCACGCCATAGCGCTCGGCCAGGCCGAACAACAGCGCCAACTGGCCTTCGGCATCGCCGTCGAGGGTGGTCGGGTCGATGCCGCCCAGTACCTCCACGCCCGCGGCAATGGCCTGCTCCAGCACTGCGGCGGTGCCTGGACAGGACATCACCCCGGCCTGCGGGAACGCCACCAGCTGGATGCGCATGATGTCGGCGCAGCGCAGCGCCGCCTCGCGCACCGCGTCCAGATGGCGCAGCCCGGTACTGGCATCGATGTCGACGTGGCAGCGCATCGCCACCGTGCCGAAGCCGCTGCACTGGCGGATCAGCGCCTCGGCCCGGTCGACCATCGGTGCCGCGCCCGCCACCGCCGCCTTCTCCACCGCCAGGCGCTCACGCAGGCTGTTCACCGGTTGGTGCGGATGCCAGCGATCACCCACGAAGCTCTTGTCCAGGTGGATATGGCCGTCCACCAGGCCTGGCAGGACGGCAAAGCCGCTCAGATCGACGCTTTCCGCACCTTCGCGCGGCGTGCCTTCTGCGTTCAGGCCGCTGATGCGTCCGTTGCGGATGTGGAAATGCAACGGTGCACCGTCGCGATCCACGCCGCCATGGACGAACTGAAGCGTCATCGGAAACTCCCGCAAAGCCAGGTCATGACGCCATCCTGCGCCCCCGGCCCCTCCATCGACCAACGAAATATCTGGATGCCATGCATTCATCAGAACGATGAATGCCGCAACGACGGCCGGCCGCTGCCACGCCGTGCACACGTCTGAACGGGTACCATAGAGGCCTGTTTCCGCTGTGATGCCGCATGGCCCCGTCCGACCGCCACGATCGTCTCCGCCGCTGGCAGGCCGCGTCCCTGCTTGCCGCCGCCCCGATCGCCAGCCTGTCCGCCACTGATGCCGCCGCCACTGCACCGCTGCAGGCACCGCCTGGACAGCAGCGCATCGCGCCGGCTGCGCTGGTCGAACGGCTGCACCAGCGCGTGCTGTCCGGGCAGAGCGCTACCGCCACCCTGGAGCACTGGTGCGCCGAGCATGGCCTCGCCGAGCAGGCACGGGTGCGTGCGGTGCGCGTGCGCGGCCAGGACAAGCCGGCACCGGCCGATGTGCTGCAGGCGCTGGGCGCGGCGCAATCCGGTACCGCCCTGCGCTACCGCCGCGTGCAGCTGGTCTGTGGCAGCCGCGTGCTGTCCGAGGCCGACAACTGGTACCTGCCCGGCCACCTCAGCCCGGCCATGAACGAGGTGCTGGACAGCACCGATGAGCCGTTCGGCCGCGTGGTCGGCCCGCTCGGCTTCCAGCGCCAGACCCTGGCCGACCAGACCTTCTGGCCGCCGCGCGGCGAAGGCGATCATGGCGTGATCCTGGAAGTGCGCGCCCTGCTGCGCGACCGCCAGCAGCAGCCTTTCAGCTACGTCATCGAGTCGTACCTGCAGCAGGCGCTGCCCTGAACCGACGGCGGGCGCAGTGGCACCGCACGATGAGTGAAAAGCAGAAGGCCCGGCAATGCCGGGCCTTTCGCTTGCAGCGGGATCAGCGGAACCGGTAGTCCAGCTGCAACCAGTACTGGCGGCCATACGGGTCGTAGTTGCCGACCGGATAGAACGGCCAGCCGCCTCCGTTCCTGTCCGCCGGCGGGCGGCTGTCGCGCAGGTTGTTGACGATCACGCCCACCGACAGGTTCTCGCCGAACTGGCGGAACACGCTGGCGTTGTAGGTCATGTACGGCCCCATGCGGCCACTGCCATCGCTCTTGGGCAGCGAGCCGAAACGGTTGCCATACAGCGTGGTGGTCCAGTCACCCTGGTTCCAGGTGATGCTGCCGTTGGCCTTGCTGCGCCACTGGTAGTCATCCAGCGAATTGCGGATGTCGCGCTCCGGATCATCGGAGAACTGCTTGTACGTGTGTTCCAGTACCACGGTGTAGGCCAGGCGCGTGGTGAAGCGGCCATAGCGGCCGGCATCGAAGCGCCAGTTGCCCTTCAGGTCCAGGCCGCGCACCGATTCGGACGCCGCGTTGATCGGGTTGATCAGCACGCGGGTCACCTGGTCCGGTTGCACGGTGGCAGTGGACGGGTTGCGGATCACCCGCGACAGCGCGTCCTGGCACAGCGGTGAGCCGATGTCGCGCGCCTCGCCGCCCAGCGTGCGGCCCAGCCGGCAATCGGCCTCATCGCGCAGGATGCGGCTGGTGTCAAGGCTGGTAACCTCGTTGTCGATGCGGATGTCGTAATAGTCAGCGCTGAAATCCAGCCCGGCCAGCGGCGACCAGACCACGCCGAAGCCATAGGACTTGGCGGTTTCCGGCTGCAGCTGAGGGTTCGCGCGGTTGCTGTAGTCGATCGACAGGCCGTTGTAGTCGCAGTTGTCGTAGGACTGGCCTGCGGTGCGGCAACGCCAGTAGTCGGTCATGCCCGGGTTGTAGCCGCGGGTCTCGGTGGCGAACACGTAATTCATGTCCGGCGCACGGAAGCTGGTCGCAGCGGTACCACGGATCAGCAGGCTCTCGATCGGGCGGAACTCCACGCCGAAACTCCAAGTGGCCTTGCCGAGGTGCTCGCCCCCGGCACGGTACTGGTCGTAGCGACCGGCCAGGGTGGTGGTCAGCGACTTCAGCAACGGCAGTTGCAGCTCCACGCCCGCCGCATAGCGGTCGCGCTCGCCCCCGGCACCGATGCCGGCGCTGGTATTCCAGAACTCTCCACTCCCCAGCCGCGGATCGGGGCGGTTGCGGTAACCCTGGCTTCCAGCCTCGACCACCGCCGCCAGCGCTGCATCACCGCCGGGCAGCCCGAACAGGCGGCCGTTGATGCTGGCGCTGAAGGTCTGCAGCCACGCCGCATTGCGGCTTTCCTGGTAATCGGACAGCCCCTTGTACTCGTTCGGCGTCAGCGGCTTGAACAGGCGTGCCGGGTCCGGTGCATAGACCTCCACGCCATCGCGCACGCCCAGCTTCGGGCCGAGCAGGTATTCGTTGATGCCGGCCAGCAGTACCGGGCGACGGGTACGGTTCTCGTAGCGGGAGCGGCTGTAGACCGCCTCGTAGTCCCAGTCGCTGTCGCCGATCCGGCCACGCGCGCCAACGTTGAACGACCACGAGTTTTCCAGGAAACGGTTGGCGTTGCGCGGCAGGCCACCGATTTCTTCCGGTGCGAAGCGGCGGTACCAGCTTTCCAGGTTGCCGGTGGTCTGGTTGTAGAAGTAATTGCGGGCCGACGTCCAGGTAGGCGCGCGGGTGTTGTTGGTGATGCGTGCGCTTCCCACGGCCAGATCGGCGAACAGGTCGGTGGTCTCGTTGACGTGGAAGGTCAGCAGGCCATACCCATTGAGGTTGCGCTTCTCGGTCTGCACGGTCCAGTAGCTGGCGGCGGCCTCGTTGCTGCCGCAGTACCAGCCCTGGCGCGGGTTGAAGGCACGGAACACACTGCCGCCGTAGATGCCCGACGCCGGGTCGCAGCCGTTCGTACCCGGGTCGATGTTGCGGCCGGTGGCGGCGTTGCGCCGGTAAGCGATGGCGGTGGCCTGCGGCGCCTTGCCGGTCGGGTCATCGTCCAGCGAATCCATGAAGTCGCGCTGGCGCGCGTGGATCGCCTTGCGCACATCGAACTCGAAGCCGAACAGGCCGTCCCAGCGCTCGCCGGAACCGCCACCGACCACCTGCACGCGCTGGTTGTCGCCACCGCCCTGCTGGGTACCGCCAGCGCGCACGTTCACGTCCACGCCCTCGAAGTGGTCCTTGAGGATGATGTTGACGACGCCGGCGATGGCATCGGAGCCGTACACCGCCGACGCGCCCGCTGCCAGCACCTCGATGCGCTCGATCAGCGCACTCGGAATGTTGGCCAGGTTGACCACGTTCACCGAGCCTTCGTAGGCCAGCGGGTAGTCGGACTGGCGTCGGCCGTTGACCAGTACCAGCGTGCGGTTCGGGCCCAGCCCCCGCAGATTGATGGTATTGGCGGCCGGGGTGAACGTATTGCCGAAGTCTTCGCCCTGCACGTTGCCGGTGTTCTCGGTCAAGGCACTCAATGCATCGAAGGCATTGCGATAACCCTGCGCATCGATCTGCTCACGGCTGATCACCGTCACCGGCGACGGCCCCTCGACGCTGGCGCGGGGGATGCGCGAGCCGGTGACCTTCACTTCCTGTAGCTGGGTGGGTGCGCTTTCCTGCGCGAAGGCCGGCAACGAGACCAGCATCAGGGACGACAGCGCGAGCACCAGCGGACGCGGGCGCAGCGCCTTGTGAGAGGCGGACATGGGCTTCCTGGAGGAGTGGGTGGTGGCACGGGCGGCGGCCATCGGCGCATAACGTTCCCGTAACGAAAGTGTCCTGAATGGGGAGTTTCAACGGAAATGACCAGCCCTGATGGACTTATGCCTGAACCGAATCAGACCTGCCGCGGCAGCGATCACGCTTTTGCAACGATTTGAATGGTCTGGCGCTGCGGGCCTCGCCATCGTTGCGGGGATGATCAGCCCATATCCGACCCCCGCCCTCCCCCCGCTACGCCCGGTGCTGCGCCGCCATCTGCTGCAGCTGCAGGTGGCGCCGGTCACCCTGCGTCCATTCCAGCGCACCGACCTGCCGCGCTGGCGCCTGTTCGACGACCGCCAGCAGCGCGGCCGCCGTCACCCGACCGGCATCGACGAGGAGGCACGCTTCCTCGCCCACATGCATCGCTCACGCCTGGAACAGGACAACGACCAGCTGCTGCTGGGCGTATTCGACGACGATCACGGCACGGTGCTGGACCAGCTGCATATCCGCCTGCAATCGCTGGAGGCGCGCTGCGCCGAACTGCTGTCGCTGCAGCACTGGCATCCGCACGCCGACGCCATGCTGCAGGCGCTGTGCCCGTTCCTGTTCGACGGCGTCGGCCTGCATCGCCTGTTCGTGATGCTGCCCCCGGACGGCAACACGCCGTTCGCCAACGCGCTGCACGCCTTCGGTTTCAACCTGGAAGGCCTGCTGCGCGACCATCACCTGGACATGGACGGCTGGCAGGATCGCCAGCTGTGGGCACTGACCGCGCCGACGTGGCGCAGCGGCCTGCAGGTGGCGGACTAGCGCACCCGTTCCAGCACATCGCCGGCACCGGTCAGCACCGAGCAGGCGTGGTCCTGCAACTCTTCTCCGCTGGCCTCGTTGCCGGTTTCCGCGTCCACACGGGTGGCCAGCAGGATGAAGCCCGGGCCACCCTGTACCCGTTCACGCCCCGCCACCACCAGACTCCACTGGCCCACGTCGTCCACGCCTGCCAGGCCATAGGCCAGCAGGTTGAGCGGATTGGCGGTAAGCTCCGCGCCCGGCAGCAGGCGTGCCTGATAGCGATGCCCACGCAGCAGCACCGGCAGTGGCGCCCACTCGGTGCCCACCGCAGCAGCGTGTGCATCGAGGGCCTGCAGCACGTCTGCGCGCAAGCAGTCGACGTGGATATGCAGCTGATGCTGCGAGCGCCCATGCGGTGAATTCAGCGCCAGACTGGCCACGCTGCGCGGCAGCGGTTGGCCCAGGGCCCGCTCGGTATGGCGGCGGGCCTGCCAGGCGGCGGCGAAGTAATTCGGTGCGCCACGCTGGTACAGGCTGCGGTTCTCGATGCCACTCACCTTGTCCAGCGGCATCAGCAGGAACTGGTAGTCGCCGTGCGCATCCTTGACCAGCACATCGCGCCGATTCACCGCCGCCTCCACCTGCAGGCAGTCACCACGCGGGCCTTCGGCCCCGCGGCAGTCACGCTCGATCAACCGCCACAACGCATCGGAGTGGGCCGGCGGTGGCGGAGCGCTGGCACAACCAGCCAGCGCGGACAGGGACAACAGCAGCAACAGGCGGGGCACGGCACTCACGTCAATGGCTCGGCCAACGGCCGCGGCCCGTAGTGTAGCCGCCCTCCCAGCCACGCACCGCGCCGGCGGCATGGAAGGTTTCCTTTGCCTTGCCCGGGGTATGCGGGGTCGCGCCGAATCGCTTCGATGGCGGTCCCGGCGTTCCGCGGATCAAATGTCCTGGGTCAGTAGGTCCCGTACGACACTTCCACCACGACCGGCTTGCCCGCGTCCTGGGCCGGCTGCAGGGTGAAGCGGTCCAGCGCGCTGCTGTCATCGCCCAGCGGCGTGCTGCGGAACTGCAGGCGGTAGGTCGACCCGGCCTGCACGCTGCCATCGGGCAGCAGCCGTGCGTTGGCCGGAACGAGCAGCCCACCCAGATCGCTGTAGGCTTCGGGCGCATCACTGAAGCCGTAGTCGACCAGTTCATCGGTACGCCGCATCTCGTAGACCCGGGTCGGCCACGGCCGCGCCGTACTGCGGCCGTTGCGCAGATCGGTCACCCACTGTTCGGGCAGCTGGTAGACCTTGCGCAGCGCCGTATCGTCCAGCTCGGCGCTGGCCACCTGCAGGCAGCACACCAGCCGCTTGCTCTCGCGGTCGTAGATCGCGAAACGGGCGTCACGGCTCGCCGGCACCGGCAGCAGCGCGAACGGCACATCCCGCAACGCCGGCTCGGCGCCATCGCGCGAGCCCAGGTTGCGCCAGCCACCGAAGGTCGGCTCGGCCGCCTGTGCCGCCGGGGCGGCCAGGCAAAGCGCCACCATCAGCGCGCCGGCCGCGGGTGCGATCCAGTTGTGCATGTTGTTCATCCGTCGATGGCACCAGGCCAATCAGTTTCGTGAGGATGCCATGAAGATGCAGCGGCTGCCATGTGGGGCCGTGCAAGGGCGCGGCGGCACCGGTCCCAGCCAGGCAACGAAGCAGGCATGCCCGCTAATAGGTTCCGAAAGGCACCTCGACCCTCAGGGCTGCACCGCCCCTGGCCGGTTTCAAGGTGTAGGTGTGTACGCCACCATCGCCATCGGCCAGCGAGGTTTCATCGCGCTGCACCGTATAGCGCTCCCCGGCAATCTCCAGCGCATCCGCCCCCACCACCCGCGCATCTGGCGGCAGCAACAGGCCACCCGCTGCGTCGCCCTCTTCCCTGAAGGTATGGCTGCCCATCGCATCCTGCGCCTTCAGCAGCTGGACATGCGGACGATAGGGTGCCGCATCCAGATTCCAGCCATTGGTCAGATCGGTCACCCACGGCCCCGGAATGTGGAAGCGGTCCTGGAGCTCGCTTTCACTCACCTCGGCGCCTTGCACCGACAGGCAACACACCACCTTGCCTGCCCTGTCGTCGTAGATCGCCCAGCGACTTCCCACCGGTGCAGCATGGGGAAGCATGGAGAAATGGAAGTGCCGCGCGTAATCACTGTCGGAGACCCGGCGCCACCCGCCCACGTCGGGCGACTGCGCATGGCAACTCGCTGCAAGCAATACGCCTGCTGCCGCAAGCGCCTCTCGACTCACGAACCCGGCCATCTTCACCGGTCAGCCGCCCATTGCGGTTCCCAGCTGCTGGAACGCCCCGCCGATGGAGGGGATATTCGCGGGCGGCAGCGTGGCGGGATCGCGGCACTCCTGTGCCCTCCTGCCGGCGACGCTGAAGACCTCGCGATAGCGCAGGTAGCCGTAGGTACTGACCGCAGGAATGTTCAGCTCCGTCCACTTCCCGATGTAGAAGCCGGCCAGCGAGTCGTGCATGTAATTGTCGAACAGGTTGGTGCTGACATCAGGGACCGGCGTGGCATTGAGCACTAGGTCCAGCAGGGTGCTGGTTTCGGCAGGGATGCCTGCGTAGGTGTAGGCCGCAGCGGACGCTCGTGGAGTCGGCTCGAACACCGGACGTCCGGCCTTGCGTCCGGCGTCCATGCGCTTCTGGCTTTCATCCAGCTGGCGGCGGTAAGCCGCCATGTCGCTCTTGCCTTGGGCCAGCTCGGTGACCAGATTGGCAAAGTCGCGCTGCGCATTGGCCAGATCCACCTGATCCTCTGCATCGGACTGTTTGAAGAACGGCTGCTGCAGCAAGCTCTGTGGGCCGTTGGGCAGGCGCTTGCCCTTCCAGGCTACGTACTGCCGACAATGTCCTGCAATCTGCTGCGCATGGCCGCCTCCGGGGACACCATGACCGGTCAGCCAGGCGTTGTAATCGCGGATCAACTGCGGGTGGCAGCCAAAGTGCATGGCGAGCGTTGGCCGCGTACCGATTTCGTCGATCGTCTTCACTATCACGCCCGCCTTGACCGCCTCATGATGCATGTCGATCAACGGGATCTGCGACAACTTGGCTTTGCCATCCGCACTACCAGAGACAAAATCCTTGCCTTGCCCGCCGGGTGAATAACCGCCGCCGACATCCGAATGCATGCCCGGGTAAAGCACTTCCTTCCCACTGGTCGCCAGATCCAGCGGGAAGTTGATGCGCTGCTCGTGCAGGGCCGCGAAATGAACGCACTGCCTGGCCTCGGGATGAATGCTCATCATGTCACCCGCTGCCCAGTCCCATTTGCCCTTGGACACCCGGCTCATGGCGGCGACGCCCACCGATGCCACGGTATCGAAAATACCCATGAAGTTGAGGTAAAGCGGAATACCGGCGATGTTGTAGCCGCAGCCGCTCCCCCAGGCTTCGGCGGTTTCGTACAGTCGATGCACGAAGGCCCGGGCCTGCGCCGCACCGCGCGAGAAGCCGAAGACGGAAACGTGTACCGATTTCACCCGGCGCTGGTGCCCATTGACTACGCGCTCCAGCCTCTGTGCGATCGCCGTGAGCATCGAGCGACGTGCCATGCCCTCCAGCAGGCGCGTCTCGCTCATTGAGCCGACCAGCACTTTCATTTCGTTGGGCTGGATCAGATCACTGGCGTTCAGATATTGATGGACCGAGTTGATGATCTGCAGGATGGCCCAATGTATGCGGTCAGCACCGTAACGAGCGGCGCCACCTCCCAGCGTATCGCCATCCTGGTTGGTATCGCCGACATCCGCGAAGGGTGTACCGACGCCGGGAACATAAATGCTGAAGAAGCCGTTCTCGCGTT
Source organism: Stenotrophomonas sp. YJH_SMC_57 (assembly GCF_059369755.1). Classification (NCBI taxonomy): domain Bacteria; kingdom Pseudomonadati; phylum Pseudomonadota; class Gammaproteobacteria; order Lysobacterales; family Lysobacteraceae; genus Stenotrophomonas; species Stenotrophomonas sp. YJH_SMC_57. The sequence goes on from NZ_JCAFSZ010000021.1 coordinate 19,085, forward strand.
CCTTCAGGGCGGCATCGTACAGGCGCGCCACGTTGCTGTGACCGTTGCGAGCCAGCTGGGTCTTGGGGGAGCGCGTCTTGCCGGTTACAAAGGTTCCTTCCCACTCGCGGTTGTTGCCAGTGCCATCGAAATAGATGCTTACGTGCACCTGGCCCTGGCATTCCGAACCCTTTTCGCGCAGGCACGCCATGGCGCGCGCCCGCTGTTGTGCTTCCGCACCACTCAATGCCCTTTGTCCATTGGCCGGCATTGGTTGAGCACCGGTCGTCGTGCGTTCACTCATTTCCTTGTCTCCTGGATTCGATGCTGGTCCCAGCCGGGATCATTGTCCTTGTCAATCGCGCCAAGCCCTCGGATCGGGTACCCCACTAGCGGCGAAGATGCTCCGCCACAGGGTTTTCGCCCTCACGTAACGGCGCCTCAGGTCCCGTCAACGGATAGTCCGGGTGCCCCAGTATCAGATTGGTCACGAACACCTTGACCTGGCCATTGCGGAGGAAGTGAACAGCGAGACTGCCAACCTCGTTGTACCTGGGGATTGATACGATCGCCTTCTGGTAGGTCTCCAGATTGGTTGTCCATTCGATCTCCGCCTTCAGATCCGGAGTCCATCGGTCAGGAACCACAGCGCAGCAGACCGTGCCGCCTGCCGAGTGACGTCGGGCCGACCCTCCGCTTCCACCATTCACCTGGAACTGCGCAATGGACTGGCCGGTGTGGTTGTAGCCCCGCACTCCCACAGGTGTCGACGCGGGCTGGCCTTTGCAGGCGGCCAAGGCCGGCAGCAGGAGCAGCAGCACCAGAGTCGCCAGCAGATGTGTGCGCAGGAGTCGCGGGATCATCTTTTCATGTCCTTGAGGCTGCAGCATCGGCCTGGACGGTACGTCATGGCTGTTGCCCTGCGGCATTCCAGCTCGTTCGGTCCCGATGCAGTTGCTGACGTCATCACTCGGGGCGGGGCCTCCAATCATTTTTCAGCCGGGCGCCGAAGGTGCTCCCACACCGGATTCTCGCCTTCGCGCAAGGGCGCTTCAGGGCCGGTCAACGGATAATCGGGATGACCCAGCACGAGACCGGTGACAAAGACCTTGACCTGTCCGTTGCGCAGGAAATGGACCGCCAGGTTTCCGGGCTGGTCGTACTTTGGAACTGCAACGGTCGTCTTCTGGAACGTTTCGAGATCCGTCGTCCATTCGATCTCCACCTTCATATCCGGTGTCCATCGATCAGGCAGCGTCGCGCAGCACACCGTTCCGCCTTCCGAGTGGGAATCGGCCGACCCGCCACTGCCGCCGTTCACAAGGAACTGCGCGATGTAGGCATCGGTGTGGTTGTAGCCCAGCACAGCCACCGGTGTGGAGGCTGTCCGCCCCTTGCACGCGGCCAGGGCTGGCACCAGGAGCAGCAATACCAAGACCGCCAGCAATTGAGTGCGCATCAAACGCATGGTTGTTCCTCTAGTTCAATGGTGTTGCTGCATCCGCCTGCGAAGCCGTGGGGGCATCCCACAATGGAACGCCCATCAACCAGATATCGTCAGGCAAGGCCGACGCCCAATCCGGGAACGGAGCCTCAAAGGCACTGGCCCCCTGCGAAAACCGGGCCCGCACGGCGGAATGTTCCCGGCATGCGCCTGAGGTGTACAGCGCCAGCAACAGGTACTGGACGTGATCGTCCACCTGGTCCACGCCGTGCGCGATCGTGTCCTGCATATGCTTGACGACGAACGGGTACAGCGAGCGATAAGGCACCCGCTTCATCTCATCGGGAATGACCCGGCGGAGCTGGGCGATGGCCACATCCGGCTCGCACGCGTCCAGCAGGCGCATGTACTGCTGCTGGTCCAGGCGCAATGGCGGAAGCGCAGGCAGACCGGCATCGTCCTCCTTGGCCAGCGACCATTCCTGCAGATCGCCATAGCGGTCGAAGTACTGCAGGCGCTGCACGCCCTCCAGCAACGCGGCACGCTGCGCGGGCAACAGCAGTTCCAGCAGCGCAGGCAGGATGCGGGTGTCGTACCAGCGCAACAGCATTTCGCGACCGCCCTTCTCGGGCACCTTGACCAGATGGAAGGTCCTCAGCCGCTTGGCGAGCTCGTCCAGTTCCAGCGCACTCCACAGCAGGGTCACACCCGGCCGCTGCGTCCCCATTTGCAGGATCTCCGCTTCCAGCCTGGCGTGCATGGCCGTGTCCGGCCAAGCCACCAGCAAGGGAGCGATATCCAGCAGGCTCGCCTCGGCCGTGCCCTCGAACAGCGAGCGATAGTGCGCGCCCAGGCGCTCCAGCCGCTCATGGAAATGCGGCCGCTGCGCGCTGTCGATCACCGCATAACGATTCATCACACCAGCACTCCCGGCGTGCCCTGGCGCATCGCGTCGAGAATGCAGCTCTTGCAGCTGCTGCGCGGGAACTGGGGAAGCGGATAGCCCTGTTGGGCCGGCCCAACAAATGACTTGCTGCCGGCATGCACGGTGATCGTGCCGGGGCAAGCGATGGTAATGCTGCCGCCAGCGATGGTCAGGCTGGCCCCTCCGGACGTCGCGACGTGGATCGTGTTGGCCGCGGCGAGCTCCACCGGTGCCTGCGCGCTGGCGCCACGCAGCGCACCACGCGACTGGATGCGCACCAGGTCTGCATGCGCCTGGATGTCCAGCGCTTCGCTGCCGGCCACCACGTCAAGTGCCGTCGGAGCGGCGGCTGCCCCTTCAACGACGGACGCCAGCACTCCGATTGCTTGCCCGGCATGAAGCCGCGCCTGCCCCATCGTGATCGCTTCACTGTGACTGCCACTGGCCAGCAGCAGGCCTTCGCCGCTGCTCCAGTGCATGGCTTGGCCCGCCACCTGCACAACGCCCTGCGGAGCCGCCATCCCCAGGAGCGGGTCGCCCGAATGCGGCACCCTGCCCTGGCCCGCCTCGGACGCGCGCTCGGCCGCACTGCCCTTTCCTGCGCCGAAATCATCGCCACCGGTGGTGGTGCGCACGCTCGCCAGCAAGCCGGGGACCGGCGACTTGTCGGCCACCATCCTGGAGCGCGCCGCGGCCTTGGCACCCTCCTGCATCGCCAACGGACTGGTTATATGCGTGCGCGCGGCCTGGGTGAAGCGCTCGCCCAGGGTCTGCAGCTGGGCCAGCAGCGCGGCGGGCTGCACCGCCTCGCCTGCAGGTGCGGTCGATCGATGACCATAGGCGGTGAACCACACGCCCGCCGTCGCCCGTACCGCCCCCCAGGCATCGCTGCGCAGCTCGAAGCCGGTGCCGCGCACGCTGCCTACATAGTTGTCAGCCTGGTGCCGCAGGTGACCCAGCGACAGCTGCGAAACCTGCTGGCTGCTGGCCAGCTGTGCACGCAGCTGCTGGTTCGAATCGTCGAACAACAGGTGGTTGCTGCCTTCACCGCCGTCCCATTCACGCGAGCGGATACCCCAGAGTGCTCCGCCCTGCCGATGCGCCTGGTCGCCCGCGCCTGCTGCGTGCCATGCCGGCGCCTGGCCGCCACTGAGGTTGGCCTGTGCGCTGTAGCGCGCATCACCGGCTTGGCCGTAGGCAGAGACATCGCCCTCGCTGCTGGCACCTGCGGGCGTCGGCGCCACGCCGGCCTCGCCGCGCCCGTTGTACAGCGCCCCCAGCACCAGCGGCCGATCGATGTCACCGTCCAGGAAGCCGACCAGCACCTCCTGACCGATCCGCGGCAGGAACTGGCTGCCGACACCGGGGCCGGCGTAGCGCTGTGCCACGCGCAACCAGGCACTGTCATGAGCGCCCTCGCCCTGCTCCTGCTGGAAATGGAAGCGCACGCGCACGCGGCCGTGGCTGTCGGCGTGCAGGTCCTTGCTGTCACTTCCCTGGCCGGCCACCACAACTGCCGTCTGGTACCCGGGCACCGTCGGGCGAGGATTCAGGCGAGCCCCGGTGCCATCCAGCAGCTGGGGTCGCCACGGGGTGGCGCGCGGCACCGCCTCAAATCGATTGCCATAGCCAATCGCCTCCGCCTGCCGCCACAGTGCGGCGTCTGCGCTGTCTCCGGGGGCGACGCCAAGTGCGTCATCAAGGCTGCGACGCAGGTCGGTGGGCAGGTTGTTGATGCCGGCATGGTCGACCGCGACCAGCAGCAGCTCCGGCGGTGTGCCGCCAGGGGCCTGTTGCAACCGCAGCCAGCTTCCCGACTGCAGGCCGCGCACGGTGCCGTGCCCTTGCCAGCGTCGACTGCGTGCTTCGCGCGCCTGCGCCTGCAGGCGGGCCTGGCGCGATGCGGCCGCGCCATCGCTGAAGGCATAGGCGCCCACCGCATCGAAATCCTCGCGGGTGGACCTGCTGCCGCCGCCTTCCATCGGCGACTGGCCCGACAGTGCACGCACCTGGCGATAATCATCGCTCTGCAGGCTGACCGTAGTGCTGGCCAGGCTGCGGTGCAGGCCGATGGCCTGCACGCTGTCGCTGGTTTCAGTGGCATCGCTGCGATGGAAGCGCACGCCGGTCCCGGCGCTGGTGGCATCCTCGGGCAGCGCAACGCTGTCGGCAAAGATCTCCAGGCCATTGCCGCAGGGCGCTTCCTCGTCCGGATACAAGCGCCAGCCCAGTCCTTCCTCAGCCAGCAAGCGCTGCAGGAAGTCCAGATCGCTCTCGCGGTACTGCACGCAGTAGCTGCGTACACGCTCACCCAGGAAGGCGTCGACGCCTTCGGCCCAGCGCCAGCGTGCGATGTCGGCGTGTGCGGAAAGCACCGCATCGACAATGGCGCGGATGCCTTGTTCCTGGAACACGCGGCTGTGGCGCGCATGCTGCAGCCACCAGGTCCACGACACCAGGTGCAACCGGTAACGCACCAGCCCACCGTCGCCCCCGACCCGCGCGGCGTCGGCCACCAGACCGCTGCGCTGCCATTGCCCGCCGTCGGCGAGCTGCGTGATCAACGTTGCGCGGGTGGCAGGCAATGACCCCAGTTCGAGGCCAGCATCAGTGCAGAGCACCTCGACCTCGGTCCATGCGTGTTCGCCCAGCGCGTCACGTCCACGCCAGCGCTCCACGGTGCATCCCGTGAATGCTTCCGATTGCAGACGATACAGGCGCTGCGCATCGCCAAGACCTGCAACCTGCGTCATCAGGTAATTCAGCTGATCCATGCCATTTCCAGAGTGAAGACGCCAGATCCATGCGGAATGACGTCGGTTTCCAGTTCCCGAATCTACCAGAACAGCGTGTTCGTCAAAATCACGGCGCGCCATTGCGCGACGAACTGCGCTTTGCGTCACATAACCGACGGAATAACGTATTCAGCTACAGGCACTTGCCCGGATCCCGTAATCGCGTTCACATTCAAAGGCTAGAATCGTCCGCAGTCCCCAACGAGACCTGCCATGCTGGATCAGGAAGCCCTGCTGGCCCCGATTTCGGAAAACGCCCCGACCGGTGAAGACCTGTCGTTCTCGGCGGAATTCGATCGGATCATCGAAAACCGTCGTGCCGACGACCCGACCCTGGACCAGGGTGCGTGGCAGACCGACATCAAGTACGCCGACTGGAGCAGTGTGCTGCGCGAGGCCGACAGCCTGCTGCAGACCCGCACCAAGGACCTGCGACTGGCCGGCTGGCTCAGCGAGGCCGCCACTCAGCTGGAAGGCTTCCAGGGCCTGGCTGCTGGCTACCGGGTCACCGCCGGGCTGTGCGATCGCTTCTGGGATGAGGTCCATCCTCAGGCTCCGGACGGCGACTTCGAAGAACGCATCGGCAACCTCAGCTGGCTGCTGACCAATTCGCTGCAGTGGCTGCGGGCGGTGCCGATCATCGTCGCCCCGCAGGGGCGCTTCAGCCTGACCGATTTCGAGCATGCCCATGCCCGCGCCAACAGTGGCGAGGACGATGATGGCCGGCCCGGCCTGGACATCCTCACTGCCGCCCGCCGCGACACCCAGCACGGGTTCTACCGCCAGCTGGCGGATGACCTGCCCGACTGCAGCCAGGCCCTGGCCGAACTACAGGCGGCAGTGGACAACCGGCTGGGGCTGGACGGCCCCAGCTTCAGCGCCGTACGCGAACAGCTGGAGCATCTGCAGCGCACCGTGCTGCGCTTTGCCCGCGAGGCCGGAGTGTTGCTTGATGGCGAGACCGGGGCGGTGGAAGACCCGTTCAGTGACAGCCATTTCGCCGAAGACGCCCCCACGTTCGAGGCGACGCCGGCTGCGCCCTCGCGCGGCCCCGCCGGTGCGCCGGGTTCGCGCAAGGAAGCCTTGCAGCAGCTTCGCCAGGTCGCCGAGTTCTTCCGCCGTACCGAGCCGCACAGCCCGGTTGCCTATCTGGCGGAAAAGGCAGCGCGCTGGGGCGAGATGCCGCTGCACGTCTGGCTCAAGCGGGTCATCAAGGACCACGGCACACTGGAACAGATGGAAGAAATGCTGGACGTCAATCCAGAAGACTGAGCTGCGCGCCGCGGCAGGGGAGCCTGACCGGCTCCCCGGGCGCAGTTACTGGATCTTGAACTCGATCCGGCGGTTGCGCGCACGGCCGTCGTTGCTGGTGTTGTCCGCCACCGGCTCATCCGGGCCCTTGCCCAGCACGTCCATGTGACTGCCGGGGATGCCCTTGGACATCATGTAGTTCTTCACCGCCAGCGCACGTGCATGGCTGAGCGTGAGATTGGACTCACGCTGGCCGACATTGTCGGTGTGGCCGATGATGAGGAACCGGCTGTCCGGCATCTGCGCCATCTTCGCCACCATCTCGTCGAGGATGCCCATGCCGAACGGCGTAAGGCGCGCGCTGCCGCTCTGGAATTCAATGATGCGGTTGGCCAGGGTCTGGTCCAGCACGTTCTGCTGCGAGCCCACCTTCAGCGCGTTGGTCACCGTGTAACTGGTGTTGCTGGCCAGGCTCAGGTCACTGGCGACCTGCTGGCGCAGGGCTTCGTTGCCGACTTCACCGGTAATGCGCACCGCCTGGCCATTGACCTCCAGCTTTCCGGGCGACACCCGCTTCAGGCCCGGATTGATCATGCTGGAAACATAGTCGCCCCAGTTCGGCGGCGTGGCGATGGTTTCCACCTGGATGCGGTCGACCACCCGCTCGGCGCCATAGACCGCGCGCAGGTTGTTGAGCAGCTTGGCCTTGGTCGCCTGGTCAGGCACCACGCCTTCGATGACCACCGGACGCTCGCCGGCGGCCGCTGCCGGCGCGTTCTGCGCGGCCAGCGGCACGGCCACCAGCAGCAGCGGCAGCATGAGATGGAGAGGTTTGCACAGGCGCATCGTCAGGTTCCCAGGAAAGTCTCGCCGAACAGCTTGCGTGCGGTGGCCAGAGCCAGGTCGTCACGGTCGAGGAAGCTGCCGAAGCGGTTGAGGTTGTAGTCGCCGCGCAGGTAGTCGTCCACCCACTCCGAATGCTGGATGCGGATCAGGAAGTCGCCCGCCTCGGCCGGATCCAGCACGGCGCGCAGCACCTGGCGATCAGCGCCGTTGAAGCCGACGATCATGCTTGGCGCAGCGTCGTTGCGGATCAGTACGGCAAGTTCGAAATCGCCGCGTGCGACGAAGCTGGACAGCAGGTCCAGCCAGAACGCCGCCACCAACGGGCGATAGGCCGGATCGCGTACCAGCGGGAACACCAGAGCCTTGTCGATGTTGACGTCGCCACCACTGAGCACCGGCTGCAGCAGCAGGCCCAGCGCGGGCAGCACCTGGCGCAGCGCCACGTCGCCGTGGCCGGACTCGCGCAGGCGCTGCTCCAGGTCGGCCACCGTGGTGTTCTCGAGGAAATCCTGGAAGCTGCCGTTGTAGTCACCCGGGTCGGTGCTGATGCTGAAACGGGCGTCGGCCAGCTGTGCCAGCGCCTGCGCTGCGTCGCTGTCCTGGTAGGCCTGGCGTGCGAGCCTGGCCAGGCCCGACCAGGCGTTGGACATGGCCAACGGACTGCGGCCGATGAACGGCAATGGCTCAGGCGCATCCAGGCGCAACGCCGACAGCAGCGGGAAGCGCCGCTCGGATGCGTCGCGGCTGGCCAGGAAGTGGCCGCACAACACCATCTTGCTGCGCGAGCCAAGGAAGGCGTAGTGGATTTCCGGCGCTTCGTCGTAGCGCTGCTTCCAGTCCGGGCTCTGGCTCAGCAGTTCCAGGCTCTCGCCGGCCCAGCGGTCGAGCCAGCCCAGCAGCTGGTGGTTGTCGGCCGCGCGGACGAAATCGCCGCGCGAGGGCACCTTGCCGAAATAGGACACGCCCGCGCTGACCACCCGGCTCATCGGGCACCTCCAGCGGCCGGAGCCGGCGTCGCTGCCGGCGCAGCAGCGGGTGCCGCCTGCGCAGCGGGCTCGCCGCCGGCAACGCGTTCGGGCAACTGCAGCCCGCGCTGCCAGTCGCCTCCGCCCTGTGCGGCCTCACCGGCACGACGGACGATGCGCATCTCCACCGGAACCGACACACCGTTGCCCGTCCAGGTAATGCGGCTGGAGTCATCCAGGCGCTCGACCTGACCGGCCGACATCAGGCGGTTGACGCCGTTCGAACCCGGCGCACTGAACACTTCCACCGTCCTGCCATCGCCGGTCACCGCGGTGATCTTCACGCCCGGCACCTGGCCGACGTTGGGGTACTGCATGGTCGTCCACTGCGGTGGCGTGTTGCGATAGCGCAGCACCTGGCCATCGATCTCGATGGTGTATTCCAGCGCGCCTGCCGCCGGTGCCGGCAGGATCTCGAAGATCGTGGTGTCCTGCGCCGCACCGGCCGCCGAACCACTCACCCAGTTGCCGTAGTTGGCCACCAGTTCGGCCGACAGGTTCACGCCCTGCCCCGCCCAGCGGCGGGTCTCCAGCAGCGGGCCACGCTGGATCACCAGCGTGCCCAGTGCCTCCTTGTTGAAGGCCGCGATGCTGCCGCTGGCGCCGAAGATGCCGGCAATGTCGCTCGGCGCCGCGTCGACGTCGGAGTTCAGGTTGAACGGGTACTGCTGGCCGATGCGTGCCTTGAAGGGATCATAGACCTGCGCCTTCCAGGTCTTGTTGACTTCATTCTCGGTCGGCGCGATCAACGTGCCGAAGGTCTGGGTCAGCGGGCGCAGCAGCAGCGGACGCAGCGCTTCACGCTGCTTCTCGTCCAGACCGGTCAGCACCTGCTCATCGACCAGCGCCAGGCCCACGCTCAGTTCGGAACCTTCGTTGCTGAAGGTGTCCTGCATCAGCTTGCGGGTAGCGACCCCGATTTCGCCCTGGCTCTTGATCGCGTTCAGACGCGCGCGCAGCTTGGCCAGCGTGTCGAAGTAGGCCGTGATCACGGCCGGCTGGTCACCGCGCTCGCTGGTCAAGCGGGCAATGCCCTCGAACGCCTTGCCGATCGGGCCCACGGGCTGCGCCGCAGCCGCGGCGGCCGGGTCCTTGCGCAGGATGGTGCGCTGGAACCAGGCGACGAAGCCCTTGCGCGCCTTGCTGGAGCGGGCCAGCGCCTGCGGGTTGTCCCACACGGTCTCTTCGTTGATGCGCTCCAGCAGCACGCGCAGCGGCGAATTGCTGGCATCGCCCAGCTTGTTGATGCGTGCCACCGCCTCGTCGAAGGTGCTGAACTCCGCCACGCTCAGGCCCTGCAGGAACCGGGTCCACTCGCGGGCATAGTCGTTCTTGTACAGGTTCACCAGCTCGCGCGAGACATGCTCCGGGCTGCCGGCCAGCGACAGATCGCTCTGCTCGGTGGTCCCCAGCACCCAGTCGGTGGTGCTCAGCTGCGTGTTGGCCGCTTCCTTGATCGCATCCTGCACGTACTCTTCCCACGCCTTGCGCGAGAACGCACCGGAAATGGCGTAGTTGCCGTTGATCATGCGGCCGTTGCGCTCGACGCCGATCAGGCTGTCGACCGTGGTGGTGGTGAAGCGTGCACCGGCACGGGCCTTGATCTGCGCGTACACGCGCTCCATCGCCGGCTGGCCCTTCATCACCTGGCCCAGTGCCTGGCGCGTGTCGGACACCAGGGTGACCTTGTTCTGCACCTGCGGCCAGCTCGGCTGGCCCGCCTGCGCCACGTAGAAGGTCATCAGCTTCTCAGCCGCGCGGACCATTTCCTCGCGGCTCATCTGCCCGCGGTTGGCTTCCAGCCAGGTGCGCCAGAACAGGGTCAGCTGCTGCGACAGGTGCGCACCCTCCACATACTTGGGGTTGCCCAGCATCAGGTAGGTCTTGAGCGCGTTGTAGGCATCGTTGGTGCTGGTCGGCGACGCGTTCTGGTACAGCACCTCGCTCTCGGCAGCGCTGCTGGTGCCCTGCCCCAGCTTGTCGCGCTCGGCGACCACCTGGCCCAGATAGTTCTCCAGGTTCGATACGGTCGGCGCCAGCATCACCTGCTGCATGCCGTGGTTGTACTCGCGCAGCAGCTTCTCGCGGATGGCCGTGCCCTGGTACAGGCCCAGATGGGTGGTGATGCCCCCTTCCTTGCCATAGCGGTCCAGCTGCTCCATGCGATCCTGCAGCAGCAGCAACGCATCGATGCGCGACTTCAGGTCCATGCGGTCCTTCTGCACGCGCACGGCCTGGTCCAGATCCTTGGTCGCATTGGCAACCAGCTGCGCATTGGTGGTGTACGACCACGTCCACAGGCCCAGCGCGAGGGCCAGCACGCCCACCGCGCCCAGGAACACGCCATAGCGCAGTCGGTTCTGGTGCGGGCTGGAATACTGCCGCACCAGTTCCTTGTCGGCAAAGATGACCTTGCGGAACAGGTCCTTCAGGAAGAACGCGGTATGCCCGGTCGGCGCCTCGTCCACGTTCGAGCCGCGCTCCAGGTTGAACTGGCGGCCGACGCGCTCGGAGGCGTGGTGCACCGAGCGCCCTTCCTGCAGCGCGCTGGAGAAGTAGAAGCCGCGGAACACCGGCTTGAACTGGTAGGGGTTGTCTTCGAACAGGGTGGCGATGAAGGTGCGCAGCGCCGGCTTGATGCCGACAAACTCCAGCGGCAGCGACAGCAGGCCCGGCGAGACCTCACGGCCACGCTGCATCGCCATGTGGGTCAGGCTCATTTCCTTGATGCCTTCGGCCAGTTCATCGAAATGACTGTCGAAGGCGGCCAGCGCGTCACCCTGCTGCTGCACGTCGAACGGCAGCGTCGCGCCCCACACGTGCTCGCGCTCGCCCGGATCGAGGTTGCGGAAGAATTCACTGAAACCGGCGATCAGGTCGGCCTTGGTGAACAGCACGTACACCGGCGCGAATACTTCCAGGCGCTCGGTGATTTCCTGCACGCGCTGGCGCAGGTTCTTGGCCAGTTCGATGGCGAACTCCGGCTTGCTGCCGGACAGTTCGGCCAGGCTGGCGGCAATGATCACGCCATTGATCGGTGCACGCGGGCGGTTCTTCTTCAGCAGGCCGAGGAAGGTCAGCCACTCCAGCCGGTCCTCGACGCTGACCGAGTAACGGCCGGCGGTGTCGAGCACGATGCCGTTGGTGGTGAAGTACCAGTCGCAGTTACGGGTACCGCCGATGCCCTGCACGACGTTGCCGCGGTTGTCCTCGAACGGGAACTGCAGGCCCGAATTGAGGATCGCGGTGCTCTTGCCGGCCGCCGGGTTGCCGATGATCACGTACCAGGGCAGTTCGTACAGCGCGGCGTTGCCCTTCAGCACCCCCATCCGCGAGGACTTGATCTGCTTGACCGCATCCATCATGCGCGTACGCAGCGCTTCGGTATCGGCGCGCTGTGCCGGCTGCGCGCTGGCTACCGCCTTGTCCGCCTCGTCCTTGACCATCGCCTCCACGCGCTTGGCGGCGCGCCGGGCAAGCATCCGCTTGACGACCCAGACCAGCAGCGCCAGCACCAGCAGGCCGGCCAGCACGATGGCGACCCAGATGCCGATCTGCCGTGCCTCGGCCTCGCCGTAGTGGGCCAGCGCAGCGGCACCGACCAGGCCGATCACCATCCACAGACGGTAGTCGCGCAGGTAGTAGCTGAAATTGCTCAAACTCATGCAGGGATCCAGGGGTCAGGGAGCGGACGGCGCCTCGGCCGTCAGCGTCGGGGAAGGAAGAGGATCGACCAGCCCGAACAGGCGCTGCTGGTTGTCGGCGACACCGAGCAGCAGCACAGGTTCGCTCTGGCGCTGAAGCTGGGCGTGGGCCAGCGCCAGCTGGGCCAGCGGCAGCGCCGGGCCCAGTTCGCCGGCGCTGATGGCCAGCGCCAGGCTCTGCGGACTGAAATCGAGATCGGGTGCCAGGGTGGCAGCGATGGCAGCGGCATCCACCATCAGGTCGCCCCGGTGGTCAGCGTCGTGCAGTACGAACTGGGCCTGGGCGCCATCGGTCGCCAGTGATGCATGCCACTGGGTGGCGAGCGCCGCCAGCTGCCGACGCTGTTCTGCCGGGCGCTGCCCCTCGACCTGCTCGGCACTGACCAGCTGGGGTCGCCACAGCCGGGCGTCGCCTTCACGTGCAGCAGCCTGGCTGGCCAGCAACACGCCCGCTGCGCCTTCACCGGGTACGTGGCCATCGGTGCGCTGCGCCGTCGCCAGCACCCCGGCCGACTGCCAGGCCGAGACGATGCCGGCATCGATGCTGGACGCGGCCGCCAACAGCAGGTGCCAGCGTGGCGTCGGCGACGACGCCAGCGCATCGATGACCCGTTGCACATGCGGCCACACCTCGCGCGCGCCATCCAGCACGGCAATGCGCACGTCGAAGCGGCGCGCATCGAGGCCGGCATTACGCGCCTGTTGCTGCAGCCACTCCTGTACCCACGGGCGCAAACCATCGGACCAGCTGCCCGGCACCAGCAATTCAAGGGTGAGGATATTCTCAACGCGCTGCTCATCGCGGCGGCGCAGGCCGGCCACCACCACCTCTTCGGAGGCTTCGATCTCCGGCAGGGCCGTGAAGACGGCCTCCAGCAGGCGTTCCAGCACCGGCCGCAGCAGCGCCAGTGCACGCCGTTCGTGCGCAGCGGTATCGATACCGTCCTGGCGCACCTGCAGGACTTCGAATTCGTCCAGATCCGGTGCTGCGCTCATCCGCACCGGCAGGTTGTAGTTGTCGCGGAAACGCCCGTCGAGCACCGGGCGCGGTGGCGCCGCCGCAGCCGCCAGCAGGGCCTGCGCATCGAGGTCCATGCCCAGGCGCAGGTGGCCGGCCAGCAACGCAACGGCAGGCACGCCCGACGGGGCGCCAGCGACACTCTCGCGTTCGGCCGGGGCCGGGCCGGAACGATCCTCACCGGCTTTCTGCAACGCCACATCGGCGCCGCGCCGCGCGGCGTTGCGCAGCATGAAGCCGGCACCACTCAGCCCCACCGGCAGCAGCCCCAGATAGGCCAGCATCTGCATGCCGGTCGGTACCGTGCCGCTGTTGCGCCAGTAAAGAATCGTCGCGCTCCAGGTGGCGATGAAGACCATCACCACCGACGCTGCCTTGCCCAGCCATCCCGCCATCAGTTGCCGTGCTCCATGCGCTGCTCCCGTCGACCGCGTCGTTCAGCGCAGGCCAGTGGTGGCCTGTGACGCCATCAGCGTCGCTCCGCACGCCGTGCGGTCGCCATCGCGCGCCACCGGCTGACCATCGATCACGACGGTTGCGTCACCACTGACAATCGAGGTTGCGCCATGCACGGCGCAGACTGCACGGTCGCCCACCCGGGCCACCGCCTTGCCATTGATATCGGTCTGGCCGGTGCCTGCCACCACGCTGCCTCCGTGGCTGAGCTTGTCACCGACGACGATAAACGGTCGTGCCATCCATCATGCTCCTTGATCCTGTGTGACCTGGCGCTCCATCGCCCCCTGTTCCCCGGCGACCCAGATCATCGCGGTAACCATACCAGCACCGCCATGCGGTTATCACCCTTGGCGTGACAGTTCTTCACGCTTGGCCGCACGGGCCGCGCGGCAACGCGCTGTCATTTCCACGTGAACATAATCCTTGATGCTGCGCCAGTTTCCACCCCAGTCCAGGCCTGCCTGTTCAGCCAGCTCGCCGTACAGGAAGTAACCACGCTTGGTCCACTCGTCGTTCATGTCCCACTGCAGCTTGCCATCCCGGATCGGCGCACTGTCCACGCCCAGCCCATATTGATGGCAGCTCTGCCAGGCGCCGGCACGTGTCGCCTTGCCTCCGGCCATCAGCTCGGCCTGCCGCTGCGGACTGCGGTAACCCTCGATCAGCACCATCTCGTAACCGTACTGGCGGCGCATCACCTCATAGATGGCCAGCACGCGCTGCTGCAGATCGGCATCGATCTGATCCCACTTCCGGTCTGCCGTCACGATTTCGGGCCGCAGGCGGCGCACCTCGGCGGTGGTGAAGACTTCCGGCGGCGGCGGCGGCGGCGGGGTCAGGCGCTCCCCCCGCAGCAGCTGGGCGACCATCGAACTCGACTCGGCCAGATCATCGCCGCGAAAATCTTCGAGCACCACCGTCTGACGTGTGATCAATATCACAGTTGGAGGAATCAGCAGCGCCGCTGCCGCAATCGCCATAATCGGCCAATGCCGCCGAAGGGCACTGTGTGCAGCGCCGGCTTCTTCACGAACCCCACTGCGCACCCGTGTAACACCATGACCGACTTTATCGCCCACCCGACCCGCCTTGCGACGGAATCCGCCCAAGCGGCGCGACAGTGCCTGGCGCAGCGATTCCACGGTCTCGGGAAACAGCAACACCCAGCACACCGCCGCCACAAGTGCGACAACGGCAATGGCAGCAACCACGATTGGCAACACCGGTCCTCCTTGACTCGTAATCTGGTTGACGCCCCACCGCCTTTCACTAAGAATGCGGAAATTCGCTTCGGCAGATGCCGAGTCAAACCAAGGGCTGGATGCACTTGAATAATGGCGGAATCAATCGGCCAAGTCTGCTCTCAGGGGGAGCGCAGGCGAAGGGCCAGGCCCCGAATTCGGGCCGTATTCTGGCAGACATGGAGGGCCGGCAGGCAACCGCGTCCCCTCGTGCTGCGCGCGCGTCGGCCGGTGGCAATCGACGCCTGGGGCTATGGCTGGGCATCGGCGCCGTTGTCGTCGCCCTTGCCGGGCTGGCCGTCTGGGGCTTCTCCGGCAGCAGCGATTATCCGGAACCGAGCGAGTATTCGCTCACACCGGATCCGGCCCATGCCACCGGGCACCCGGACATTCCGGCGGGCGCCCCGCGTGACGGCGCTGCCATGATCGTCGATGCGCCGGCCACCGCCGGTGAGCCGGCCCTGCCTGCACCTGCCGCAGACACAGCGCCTGCATCCGCTGATGCCGCTTCGGTCGCTGCGGCCCCATCGGCGGCGACTGCAGCGAGCGGGGCGGCCGCACGCAGTCCTGCGCCTGCGGCACGCACTTCGCGTGCTGCAACGCAGAGCGACGCAAAGAGCAAGGGCGATGAAAACCTGCTCGGCACCCTGCTCGGCATCATCAAGGAAGAGGACAAGGCCAAGGCCAAAACGAAGGCCAATGCCCAACCGCAAAGCATGGACGACCTGATCGCACAGATCGAGGCCGACCAGCGCAAACGCACCGAAGACGAGCGCGCCGCCTTCGAGCGCGTGGCCAGCAAGAAGTCCGCATCGACCGAGTCGAACATCCAGGCTCAGCTGCGCGCCTGCCCCAGCCCGACCTCGCTGAAGGGCGTGGACTGCCGCCGCCGCATCTGCGCGGCGGTGAGCGGCAAGGACCCGGCCTGCCCGGCGATGTGACGCGTTTTTGTAGAGTCGAGCCATGCTCGACTCTGCTGTACCCGAAGACCGCTACCAGCCCGCACACGTTGCCGAGCGCAGTTTCTGTCAGACCCGGCTCGTTGCCTGCAGGAGCTGCTGCCGCACTTCATCGTTGCGGGCCTTCGCAGCAGCCATCGATTCCTTCCAGAATCGCTCCATCTGATCCGCCCGGCCGCCCGCATGATCCACTCGCCCGTATACGGCCGGCGCACGCAGCGGCGGCGTATCGGAAGGCTCGGATGTTCCACGTCGGGTCACGGCCGCCGGCCAGACCGGCTTGCGGCACAGCTTCATCGCAAGGAAGCGGAACAGCGCCCAGGGCAAGGTGAGCGGCAGTGCAATCCACATCAGCCCTGCGCCCGCAGAAGAGACATGAATGATGAACGCATTGCGGAAGCTCGGCATCACTGAGGTGTAGAGCTGCAACGGCGGGAACGGAAGCGCGGAACGCCCCTGCTCCATGAAGCGCCGGATCATTTCCCAGTGCGCGAGCACGACGGCAGGGTTCGAACCGCAATCCGAGCCTACCGCAAAGTTGTGCACGACCTGATCGCCGCGCATCACCAGGCCCCTGAGATCGTAGGTGTAGTCCTCACCGGGCCCAGCGGGCTTGTCCCTGCCAATGATGAAGCGGACATCCGACCAGGCCGCTGAAATCACCTTGTTGCGTCCGCCTGTGAAGACATGCACCTGGTGCGTGGTTCGGTCAAAGCGGATGGGGTAGTACTGGTAGCGGAAGATGTCCCGCAGTATCAGCATCCAGAAGACAAATCCGACAAACGCGAGAGCCAGGGTGCTAACGCCGACGGCAGCATAGATGGCATCAAGTGACTGAGCTTTGTTCTCGGTGGAGATAGCCGCGTGCAGCATCGCAATGATGAAGATTGCACCCAGCACCACAAAGACGCTGCCACCCATCAGAGCCCATCCGCGGTATAAGAAATGCCGATCCACATACTCCATGGAGTCAGCATCCAATCCGATGACGCCCTTGTCGATCGGCGTAAACGCCGAAGAGTCGAACTGGCGCACATCGGCACCTTCTTCATATTGGGAGAGGGGGCGGTTGTTGCGATAGCGCTGGGCTAGCCAGCCGGCGAACTGACTCATCTGCGGCATTATCCTGATCGAGTTGAACGACGATCCCACTCCGACTGCGCCATGACCTCAGGCTCGGCCAGCCTCAGAGGGTCATTCGCGTCGATCTCGCACTCATCCTGCACCCATTGCGGCCACACTGGCACACGGCAGGACTTCAGGACCAGCCACCGGCAGAGCACCAAGGGCAGCAGCAGTGGCATAAGCATGAACCGGGCACTCAGCATGGCCGGTCCAAGGCTGGCGACCACGAACAGATAGCAGTTGCGCAGGGAAGGCTTGACCGACAGGTTCATCTGCCGACCGTCGATGGTGTCGACCACCTCGGCAGGCCCTTCTTCCATGTAGCGGCGGACAAACTCCCAGATGCCACGTATTTTCAACTCGTCATCGAAGTAGTGACCGACAGCGAAGGTCCGCTTTACGAGTTGATCCTCAACGATGCTGCACCGCAGGTCACGCAGGAACTCCTCGCTGGTTCCTCGCCCGATGTAGAAGACGGCCTCATCCCATGGGACGGATACCGCGCCCTCCTTCCCGCCTATGAAGAAGTAGACCTTCCGGTTGCGCCGATTGAATCTCGTCGGGTACCAGACGTAGGTGAAGAACTCGTATCGAAGGGTGATATGCCAGAACAGTGCGGGGGCACCGATCACGCACGCGCCCACCATGCCATACATCACCCAGTCCCATATGTCCCCCTGCAGGTTGGGGATGACCAGAGTGAAGAGCAGGAAGAAGCCGAGCAGGAACAGCCCCAGCGTGCCAAGCAGGACTACCGTGGTCGACACCATTCCCCGCAGACGGAAGCGGCGATCGATCAGCTCGATGCAGGTCGAATTGAAGCGGACCAGGCAGGCGTGTTCGGCGGGCGCCACGGATTGAGCGGCATGTACATTGAAACGCGATGCACTCTCCTGTGGAGAAAGCGGACGCCCCACGGGAAAATCGCGCATCCATCCGGTGTACATCCAATCTCCCTTTCCCGCAACGTTGGCGAGCATGACATGCCATGCGATTACTGGGCGGCCAGTGTCGCCACCGACGGGCCCAGGTGATTGTGCGCTCCGCTCGTTCGGGATGCACTGGCTGGGCGAGCGCGATAGCATGCAACATTCGGCCAAGGAAGTCCCCGATGTCCACACTCTCGACCCGGACTGCAGCTCTATTAGCCATTCTGTTGGTCACTACATCCGCATGTGCCAAGGCGGAAGATTCCCGGTCCGAAGCGAAGCGCGGCCCCGGTACAGCTACGCAACAAAAGGTCGTATCTGACCTGGTACCGATCAAGGGAGGCTCGTTCCTCATGGGTGATTTTGGCCCCGTGCACAACGAGGACAAACTGCCCTACAGCGGAGCCATGAACGATGACGTGCTTCGAGAGATCACGCTGGACGGCTTTTCGATCATGGCCCACAAAGTGTCGATTGAGGATTTTGATGCTTTCACGGACGCTACTGGTCGCCCGAAGGTGGGTACTTCGAAGATTGACTCGACGCTTTATCGTGCCGATCCCAAGGCCGCTGCCGGAGTGAAGTGGCAGGATGCCATGGACTTCTGCGCTTGGGCCGGAAAGGGGTCAGGCCGGAAGCTCACACTCCCAACCGAGGCACAGTGGGAGTACGCGGCACGGTCGGGGGGCAAGATGGTTCTGTTCGCGACCGATACAGGCATTGTCGATGATGGTCGCAATGTCGCGAGCTATCCCCAGTACGATGACGGTAGCGGGACTGCCTTGGGCAAGTTCCCTCCCAACCCTGCTGGACTTTACGACATGACGGACCATGGCTTCGAATGGGTACAGGACTGGTATGAGGAGAATTACTCCGGGGGTGACGCCCGCAATCCTACAGGCCCCCAAAATGGCATCGAGAAGGTCTTGCGCGGAAGCAGCAAA
>NZ_JCAFSZ010000022.1:0-28785 GCF_059369755.1 Stenotrophomonas sp. YJH_SMC_57
ATCCACGCCATGCGTGGATGGTTTGCGCGGAAAGCGTGCCAACCAAGGTTGGCACCTACCAGAGCGTGGGCATCGGTAGATCCACGCCATGCGTGGATGGTTTGCGCGGAAAGCGTGCCAACCAAGGTTGGCACCTACCAAAGCGTGGGCATCGGTAGATCCACGCCATGCGTGGATGGTTTGGGCCGAAAGCGTGCCAACCAAGGTTGGCACCTACCAACGCCAGGCAAAAAAAAACGCCCCGCGGATGCGGGGCGTCTTCAGCACAACCTACTGCGGGCGATCAGCCCTGGTAGTCGCGCACGTCGCTGCCGGTGTAGACCTGGCGCGGACGGCCGATCTTCATTTCCGGATCGACCTGCTGTTCCAGCCAATGCGACACCCAGCCGGAGGTACGGCCCAGGGCGAACATGACGGTGAACATTTCGGTCGGGATCTGCAGCGCCTTGTAGATGATGCCGCTGTAGAAATCGACGTTCGGGTACAGCTTGCGGGCGACGAAGTATTCGTCCTGCAGCGCGGCCTGTTCCAGCTTCACGGCCACGTCCAGCAGCGGATCCTGCACGCCCAGCTGCTTGAGCACCTTGCCGGTCATCTCACCGATGACCTTGGCGCGCGGGTCGAAGTTCTTGTAGACGCGGTGGCCGAAGCCCATCAGGCGGAAGCCGGAGGTCTTGTCCTTGGCCTTGAGCACGGCGGACTCGACGTTGTCGGCAGTGCCGATTTCTTCCAGCATCTTCAGCACGGCTTCGTTGGCACCGCCGTGGGCCGGACCCCACAGCGCGGTGACGCCCGCAGCGACCGACGCATACGGGTTGGCACCGGTCGAACCGACCAGGCGCACGGTCGAGGTCGACGCGTTCTGCTCGTGGTCGGCATGCAGGATGAACAGCAGGTCCAGCGCCTTGACCACGTCCTGGTTCAGCTCGTACTGGCCGTCGGCCGACTCGAAGGTCTGCTTCAGGAAGCGGCTGACGTAATCCAGCGAGGTGTCCGGCTTGTTGGCCGGCAGGCCCTTGCCGTGGCGGTAGATCAGCGCCGACAGGGTCGGCACCTTGGCGATCAGGCGCACGGCAGCCTGGCGGCGCTGTTCGGCGTCGGACAGGTCCAGCGAGGCGTGGTAGATACCCGACAGCTGCGCGATGGCGGCGGTCAGGATGGCCATCGGGTGGGCATCCTTGGCGAAGCTGCCGATCAGGGTGTTGATCGACTCATCAACATTGGCTTCGGCCGCCAGCTCGTCGGTGAAGGCCTTCAGCTGCTCGGCGCTCGGGCGCTCGCCGTTGATCAGCAGGTAGGCCACTTCGACGTAGCTCGACTTTTCCGACAGCTGTTCGATCGGGTAGCCGCGATACAGCAGCACGCCCTTGTCGCCGTCGATGTAGGTGATGGCGGACTTGCAGCTGGCCGTCGCGGTGAAGCCGGAATCGTAGGTGAAATACCCCGTTTCCTTGGTCAGCTTCGCGATGTCGACGCAGTCGTTGCCAAGGGTGGGTTTGATGACGGGCAGAACGACGGACTTATCGCCGGCGTTGAGCGTGACCTGATCAAGATCGGACACTGTGTGCGCTCCTTCATGGGAAGGCGCCTGCCCAAGCGCATTGGTCAGGCACGTGAATGACGTCCTCGGCCTGTGCCGGGGATCACGCCATTATCGCACAGCAGCATTTGCCCGGCGCTAGACAGAAGTCGTAGACGACAGGCGGCCAGAACCCGGCCATTGAGCGGCCCGGATCGGCAAAAGCGTTGTCACACGAACGCAGTGTTCCGTCCATCCAAACGCCCGTTGGGCAGGCGTTGGGGAAAAACAAACGGCCGCGCAGAGCGCGGCCGTCGGTTCGAAGCTGGATCGACAGATCAGCGCGCGTAGCGCTTCTGGAACTTGTCGATACGGCCCGAGGTGTCGATGACCTTGTGCTTGCCCGTGTAGAACGGGTGCGAAGCCGAGGAAATTTCAACCTTGACCAGCGGGTATTCGTTGCCGTCTTCCCACTGGATGGTTTCCTTCGTCGCCATGGTCGAGCGGGTCAGGATCTTGAAATCGGAGGTGACGTCATGGAAGACGACGTCGCGGTAGTTCGGATGGATATCGGCCTTCATGGGCTCACACCGTAAATGGGCTGGTGGTCAAGAGCGGCATTATAAGCACCGGTTGCCGCCCGGGGCAACCGGTACCGGGACATCGACCTCAGTCCGCGCCCAGGGCCTGGCGTACCAGGGCCTCGAAACGCTGCTGGTCGTAGGCCATCAGCAGATCGCAGTTGTCCGGCTGGCCGGTCTGGCGGTTCCAGTCGACGATGGTGGCACCGCGGCTGAACGTGCCGTTCAGTTCCACGTTCAGCGGCCGCGACTCGACCTGCAACTGCCCTTCCGGGTTCAACGCCCAGGCCATGGCCACCGCGTCGGCGGTGTACCAGCGGCCACCCTTGCTGTCTTCGGACAGGCCACGGGTCTTGCGCGAGATCAGCTCGTAGAATCGGGCGCGATCGGAATCGGCCTGCAGCCACTTCTCGGCGTCCTGCAGGGGCAGGCCGTGGGCGACGGTGGCTTCCCAGTCCGATACCAGCAGGTGCCTGAACGAGGTGAACACCACATGCGCCGCTTCCGGATCGAACGCGATGTTGAACTCGGCGGCCGGGGTGATGTTGCCGTGGCAGGTGACCGCGCCGCCCATCACCACGATGCGCTTGATGCGCTGGGGCAGGGTCGGGTCCAGCTTCAGCGCCAGCGCCAGGTTGGTCAGCGGGCCGAGCATCACCAGCATCAGTTCGCCGGCGTGCTCGTGCGACAGGCGCAGGATGGCCAGCGCAGCGTGCTCGGCTTCGGCCTGGCGGCTCGGCGGCGGCAGGTCCACATCGCCGTAACCGTCACGGCCATGTACGTGGGCAGCGTCGACGGAGGGATGCAGCAGCGGATCCGGGCTGCCGGCAAACACCGGCACGTCGGCGCGGCCAACGATGTCGCAGAGCTTGAGGGCGTTGCGGACGGTGTACTGCAGGCCGACATTGCCGGCGGCGATGGTCAGGGCGACCACGTCATGCCGTTCATCGGCAAAGGCCATCAGCAGGGCCAGGGCGTCGTCCACACCGGGGTCGGTGTCGATCAACAGGGGGATCTTGTGGGTCATCGTTGCCGTCTTCAGATCGGCAACGAAGTGTGGACCGGGATGATGACCGTTGCAAGTACGGGGGTTGGGGTTCGGCAGGGCTGCGCCCTGCACCTGCCGAATCAACGGCAAACGCCAGAGCAACGGCAAAAGCTGGTTTCCTGGGGGATGGCGGGGTGGGTCCGGTTGCGGGGGACGCTGCAAGTACGTCCATGTAAGCTCGGTCGCCGCATCCATGCGGCTCACGCCCCCGCAACCGGACCCACCCCGCCTTCGACAGATTTCTGCTGCTGGTGGGTGTCGACCTTGGTCGACACGCTGCTGTTGGTAGGTGTCGACCTTGGTCGACACTTCCATGGATTGGTCGAAAAGGCTCTCTGTAGAGTCGAGCCATGCTCGACTCACGCGCGCAGCGTGGATGTCTGGGCCAAGGTCCACACCCACCAAGGCGGCATTACGCCGAGGCGTAGCGCACGGCGGTGCCGATCCAGCGCTGCACCACGCGGTCGGCCAGTGCGGGTTGCTGGGCCAGCAGGCGTTCGGCGAGGTCGTGCACGCCGGGCAGCAGGCCGGCGTCGCGGGCCAGGTCGGCAATGCGGAATCCGGCCAGTCCGGTCTGGCGGGTGCCGAGCAGTTCGCCGGGGCCGCGCAGCTCCAGGTCCTTCTCGGCGATGACGAAACCATCGTTGGTTTCGCGCATGGTCTGCAGACGCTCGCGCGCCATCTGCGAGAGCGGCGCCTGGTACAGCAGCACGCAGCGCGACACGGCCGAACCGCGGCCGACACGGCCACGCAGCTGGTGCAGCTGGGCCAGGCCCAGCCGCTCGGCGTTCTCGATCACCATCAGCGAGGCATTGGGTACGTCCACGCCCACTTCGATGACGGTGGTCGCCACCAGCAGGTCGATCTCGCCGGCCTTGAACGCCACCATCGTCGCCAGCTTCTCGGCCGCCTTCAGGCGGCCATGCACCAGCCCGACGCGCACACCCGGCAGCAGCGCCTGCAGCGATTCGTAGGTGGCCTGCGCGGGCGTTGCATCCAGCTCTTCGCTTTCCTCGATGAGCGTGCACACCCAGTACACCTGCCGCCCTTCCCGGCAGGCCAGCGCGATGCGCTCGATCAGCTCGGGACGACGGTCGTTGTTGAGTGCCACGGTCTGCACCGGGGTGCGGCCAGGCGGCAGTTCGTCGATGGCCGACACGTCCAGATCCGCGTATTCGGACATCGCCAGCGTGCGTGGAATCGGCGTTGCGGTCATCACCAACTGGTGCGGCACGCTGTTGCCGCCCGCGCCCTTGTCGCGCAGGGCCAGGCGTTGGTGCACGCCGAAGCGGTGCTGCTCATCGACGATGGCCAGGGCCAGGTCCTGGAACACCACCGCGTCCTGCATCAGCGCGTGGGTACCGACCACCACCTGCGCCTCGCCGTTGGCGACCTGTTCCATCACCTTGGCGCGCGCCTTGCCGGTGACCTTGCCGGCCAGCCAGGCGATGCGCACGCCAAGCGGTTCCAGCCAGCCGCGCAGGTTGTTGAGATGCTGTTCGGCCAGCAGTTCGGTGGGCGCGGCCAATGCGACCTGCTTGCCCTGCTCCACCGCCAGCATCGCCGCCAGCGCGGCAACCACGGTCTTGCCGGAACCGACGTCGCCCTGCACCAGCCGCAGCATCGGGCTGGGCCGCGACAGGTCTTCGCGGATCTGCTTGAACACGCGTGCCTGCGCACCGGTCAGCGCGAACGGCAGCTGCTTCAGAAGTGCCTTGGCCAGCGTGCCGGGGCCGGCCAGCGGCGGCGCGTGATGCGCCTGCAATGCGATGCGCTGGCGACGCAGGCTGAGGTGGTGCGCCAGCAGCTCTTCCATCGCCAGGCGACGTTGCGCCGGATGGGTGCCTGCGGCCAGTGCGGCCAGGTCGGCATCCGGCGGCGGCCGGTGCACGGTCAGCAACGCGCTGCGCAGCGACGGCAGGCCGAGACCATCCAGCCAACCGCTGGGCAGCAGTTCCAGCGTGCTTTCCTCGGGCAGGCGATCCAGGGCCTGGCCGATCAGCTTGCGCATCGTCATCGGGCCAACGCCATCGACAGTGGGATACACCGGGTCGAGGCGGTCGCCGAGTTCGGGATCATCATTGCGGCCCAGCACCTGGTAGCTGGGGTGGACGATCTCCAGGCCGAGATGGCCGGGCTTGGGCGTGCCGAAGCAGCGCAGCCGGTTGCCGACCGCGAACTGGCCGACCTGCTGCTGGCGGAAATGGAAGAAGCGCAGCACCAGGGTGCCCTGCCCTTCGTCCTCCACCGCTACCTTCAGCATCGGCCGGTAGCGCATGCCGCGTTCGACCGCGACCACCCGCCCTTCCACCTGCGCCGGCACGCCGTTGCGCAGGTCTTCGATGCGGGTCAGCCGGGTGCGGTCTTCATAGCGCAGCGGCAGGTGAAGCCAGAGATCCTGCAGGGTGGCCAAGCCACGCGCCTGCAGTTTGGCGGCCACGGCCGGGCCCACGCCAGCGAGCATCGCCAGGGATGCTTCGCCGGACGGTGACAGGACCGGGGTGACCGCCGCCTTGCGTGCCACGTGGCGGTCAGTCGATGACCATCACCGCGTCGACCTCGAAGTTGGCGCCCTTCGGCAGGCCGGACACTTCGATGGTGGAACGGGCCGGGTACGGCGCCTGGAAGTAGTCCTGCATGACCGCGTTGACCTTGGCGAACTCGCCCAGATCGGTCAGGTACAGGCCCAGGCGCACGACCTTGTCCAGCGAGCCGCCAGCGGCTTCGGCCACGGCCTTGAGGTTGTCGAAGGCGCGACGGGCCTGGGCTTCGACGTCACCGGCGCCGACGATGTCGCCGGTAGCCGGGTCGAGCGGGATCTGGCCGGAGAAGTACACGGTGTTGCCGGCACGCACGGCCTGCGAGTACGGGCCGATGGCGGCGGGAGCCTTTTCGGTGTTGATGATCTGGCGGGACATGGGTCGCTCCGGAGCTTGGGGGAAAACAGAGCGGCAATTGTAGCAACCCGGTAGTGCCGGCCGCTGGCCGGCAACCTCATGAACGTCGGAAGCACCGCGAAGTTGCCGGCCAGCGGCCGGCACTACCAGGTTCGCGTTATTGCCGGCGCACCGACTGCACGACCGACAGGCGGCGCAGGCGGCGCATCACTTCGGCCAGGTGGTTGCGGTCGCGCACCTGGATGTTGAACGCCAGCACGGCGGCATTGAAGTCGCGGTCCAGGTAGTCCACGCGCTCGATGTTGGAGTGGCTCTGGGCGATCGCGGCCGCCAGCTGCGCCAGCACGCCGGTGCCGTTCTCCACTTCCACCACCAGCGAAGTGTCGTAGTCGCCGGAGACCGTGGTGTCCCAGCCGATCGGCACCCAGCGCTCGGGCGACTTGCGCAGTTCGGCCAGGTTCGGGCAGTCCATGCGGTGCACCACGATGCCCTTGCCGGCGGTGTGGTAGCCCATGATCTCGTCGCCGGGAATCGGCTGGCAGCAGCCGGCGAAGGTGACCACGCCGCGTTCGCTGCCGTTGATCAGGATCTTTTCCTGCGAGTGGTGGCGCGAATGCGGGCCACCGCGCAGTTCGGCGTAGGCCATCAGCGCCTGCGCAGCCTGGGTCGGCATCCAGTTGCCCAGCGCGACTTCGGCCAGCAGGGCCTCCAGGCGCGGGAAGCGGTGCTCGGCCAGGAACGCGTCCAGGCGCCCCTTCGGCAGCCGCTCCAGCGAGGAATCCATGGCTTCCAGCGCACGGTCGAGCATGCGATGGCCCAGCTGCACGGCATCTTCGTGTTCCAGCTGCTTGAGCTGGTGGCGGATGGCGGTGCGTGCCTTGCTGGTGACCACGAACTCCAGCCACTGCGGTTTCGGCGTGGCCGAGCGTGCGGTGATGATTTCCACCGACTGGCCCGACACCAGCTTGGTGCGCAGCGGCACCAGCTTCTTGTCCACCCGCGAGGCCACCGCCATGTTGCCGACATCGGTATGCACGGCATAGGCGAAATCGAGCGCGGTGGAGTTGCGCGGCAGGGCCAGGATCTTGCCCTTCGGGGTGAACAGGTAGACCTCGTCCGGGAACAGGTCGACCTTGACGTTGTCGAGGAACTCCAGCGAGGAACCGGCGGCGCGCTGCGAATCGATCAGCTCGACGATCCAGGCATGCGCACGGCTCTGCGCGCTGTTGGGCGAATCACCGCCGAACTTGTAGGTCCAGTGCGCGGCCACGCCGCGTTCGGCGATCAGGTCCATCTCTTCGGTGCGGATCTGCACTTCGATCGGCGAGCCATACGGTCCGAACAGCACGGTATGCAGCGACTGGTAACCGTTGGCCTTGGGAATGGCGATGAAATCGCGGAAGCGGCCATCCAGCGGCTTGAAGGTGGCATGCACCGAACCCAGCGCGTGGTAACAGCTGGGCACGCTGCGCACGACCAGGCGGAAGCCGAACACGTCCATCACCTGGTCGAAGGATTTGTTCTCGTCGCGCATCTTGTTGTAGATGCTCCACGGGGTCTTGATGCGGCTGATCAGCCGATGCTCGATCCCTTCCTTGGCCAGGCGCTGCGACAACTGCACTTCCACCTGCGCCATCGCTTCGCGGCGCACCACCGGCTGGCTGCGGATGTGTTTTTCGATGATCGCGTGGCGCCACGGATACAGCGCCTTGAACCCGAGGTTCTGCAGTTCGCTCTTGACCAGGCTCATGCCCAGGCGCTGCGCGATCGGTGCGTAGATCTCGAGCGTCTCGCGGGCGATGCGGCCGCGTGCCTCGCGGCTCTGCGCACCCAGCGTGCGCATGTTGTGCAGGCGGTCGGCCAGCTTGATCATGATCACGCGCAGGTCGCGCGACATCGCCAGCAGCATCTTGCGGAAGCTCTCGGCGGCCGCTTCCTGGCGGTCGCGGAACTTCAGCTTGTCCAGCTTGGTCACGCCGTCGACCAGTTCGGCCACGGCTTCGCCGAACTCCGAGGCCAGTTCCTCACGGGTCAGCGGGGTGTCTTCGATGGTGTCGTGCAGGATCGCGGCGATCAGTGCTTCCACGTCCAGGCCCAGCTCGGCCAGCACCTGGGCCACGGCCACCGGATGGGTGATATAGGGCTCGCCCGACTTGCGCGTCTGCCCAGCGTGCGCGGCGGATCCGACTTCCCAGGCACGGCGCAGCAGCGGCAGCTGCTCCGGCGGCAGGTAGTGGGCGGCGCGTTCAAGCTGGAGGACGTAGTCGGGTACGGCGGCAGTGGCGGCTGCGGCGACCTTGGCAGTGGGGCCTGGGTTCATGCCCGAAGCCTATTCCAGCGCGACGTTTACGGCAAATCCTGAATGCGAAACAGCCCGCGCGGGGCGGGCTGTTCGGCTATCCAGCAATGACTCTGATCGATGCGATCAATCGTCGTTCTTGGACATGTCTTCGTCGGCGACCACTTCCGCTGCGGCCCACTCCAGCGCTTCGCGCTCGGCGCGCTCACGCTCGGCCTTCTCGACTTCGTCGATCAGCGCGTTGTCGATCTTGCGGGCAGCGATTTCGCGCAGCGCCAGCACGGTCGGCTTGTCCTCGGTCTCGCTGTTGTCCAGCGTGGCCTGCACGCCGTTGGCGAGCTGGCGGGCACGCTTGGAAGCCATCATGACCAGTTCGAAACGGTTGTTAACGACTTCCAGGCAATCTTCTACGGTGATGCGGGCCATACGGGCTCCCGGCGACCGGTCGGCCGCTCAGTCGAATGAGGGAAAGGGGACGGAGTGTACTGGCAGGGGCTGGACAAAATCAAGCCAACCCCCACCCGATTCTTTTGGAATCAGTCAGTTGCGCCCGGATCGGGGGTCAACAGGGCCTGGATCAGGCCGGCGTGGCGGACCTTCTGGGCCTCCCGACGCAGGCGGCTGGCGGTGAAGATGGCGCACAGCTCGTCCACGGCGGTGTCGAACACCTCGTTGACGATCACGTAGTCGAACTCGTTGAAGTGCAGCATCTCGTCACGCGCCGCGCCCAGGCGCTGGGCGATGACCGCCTCGCTGTCCTGGCCGCGCTTGCGCATGCGGTCCTGCAACGCCTGCTTGGACGGCGGCAGGATGAACACGGTGACCGTGCCCGGCACCAGCTGGCGCACCTGCTGCGCGCCCTGCCAGTCGATTTCCAGCAGCACGTCCTGGCCGGCGGCCAGCTGCGGTTCCACGGACTGCCGGGCGGTGCCCTTCCAGTCGCCGTGCACCCAGGCATGCTCGAAGAAATCGCCGGCGGCGATCATCTGCTCGAACTTTTCGGCACTGACGAAGTGGTAGTGCTGGCCGTTCACTTCACCCGGGCGCATCGCACGCGAAGTGAAGGAAATCGACAGGGCGATCTGCGGATCACGCGCCAGCGTGGCGTTGACGATGCTGCTCTTGCCGGCGCCGGAGGGGGCGGCAACGATGTACAGCGTGCCGCGCGCGACGGCGTCCGACGAAGGTGACGGGGCGCTCATGCACGGAACCCAACTGGTTGATTTCGCAAAATTTTTCCTCGATGTTCCAGATCCGGCGCGGAGGATCGCGCCAGGACGGCGGAGGCTGCACGGAACATCCTGGAACCAGGCCCGGCAGACGGCTCCCCGGGGTGCGGGCACGCAACTTTACCAGAGCCGCCCCTTTTCGCGCCCCTTGGCGAGGCGGCCGGACCTTGTGCCACATGGGCATCCGGGGGCCTGTGCTATAACCGGGCCGTACCTACCGACAGCCGGGTGGTCTGCGTGCCGCCCCGCCATCCAAGGAGAACGGCATGCCCTCGATGAGTCGCCGCCGGTTCCTGAAGGTCACCGGGACAACCCTGGTGGGCTCCAGCCTGGCATTGATGGGCTTCGCGCCCGGCATCGCACTCGCGGAGGTCCGGCAGTACAAGCTGACCCGCGCGACCGAGACCCGCAACACCTGTACGTACTGTTCGGTGGCCTGCGGCATCCTGATGTACAGCCTCGGCGATGGTGCCAAGAACGCCGAGCCGAGCATCTTCCATATCGAAGGCGACCCGGACCATCCGGTCAACCGCGGCACACTGTGCCCGAAGGGTGCCGGCCTGGCCGACATCATCCACAGCAAGTCGCGCCTGCTCTACCCCGAGTACCGCGCACCGGGCTCGAACGAGTGGAAGCGGCTGAGCTGGGACGATGCGCTGGACCGCATCGCGCGGCTGATGAAGGAAGACCGCGACGCCAACTTCGTAGAGAAGAACGAGGCCGGGCAGACGGTCAACCGCTGGCTGACCACCGGCATGCTGGCAGCCTCGGCCACCAGCAATGAAACCGCGGTGCTGACCCACAAGGTCGTGCGCTCCCTCGGCATGCTGGCATTCGACAACCAGGCACGTGTCTGACACGGCCCGACGGTGGCAGGTCTTGCCCCGACGCTAGGCCGTGGTGCGATGACGAATCATTGGGTCGACATCAAGAATGCCGACCTGATCCTGATCATGGGTGGCAATGCCGCCGAGGCACACCCGTGCGGCTTCAAATGGGTGACTGAAGCCAAGGCACACAACAAGGCCCGCCTGATCGTGGTCGACCCGCGCTTCAACCGCTCGGCCGCGGTGGCCGACGTGTATGCGCCGATCCGTACCGGCACCGACATCGTGTTCCTGGGCGGCCTGATCAACTACCTGTTGACCGAGGACCGCATCCAGCACGAGTACGTGCTGAACTACACCGACATGTCGTTCCTGGTGAAGGACGAATTCGCCTTCAAGGATGGCCTGTATTCGGGCTACAACGAAGAGAAGCGCAGCTACGACCGTTCCAGCTGGGACTACGTCTACGGTGATGATGGCTTCGTGCGCAGCGACCCGACGCTGAAGGACCCGCGCTGCGTCTACACGCTGCTCAAGCAGCACTACGCGCGCTACACCGTGGAGATGGTCGAACGCATCTGCGGTACGCCGGCCGACAGCATCCGCCAGGTCTGGGACATGATCGCGTCCACCGCCGGCAAGGACAAGGCGATGACCATCCTGTACGCGCTGGGCTGGACGCAGCACTCGGTGGGCGCGCAGAACGTGCGTGCCGGCACCATGGTGCAGCTGCTGCTGGGCAACATCGGCGTGGCTGGCGGCGGCATGAATGCGCTGCGTGGGCATTCCAACATCCAGGGCCTTACCGACATCGGCCTGATGTCCGACCTGCTGCCCGGCTACCTGACGTTGCCGAAACAGGACGAACAGGACTACGACGCCTACATCGCCAAGCGCACGCAGAAACCGCTGCGCGCCAACCAGATGTCGTTCTGGCAGAACTATCCGAAGTTCCACGTCAGCCTGATGAAATCGTGGTGGGGCGACGCCGCCACCGCCGACAACAACTGGTGCTTCGATTACCTGCCCAAGCTCGACAAGCCGTACGACATGCTGCAGGCGTACGAGCTGATGAACGAAGGCAAGATCCACGGTTACATCTGCCAGGGCTTCAACCCGCTGGCCTCTGCGCCGAACAAGGGCAAGCTGATCAGCGCGTTCTCCAAGCTGAAGTTCATGGTCAGCATGGACCCGCTGGAAACCGAGACGATTGCCTTCTGGCAGAACCACGGCGCGCTGAACGATGTCGATCCCCGCGCCATCCAGACCGAAGTGTTCCGCCTGCCGACCACCTCCTTCGCCGAGGAGAACGGCGCGGTGGTGAACTCCTCGCGCTGGCTGCAGTGGCACTGGAAGGGCGCCAACCCGCCGGGCGAAGCGCGCAGCGACATCGAGATCATGTCCGAGCTGTTCCATCGCATCAAGGCGATGTACGAGAAGGACGGCGGCGCATGGTGGGAGCCGGTGCGCGATCTGGCCTGGAAGTATTCCAACCCGGAGGTGCCGACGCCGGAAGAACTGGCGATGGAATACAACGGCAAGGCACTGGTGGACGTGTTCGATCCCAAGGACCCGACCAGGCTGGTGCGCAAGGCCGGCGAGCAGCTGGCCGCGTTCGGCGACCTGCGCGACGACGGCAGCACCTCGTCGGGCTGCTGGATCTACATCGGCGCCTGGGGCCCGACGGGCAACATGATGGCGCGGCGTGACAACGGCGACCCGACCGGCATCGGCAATACGCTGGGCTGGGCCTGGGCGTGGCCGGCCAACCGCCGCGTGATGTACAACCGCGCCTCGTGCGATGTGGCCGGCCAGCCATTCGACCCGCGACGCACGCTGCTGGCGTGGAACGGCAAGAACTGGGGCAGCGTGGACGTGCCCGACTTCAAGGCCGACGAAGATCCGGCCGGCGGCATGGGGCCGTTCATCATGAACCCCGAAGGCATCGCCCGCTTCTTCGCCAAGGCCGGCATGGCCGAGGGCCCGTTCCCCGAGCATTACGAGCCGTTCGATACACCGCTGCGCAGCAACCCGCTCAGCCCCGGCCAGGCGCTGACACTGAACAACCCGGCGGCGCGGGTGTTCGCCAGCGACCGCGCACAGATCGGTTCGCCGGACGAGTTCCCGCATGTGGCCACCACCTACCGCCTGACCGAGCATTTCCACTTCTGGACCAAGCACGGCAAGCTCAATGCCATCATCCAGCCCGAGCAGTTCGTCGAGATCGGCGCGGCATTGGCCGACGAACTGGGCATCAACAACGGCAGCCGCGTGCGGGTCAGTTCCAAGCGTGGCCACATCGAAGCGGTGGCGATGGTGACCAAACGCATCAAGGCCCTGCAGATCGATGGCCGCACCGTGCACCAGGTAGGCGTGCCGATCCACTGGGGTTTCCTCGGTGCGGCCAAGCCCGGCTACATCGCCAATACGCTGACCAACGCCATCGGTGACGGCAACTCGCAGACGCCCGAATCGAAGTGCATCCTGGTCAAGGTCGAGAAGGTGTAGGAGACACGCCATGTCACTGCAATCGCTGGACATCATCCTCCGCTCGGCCACCACCACGCCCTCACCGGAGGCGCGTGGTGCGCACACCGGCCAGGTCGCCAAGCTGATCGATGTAAGCAAGTGCATCGGCTGCAAGGCCTGCCAGGTTGCCTGCATGGAGTGGAACGACCTGCGCGACGAGGTCGGCAGCTGCGTCGGCAGCTATGACAACCCGCCCGACCTGAGTGAACAGTCGTGGACGGTGATGAAGTTCCGCGAGTACGAGGACGAGAAAGGCAAGCTGGAATGGCTGATCCGCAAGGAAGGCTGCATGCACTGCAGTGATCCGGGTTGCCTGAAGGCCTGCCCGTCGCCGGGCGCGATCATCCAGTACGCCAACGGCATCGTCGATTTCCAGGAAGAGAACTGCATCGGCTGCGGCTACTGCGTCACCGGCTGCCCGTTCGACGTCCCGCGCATTTCCAAGAAGGACCACAAGGCCTACAAGTGCACGCTGTGCTCGGACCGCGTGGCGGTGGGCCAGGAGCCGGCCTGCGTGAAGACCTGCCCGACCGGTGCGATCACCTTCGGCAGCAAGCAGGCGATGACCGAGCATGCCGCCGGCCGCGTGGAGGACCTGAAATCACGCGGCTACGAGAACGCCGGCTTGTATGACCCGCAGGGCGTCGGCGGCACCCACGTGATGTACGTGCTGCAGCACGTCGACAAGCCCGAGCTGTACGCCGACCTGCCCAGGGACCCGCGCATCAGCCCGATGGTGGAAGTGTGGAAGGGCGTGGCCAAGCCGCTGGGCGTGCTGGCCATTGCCGCTACCGCCTTTGTCGGCTTCCTGCATTACATCGGCATCGGCCGCAACACGGTGAACGACGAGGAAGAGGAAGCGGCCGAGCACGAGGCGAAGAAGATCGAAGAGGAGCAGCGGCCATGAAGTACGCACCGCACCCGCGGCAGATCATCCGCTACCGCGCGCCGACCCGCATCAACCACTGGATCGTGGCGATCTGCTTCGTGCTGACCGCGCTTTCCGGGCTGGCGCTGTTCCACCCCGCCCTGTTTCCGTTGACCCAGCTGTTCGGCGGCGGGCCGTGGACGCGCATCCTGCACCCGTTCATCGGCCTGGCCATGGTGATCGGCTTCGCCTTGCTGGCCTTCCGCATGTGGCGCGACAACCTGCCCACTGCCGACGACCGCGCGTGGCTGCGCGGCATGCGCGATGTGCTGCGCAACGAGGACGAGAAACTGCCGCCGGTGGGCCGCTTCAATGCCGGCCAGAAGTTGTTGTTCTGGGCCATCATCGGTTGCCTGTCGGCGCTGCTGCTGACCGGCTTCGTGATCTGGCGGCAGTACTTCAGCCACTTCTTCCCGATCGGGGTGATCCGTTTCTCGGTGCTGGCCCATGCGCTGTTCGGCTGGGTGCTGGTGTGCGCGATCGTGGTGCACATCTATGCGGCGATCTGGATCAAGGGTTCGGTGCGGGCGATGACCCAGGGCAAGGTGACCTACGGGTGGGCGTACAAGCATCACCGGCAATGGTTCCGGGACATCCTGCGCGGGCGGCGGGAAGAGGGTTAGTGGCAGGGCCTGCGGCCCTGCACCCGCTGCAAGCCACAGCAACAGCGGCTCTCCGTGGGATGGCGGGTGTCGACCTTGGCCGACACAATGAACGGCAATGATCGAAATCGGCTTTTGTAGCGTCGAGCCATGCTCGACTGCGTTGCCTGAACACGCTGGACGCCAGCGCCGACAACGGCGAGGATGGAGGCTGGTTCTTCTGGCTGGCCCGGCATGGCGCAACGCATCCTTGAACCCGGTGAGATCGAGACGCTGGCCTCGCGCGATGTTCCGCGCATCATCCTGCCCGATACCGCGTCGCTGTTCGCCGGACGTGCGGCGCGATTGCGCAGCCTGGCTGCGCACAGCGCCATCGGCGGCTATCTGCAGCTGCTGGCGGCCCTGGCCGATGCGCAGCAGTCGCTGCTGGACGAGTTGACGCCGCAGCAACGCGAGACCCTGCAGGCGCAGGCGCGTTCCCAGCAATCGAGTGCAGCAGCCGGCGCTGGGATGCCGTTGCGGCCGGCCAACACGCTGCAGCTGGATGGGCACTGGCGCGACTGGTTGCGCACCTTGTGCCGGCACTGTGCCGATGAGGCCGGGCTGCCGGCGGAAACCCGGCAGGAACTGCAGCGCGTTGCCGCTGCCGATGACGCATGGCTCGATGCACAGGCGCATGCGGTGCTGGAGCGTGATGACGCGCCTTCGCTGGATGCGGTGGCTGCGCTGCTGGTGATGAACGCGCTGCAGGTGTACTGGGCGGTGCTGGCCGACAGCTTCCGCCCCACCGACCTGAAACCGCTGGCCGATGCGCCGGGGCTGTGCCCGCTGTGCGGCACGCTGCCGGTGGCCAGCGTGGTGCAGGCACGGCCGCCCTACGCCTCCTACCGCTACCTGTCGTGCTCGCTGTGCGCCTGCCAGTGGCACTATGTGCGCGTGCAGTGCAGCCAGTGTGGCGCCGCCGGCAAGGACATCGCCTACCGCGCTCTGGCCGATGTGGACGGCGACAGCGGCGAAGCCGTACGTGAAAGCGCCGTACGTGCCGAGACCTGCGATCACTGCCACAGCTACCGCAAGATCCTGTATCTGGAGAAGGACCCGGCGCTGGAACCGGTCGCCGATGATCTCGGCACGCTGTCGCTGGACCTGCTGCTGGGCGAGGAAGGCTATGTGCGCGCCAGCCAGAATCCGCTGCTGTGGCAATCCGACGGCGATTGAGGCGATGACAGCCACGACCCCGGCATCGGCCGCTGCCCTGCCCTCGCTGGACCGGCTGCTGCGCCTGCCGGCCTTGGGAGCACTGATCGAGGGCCACGGCCGCAGCCGCATCACCCAGTTGTTGCGCGTACATCTGCAGGCGCTGCGTGAGCGCATCAGTGCCGCGCAGCTATCGGCCGAGCAGTTGCACCAGGCCATTGAAGGCCCGGCGCTGGTCGCGGCGCTCGACGCCGCAATCACCGCCGATGCGCGGCTCGACCTGCAGCCGATGTTCAACCTGACCGGCACCGTGTTGCACACCAACCTCGGCCGCGCCCTGTTGCCCGAAACCGCCGTGCACGCGGTCACCCGTGCGATGACCGTGCCGATCGATCTGGAATTCGACATCAGCCGCGGCCGCCGTGGCGACCGCGATGCACGGGTGCAGGCGCTGGTCTGCGAGCTGACCGGCGCCGAAGCCGCCACCGTGGTCAACAACAATGCGGCGGCGGTCCTGCTGCTGCTCAACAGCCTGGCCAACCGCCGCGAGGTGGTGGTCTCACGCGGCGAGCTGGTCGAGATTGGCGGCGCCTTCCGCATTCCTGATGTGATGCGTAGCGCCGGGGCACGGCTGCTGGAAGTAGGCACCACCAACCGCACCCATCCGGCCGACTTCGCCAGCGCCATCGGCGCCCGCACCGCGTTGCTGATGGAGGTGCATGCCAGCAACTACGCGATCACGGGTTTCACCGCCAAGGTGGACACCGCGGCGATGGCCGCCATCGCGCACCAGCATGGGTTGCCGCTGGCAGTGGACCTGGGCAGTGGCAGCCTGTGTGATCTGGCCACCTTCGGCCTGCCGCACGAGCCGACCGTGCAGGACGCACTTGCCGCCGGTGCCGATCTGGTTTCATTCAGTGGCGACAAGCTGCTGGGCGGGCCGCAGGCCGGCATCATCGCCGGCCGCGCCGACCTGATTGCGCGGATCAACCGCAACCCACTGAAGCGGGCACTGCGCATGGACAAGATGGGCCTGGCCGCGCTGGAGGCAGTGCTGGCTCTGTACCGCGAACCGGAATACCTGGCGCAACGGCTGCCGACCCTGCGGCTGCTGTCGCGCACGCAACAGGATATCGACGCACAGGCGCAGCGCCTGCTGCCGCCGATGCGGTCCGCGATGACGGCCGACTACAACGTTGAACCGGCACCGATGCACAGCCAGATTGGCAGCGGCGCGCAACCGCAGGCGCAGCTGGCCAGCGCCGGGCTGCGGATCACATCAGCCCGTCGTGGCGGTCTGGATCGCCTGGCCACGCGCCTGCGCCAGCTGCCTCGGCCGATACTGGGTCGCATCGCCGATGATGCGCTGTGGCTGGACCTGCGTTGCCTGGAACCTGCCGACGAAGCGGACTTCCTCGCCCAATGGAGCACCCTGCAGGCATGATCGTCGGCACCGCCGGGCATATCGACCATGGCAAGACGAGCCTGGTACGCGCCCTGACCGGCATCGAGACCGACCGCCTGCAGGAAGAACGCACGCGCGGCATCTCCATCGAGCTGGGCTACGCATACGTGCCCCTTGAAGGCACCGACGCGCAGGGCCCCGCCACAACGCTGGGCTTCGTGGATGTGCCGGGCCACGAACGCTTCGTGCACACGATGGTGGCCGGCGCCACCGGCATCGACGTCGCCCTGCTGGTGGTCGCTGCCGACGATGGGGTGATGCCGCAGACCCGTGAGCACCTGGCGATCCTGCAGCTGCTGGGCGTGGATCGCGGCGTGGTGGCACTGACCAAGATCGACCGCGTGGATGCCGCGCGCATCGACCGGGTCAAGATCGAGATCGCCGCGCTGCTGGCCGGCACGCCGCTGCAGGATTCCCCTGTGTTTGCCTGCAACAGCACCGCGCCCGAGGATGCAGGCATCGATGCGTTGCGCGCCCACCTGCACGCATGGGCCGCGTGCGATGCCAACGCACGCCAGGATGCGCTGCGCCGCGAACTGTTCCGCATGCCGGTGGACCGCGTGTTCTCGCTGGCCGGGCACGGCACGCTGGTGACCGGCGCGGTGCATGGCGGCATCGCCGCGGCAGGCGAGCACCTGCAGCTGATGCCGGCGGCCACCGACGTGCGCGTGCGCAGCATCCATGCGCAGAACCAGGCCAGCGAGCATGCGATGGCCGGTCAGCGCTGCGCACTGAACCTGGCGGCCATCGCCCGCGACGACATCAATCGTGGCGACTGGGTTGCCGATCCGCGTGCGATGCGGGCCACCACCCGGGTCGACGTGCGCCTGCGGCTTTCCGCGCTGGCGCCGCCGCTGCGCGACCGGGCGCCCCTGCACATCCACTGGGGCACGATGCACCGGCAGGCCCATGTTGTGCTGCTGGAGGATCATGACCACGGCAACGGGCAGCTCGTGCAGCTGGTGTTCGATGTACCGGTCTGCGCGATGTGCGGCGACCGTTTCATCGCCCGCGACTCGGCGGCCACCCATACGTTGGGAGGCGGCATCGTGCTTGACCCGGAGCCGCCGCAACGGCGACGGCGCAGCCCGGGCCGGCTTGCGTGGCTGGCGGCGCTGGAGCAACTGGCGGCGGGAGCCGGGCCTGGCCCGCTACTGCAACAGGCGCCTGCCGGCATTCCCGCCACTGCCCTGCAACGCTACTGCCGACGTGCCGCCGACCGCATCGACCTGCCCGCGGACGCGCGGCGCATCAACACACGGGATGACACGGTGATCGTCCTCGCCCGGCACTGGCAGGCGCTTGGCGAGCAGGTGATCACCTCGCTGCGGGGTTGGCACGAACGACGACCGGACGAACCCGGTGTCGACAGCGGACGCCTGCAGCGCAGCACCCTTCCTGCACTGGCGGCGAGCCTCTGGAACGCCCTGCTGCAGGATCTGCTCGACCGCGGCAGCGTGCAGCGCGTGGGGGCCTGGTGGCGCCTGCCCGGCCACGACCACGCACCACCGGAACGCGAACGCCAGCTGCTCGAACGCGTGCTGCCACAGCTGCACACCGGCGGTTTCGATCCGCCGTGGGTGCGTACCCTTGCCGACGGGCTTGGCCTCGCCGAAGACGATGTCCGCGCCATCCTGCGCAGGGCGGCAGCGCGCGGCGAACTGTTCCAGGTGGTACCGGACCTGTTCTATGCACCGGCCCGCATCGCCGAACTCGCTGCGATCATCGCGCAGCTGTCACAGGCCACGGGCACCGTGGATGCGGCCGCCTTCCGCGATGCCATCGGCCTGGGCCGCAAGCGCAGCATCCAGATCTTGGAGTTCTTCAATCGCGTTGGCTACACTCGACGCGTCGGTGACCAGCATCGGCCGCGCGGCGATCTGCAATGGAACGCCCCCAACGGTTGAGCACACCGGCATCGCCGTACTTTCGGAAGGCATGCGCATCCGGGCATGCGGCTGGGCTTCAAACCCAGTAGGGGGCGTCGATCGTTCCCTGGTAGGTTCGACTCCTGCTGCCTTCCGCCATTGG
The DNA here is from genome assembly GCF_059369755.1 of Stenotrophomonas sp. YJH_SMC_57. NCBI lineage: Bacteria > Pseudomonadati > Pseudomonadota > Gammaproteobacteria > Lysobacterales > Lysobacteraceae > Stenotrophomonas > Stenotrophomonas sp. YJH_SMC_57. The sequence goes on from NZ_JCAFSZ010000022.1 coordinate 19,153, forward strand.
TGTTTCCGCAGGAGATGTCGGCATGGCCACGCACGCGCAGTCCCCCGCCCCTTCACCCGCCGATGCCCCGCAACGCCTGACCTCGCTGGCCCATGGCGGTGGTTGCGGCTGCAAGATCGCGCCGGGGGTGCTTTCCGAGTTGCTGCGTGGGATTCCGGCACTTGCCGCGCCGGCCGAACTGCTGGTCGGGCGTGAGACCAGCGACGACGCAGCGGTGTATCGCCTCGATGATCGCCAGGCGATCGTCGCCACCACCGATTTCTTCATGCCGATCGTCGACGACCCGTTCGACTTCGGCCGCATCGCTGCGACCAATGCATTGTCGGACCTGTATGCGATGGGCGCGCGGCCACTGTTCGCGCTGGCCATCGTCGGCATGCCGATCAACGTGCTGCCACAGGACACCATCCGCGGCATTCTGCAGGGTGGTGAACGCGCCTGCGCCGCTGCCGGCATCGTGGTTGCCGGCGGCCACAGCATCGATTCGGTGGAGCCCATCTACGGCCTGGCCGCGATCGGCGTGCTCGACCCGCAGCGGCTCAAGCGCAATGCCGATGCACGCGCCGGCGACGTGCTGGTGCTGGGCAAGCCATTGGGCGTGGGCGTGTACTCATCGGCACTGAAGAAGGACGTACTGGATGCCGACGGTTACCGGCAGATGCTCGATTCCACTACCCGCCTGAACAGCGTTGGCGTGCCGCTGGCCGCATTGGACGGCGTGCACGCGATGACCGACGTCACCGGTTTCGGCCTGCTCGGCCATCTGCTGGAAGTGTGCCGCGCCAGCGGCGTGGCCGCCGAGGTGGACAGTGCACAGGTGCCGATGCTGCCACAGGCCCTGGCGTTGCTGCAGCGTGGCTGCGTGACCGGCGCCTCCGGCCGCAACTGGGCCTCGTATGGCGCCGAGGTGCAGTTCGCCGATGGCATGGCGGCGCACTGGCAGCCATTGCTGACCGATCCGCAGACCAGCGGCGGCCTGCTGGTGTCGTGTGCACCGGAAGCGGTGGATGCGGTGCTCGCCTGCTTCCACGATGCGGGGTTCGCCCAGGCAGCCGTGGTGGGCCGCCTGAACGCGGGAGCGCCGGGCGTCAGCGTGGCCTGAGCGGCGGACCGAAGAAGGGCGCCCGAAGGCGCCCCTGCCATCTCACTCGATGTTCTGCACCTGCTCGCGGATCTGGTCGATCAGCACCTTCAACTCCACCGCGGCATTGGACGTACGGCTGTCCACCGACTTCGAGCCCAGCGTATTGGCTTCGCGGTTGAACTCCTGCAGCAGGAAGTCCAGGCGGCGGCCGACCGGCTCGCGCTGCTTGAGCACGCGGCGGATCTCGACGATGTGGCTGCCCAGGCGGTCCAGTTCCTCATCCACGTCCAGCTTCTGCAGCCACAGCACCAGTTCCTGCTCGGCGCGGCCGGGATCGACCGGGTGCGGCAGATCGGCCAGGCGTGCGGCCAGCTTGGCGCGCTGGCCGTCGCGAATGGCCGGAATCAAGGTGCGCACTTCGGCGGCGATGCGCTCGATGCCATCCACGCGCTCGGCAATCGCCGTAGACAGCTTGTCGCCTTCGCGCTCACGGGCGGCAACGAAGCCGTCCAGCACCTGGTCCAGCAGCGACAGCGCCTCGGCCTGCAACGCTGCCGCGTCAGTGGCTTCGCCCTGGGTCACGCCCGGCAGCTGCAGCAGTTCCGTGAAGCTGACCTGCAGATTCGGGAAATCGGAGGTCAGCCGGTGGGCCAGCTGGCCCAGCTGCCCCAGCAGCACCTCATTGACCTGCAGGCTGCCCGCCGCTTCCGGCGCGCGCAGGCGCATCACCAGATCCAGCTTGCCGCGGCTCAGGCGCGCCGCAATGCGTTCACGCAGCTGCGGCTCCAGCGCCCGCAGTTCCTCGGGCAGGCGGGTGCCGACCTCGAGGAAGCGGTGGTTGACCGAGCGCAGCTCGCAGCCCAGCGTGCCCCACGGGGTGACCCGCTCGCCGCCGGCATAGGCGGTCATGCTTCGAATCATGGAATGTGTCCGGTGCGTGCAAAGGGGGAATGGTACCCTAGCGCCCTCACCTGAGCCCCCTTGCCCGCCCCGTGAAGGCCGCGGGCATGGCGGCGTACCCCCACGCCATTACGGAACCTGCACCATGTCCGATTCCCGCCCCAGCGGCCGCCAGCCCGACCAGCTCCGCCCGGTCGTCATCCAACGCGGCTTCACCCGCCATGCCGAGGGGTCGGTGCTGGTGTGCTTCGGTGAAACCCGCGTGCTGTGCACCGCCAGCGTGGAAAACCGCGTGCCGGGCTTCCTGCGTGGCAAGGGCGAAGGCTGGGTGACCGCCGAATACGGCATGCTGCCGCGCGCCACCCACACCCGCAGCGACCGCGAAGCGGCGCGTGGCAAGCAGGGCGGCCGCACGCTGGAGATCCAGCGCCTGATCGGCCGCAGCCTGCGTGCCTGCGTGGACCGCAACGCGCTGGGCGAGCGCACCATCACCCTCGACTGCGACGTGCTGCAGGCCGACGGCGGCACCCGCACCGCCGCCATCACCGGCGCCTACGTGGCCCTGGTCGATGCAGTGAACGTGCTGATGAAGCGCGGCGACATCAAGCGCAACCCGATCCTGGGCGCGGTCGCGGCCGTGTCGGTGGGCGTGTACCGCGGCACCCCGGTGCTGGACCTGGACTACGCCGAAGACAGCGACTGCGACACCGACATGAACGTGGTGATGAACGACGGTGGCGGTTTCATCGAACTGCAGGGCACCGCCGAAGGCCATGCCTTCCGCCGCGATGAACTGGACGCGCTGCTGGGCCTGGCCGAGAAGGGCGTGGCCGAGCTGCTGGCCGCGCAGCAGGCGGCGCTGTCGGCATGAACCGTCGTATCGCCCTGGCCACCCTGGTGGTGGCCGACTACGACGAAGCCATCGCCTGGTACACCGGCAAGCTCGGCTTCTCGCTGCTGGAAGACATCGACCAGGGCCAAAAGCGCTGGGTGGTGGTCGGCCCGACCGACGGCAGCGCCGCCGCCCTGCTGTTGGCCCGCGCCAGCAACGAGGAACAGCGCAGCCGCATCGGCAACCAGACCGGTGGCCGGGTCGCCTTCTTCCTCAACACCGACGACTTCCACCGCGACCACGCGGCGATGCTGGCCGCCGGGGTCGAATTCCTGGAAGCACCGCGCGAAGAATCCTATGCGACGGTCGCGGTGTTCCGCGATCTGTATGGCAACACCTGGGACCTGCTGGAGCCCCGCCAATGAAGAAACTGGTACTGGCCAGCCACAACGCCGGCAAGCTGGTGGAGATGCAGGAGATCCTCGCCGACCTGCCGTTGCAGATCACCTCGGCCGCCGAGCTGGGCCTGGGCGACGTGGAAGAGACCGGCCTGACCTTCGTCGAGAACGCGCTGCTGAAGGCGCGCGCGGCCTGCGAAGCGACCGGCCTGCCGGCGCTGGCCGATGATTCGGGCCTGATCGTCGATGCCCTCGGCGGTGCACCGGGCCTGTACAGCGCGCGCTATGCCGGCCAGCCGACCAATGCCGCGGCCAACAACGCCAAGCTGCTGGACGCGATGGCCGAAGTGCCCGACGGCCAGCGCAGCGCCCGCTTCTATGCGGTGATCGTCCTGCTGCGCCATGCCACCGACCCTCAGCCACTGATCTGCGAAGGGCGCTGGGAAGGACAGATCACCCGCGAACCGCGCGGCAGCAACGGCTTCGGCTACAACCCGGTGTTCCTGGATACCACCCACGGCCTGACCGCTGCGGAGATGGAAACGGCCCTGAAGAACGCCATCAGCCATCGCGCCCTCGCCCTGCAGCAGCTCAAGCAGCAGCTGGCCACGCTGTATTGATGCGTTCCTGATTACCCAAGGGAAGCCGGCCAGTGGCCGGCACTACCGATGAAGCCCATGCCGCACGCCCACGACCACTGCAACCACCTGCCCGGCGAAACCTGCCCGGGCGACCACGACACTCCGCCGCGCCTGGTGCCGCCGCCGTTGTCGCTGTACGTGCACCTGCCGTGGTGCGTGCGCAAATGCCCCTACTGCGACTTCAATTCGCACCAGGCCAAGGGCGAGCTGCCGTTCGATGCCTACATCGACGCGCTGCTGCGCGACCTGGACCAGGACCTGCCGCTGGTCTGGGGACGGGTGGTGCACAGCGTGTTCTTCGGTGGCGGTACGCCCAGCCTGTTCCCGCCGGAAGCAATCGACCGCTTCCTGCAGCAGGCCAGCGCGCGCCTGCGCTTCGCGCCCAATGCCGAGATCACCCTGGAAACCAACCCGGGCACCGCCGAACACGGCCGTTTCGACCGCTATCGCGCGGCCGGCGTGAATCGCCTCAGCTTCGGCATCCAGAGTTTTGACGACGCGATGCTCAAGCGTCTGGGCCGCATCCACGACAGTGGCGAGGCCGAGCGCGCGGTGAAGATGGCGCAGGACGCGGGCTACGACAATTTCAACATCGACCTGATGTACGCGCTGCCGGAACAGACCCTGGCCGGCGCCGAGGCCGATCTGGAGCGCGCCTTCGCACTGCAGCCGGCGCACATCTCGCACTACCAGCTGACCCTGGAACCGAACACGGTGTTCTTCGCACGGCCGCCGCAGGGCATTCCCGATGAGGACAACGCCTGGGACATGCAGGAACACTGCCAGGCCCTGCTGGCACAGGCCGGCTTTGGCCAGTACGAGGTCAGCGCCTATGCGCGCCCTGGCCGGCAGAGTGCGCACAACCTGAACTACTGGCGCTTCGGCGACTACCTGGGCATCGGCGCCGGCGCGCACGGCAAGATCAGTTCCGGGGCCGAGCAGCACGTGCTGCGACGCTGGAAACTGAAACATCCGCAGGCCTACCTCGACAGCGCAGGCACCCCCGCCTCGTTCGGCGGCGACGATGTCATCGCCCCCGGGCGGCTGCCGTTCGAGTACATGCTGAACCTGCTGCGCCTGCACGAAGGTTTCAGCCTGCGCGATTTTGAATCGCGCACCGGCCTGCCGCGCAGCGTGCTGGACGCACCGCTGGCCGACGCCGTGCAGCGCGGCTGGCTGCACATGGCGGACGGCCACGTGCAGCCAACCGAGCTGGGCCGCCGCTTCAACAACGATGTGGTGAGCCTGTTCCTGGACGAGTAAGGCCTCCGCCGTAACGGATAGTGCCGGCCGCTGGCCGGCAATCCGGTGCGGATCGCGTTGCCGGCCAGCGGCCGGCACTACCGCGCATCGGGGCCATGCCCGGCAGATGCATTTCACATTCACCCTAAAGTAGCGCCGACATCGGCCGACACGGTAGATTCACCAGATCGATCCGCGGGAATCCGGGTACCGCTCGCCGATGTCAGCTGTTTTTTCCCCCACCCCTGCCGACAAGGCCCGCCTGGCCGCGGCCGACCTGCCGCCGCGGGTGCGCGAACTGCTGGGCGCGTTGATCGGCCTGTGCCGGCAGACCCTGGCCGCGCCGCTGATCCTGACCGTCGAAGCGCTGGAACAGACCCTGCTGCACGACGCCGATCGCGCGCGCAATCCGCTGCAGCAGGCCGAACTGATGGCCCAGCGCGGACAACTGCATGCCTTTGCCGGTCACTTCCCCGACCGGATGCTGGATGCCGTTGCCGAGGCCCTGGCACGCCTGCGCGAGCCTGCGACTGCAGCCACCGCCGGGGCCACCCCGCCGCCGCTGCCCGGCGTGCTGGGGCTGTCGCTGGTGGCCGAGCATGACGTCGACCGCGACCTGCTGCTGACCGAGATGATCCGGCGCGAAACCCTGCGCTCGACCAATACCCTGAACCTGCTCGGGCAACGGCTGGGCGTGCTGGCGGCGGCGCCGGCATTCGAGGCCGACGCGCTGCCGCTGGCGCCGCAGGCATTGTGCGCGATGGTGCGCCGGCTCGCGGAGCAGGACGCCCTCGGCGCCGACGTACAGCTGGCGCTGTATCGCAGCTTCGAGCGCCAGGTGCTGGAACGGCTGGGCGATGTGCTCGACCGCGCCAATGCGCTGCTGGCCCAGCACGGCGTTCTGCCCGGCCTGGTCTACACGCCCTACCTGGCGCGTTCGTCGAGCACGCGACGCATCATCACCCACTCCGTCGGCGGTGGCCGCGCGACGCAGCCGGCCAAGCGCGCCCCCGCAGCGCCGCTGACCGGCTGGAACGGATCGGCACCGTCGGGCTCGTGGTCGAACCTGGTGCAGGAGGCGGTCAGCGACGCCGGTGGCCGCGACACCGTCGTGCCTGGGCTGACCACCGCCACCGGCAGCGCGCTGCACGACCTGCTGCAGCAGGCCAGGCACGCCAGCACCGCGCCCACGCAGTCCGCTGCGGTACCCAGCGCCGCCGTGGATGCGGTGCTCGCGCGCCTGCAGGCCCAGTCCAGCGCCGCCACCGGCCTTGCCGACCTGCAGACCGCGGTGGTCGCCCAGCTGCGCAGCGAACACGGCGCGCAGGCCCAGCTGGGCAGCCACGACCGCGACAATCTCGACCTGCTGCGCCTGCTGATGCAGCAGGTACAGCAGCAGCAACGTCCCGACCCGGTACCGGCCGCGCTGCTGGCGCGCCTGCAGGTGCCGCTGGCGCGCGCGGCCATGGCCGACCCTGGCTTCTTCGTGCGTGACGAGCACCCCGCCCGCGAACTGCTCAACCAGATCGCCGAAGCCGGTGCCCATTGGCTCGGCGATGATGACGTCGACCCCCAGCTGCTGCAGCGCATGGCGCAGAGCGTGCAGGGGCTGCTCGGCCAGGATGCGCGCACGCCCGAGGCCTTCGCGGCCGCCAATGAGGACGTGCAGCAGCACCAGCGCGCGGCCGCCCATCGCGCCGAGCTGGCCGAGCGCCGCCACGTCGAGGCCGCGCGCGGCAAGGAACGCCTGGACCTGGCACGACGCCAGGCCAGTGCACAGATCGACCAGTGCTGCGATACGCAGGCGCCGCCGCGCTTCGTGCAGACCCTGCTGCGCCAGGCGTGGGCCGACGCCCTGACATTGACCCGCCTGCGCCATGGCGACGATTCACCGCAGTGGCAGGAACGCCTGCAGCAGACCCAGCGCATCGCGGCGGTGACCGCACAGACCGCGGATGCTGCCGGTGGCACCGACACCACGCTGGCCACCGAAGTGGAAGCGGCGCTGGTGCAGGTCGGCTACCACGCCGAGGAGGCCGCCGCCGTCGCGCGCCGCCTGGCCACTCCCGGCGGCGAGGACGAAAGCACCTCGCGTACCGAACTCAGCGCACGCCTGAAAGCGCGCGCGCGACTGGGCGAGCATGCCGGCACGTCCAGCGCAGGCGCGCACGCCGAGCCACGCAGCAGTGCCGAAGAAGCCGCCTACCAGCAGCTGTCCACCCTGCCGTTCGGCAGCTGGTTCGACGTCGACACCGGCGATGGCACGCTGCGCCGCCAGCGCCTGTCGTGGTACAGCCTGCTGACCGGCCACGCGCTGATGGTCAATCCACGCGGACAGAAGATCGCCGATACCGACCTGGATACCCTCGCCCGCCAGCTCAGCGCCGGCCGCGCGCAGCTGGTCACCGAAGACAAGGGCCGCCTGGTCGATCGTGCCTGGCAGGCCAGCCTCGATGCGCTGCGTGCGCTGGCCGCTGGCCACACCCGGAAAACCCCTGCATGAACACCCAGCCGCCACAGGACACCCGTCGAGCACCGCGCCGCCAGGTCTCGGACCTGGTGCCGGTCACCGACCAGATGCGCGACAGCGTAGTGGGCCGCCTCGGCAACGTCTCTGAAACCGGCATGCTGATGCTGGCCAGCGTGCCGTTGCGCGAGGATGCGCTGTACCAGCTGCGATTCCCGCTGCCGATGGCAGATGGCCACCAGCAAGCCATCGACGTGGGCGTGCACCTGCTGTGGAGTGAACCGGCGCACGTGCCGGGCCAGAACTGGACCGGCTTCCGCTTCCTCACCCTGTCACGCGAACATCGGCAGCTGCTGCGCCAATGGGTGGGCGAAGACAGCGACGAGGGACCGGTTTCGACGGCCTGAGTGCCGGTTCCGGCACAGCGATTTTTCGCGGTATGCGGCAGAATCTAGGGCCGTTTTCCGTGTCGAGCCACCGCAATGATCCAGCAAGACCCCGGCGCCCTGTATTCCGACCACCTGGCCGTGCTGTGCCGACGTGCCGAACAGGCGCTGGCCCGCGGCGGCTTCGATCACCTGGTAGTGCCCAGCGGCACCCTGCACTACCAGGTGTTCGACGATCGCGACTACCCGTATGCGGTGAATCCGCAGTTCAAGGCCTGGCTGCCGCTGACCCGCGTGCCGAACAGCTGGATCGTGTTCACGCCCGGCAAGCGCCCGGCGGTGATCTTCCACCAGCCCTTCGATTACTGGCATGTGGTGCCGGATGCACCGAGCGGCTGGTGGGTGGACCACTTCGACATCCACATCATCCGCACGCCCGAAGAAGCGCTGGCGCTGCTGCCGGCCGACCCGTCGCGCTGCGCGATCCTCGGCGAGCCGCAGAGCGCGCTGGGTGCATTCGCGCCGAACAACCCGGCGCCGGTGGTGAACTACCTGGAATGGCACCGCGCCTGCAAGACGCCGTATGAAATCGTGCTGATGCGCCAGGCGCAGGTGCTGGGCGTGCGTGGCCATCGTGCCGCCGAGGCCGCGTTCCGCAATGGCGCCGACGAATTCAGCATCCACATGGCGTACTGCCAGGCCGTCGGCCAGGATGCCAACGAGCTGCCCTACGGCAACATCGTGGCCTTGAACGAACATGCCGCCGTGCTGCATTACACCGAGCTGGGCCGCAAGGTGCCGCAGCCGCTGCGCAGCTTCCTGATCGATGCCGGCGCCAGCGCGCAGGGCTACGCCAGCGACATCACCCGCACCTACGCCGCGCACGGCCACGACGAGTTCGCCGCGATGATCGACGCCGTCGATGCCGCCCAGCAGCAGATGTGTGCGGCGGTGCGCGCCGGCTTCGACTACAAGCAGCTGCACGTGGACGCGCATCTCTCGCTGATGGGCGTGCTGAAGGACTTCGACGTCATCAAGGTATCGCCGCAGACCGCCGTGGAAACCGGCGTCAGTGCCGCGTTCTTCCCGCACGGCATCGGCCACCTGATCGGCCTGCAGGTACACGACGTGGCCGGTTTCGCGGCCAGCGACGAAGGCGGCCGCGTCGAGCGCCCGGCGGGGCATCCCTACCTGCGCCTGACCCGCGTGCTGGAGCCGGGCATGGTGGTGACCATCGAACCGGGCCTGTACTTCATCGACATGCTGTTGAACGAAGTGAAGGACGCAGGCCATGGCGATGCGATCAACTGGGATCGCGTGGACTTCTTCCGTCCGTATGGCGGCATCCGCATCGAGGACGAAGTGCTGTGCACCGAGGGCGAGGCGGACAACCTGACGCGGCCGGAGTTTGCTGCGGCCAACGGCTGAGCCCCTCGTGGTTGGGCGCTGAATCGAGAGCCGCGCTTGGCGGCGCGGGGTGGGTTCGCGGGGGACGCCGTGAACCCATCCATGGGGGCTTGGCCGCGGCATCCATGCCGCGGACTGATCTGGCCCCCCGTCAGCGGACGCCAAGAAGCGATACTTTGATCGCACTTGGAGGTCCCTTATGTCCCGTATCACCCGTCGTAGCTACACCGATGAGTTCAAGCACCAAGCCGTGGAGCTGGCCGAGTCGCTCGGGCC
>NZ_JCAFSZ010000023.1:0-16755 GCF_059369755.1 Stenotrophomonas sp. YJH_SMC_57
GAAATGGTGATGCCGGGTGACAACGTCAAGATGGTCGTCACCCTGATCAACCCGGTGGCAATGGACGAAGGCCTGCGCTTCGCCATCCGCGAAGGCGGCCGTACCGTCGGCGCCGGCGTGGTCTCGAAGATCATCGAGTAAGCCTGCAGTACCGGTGGTTGCATAGCGCCGCCGGTTACGCGAATGGCGGGCCGGGAACCTCGGTCCGCCTTCGCCGTCTAAGGGAAGGCAAGTTTTAAACGTACGCCAGTAGCTCAATTGGCAGAGCAGCGGTCTCCAAAACCGCAGGTTGGGGGTTCGAGTCCCTCCTGGCGTGCCATCTGCCCACCTTATCCAGCGGCCTGGGCCGCTAAAGCAGACACAGCCGGATGAATAGCAAGATCGAACACTCCAAGGACAACTCCGCCCACGGTGGAGATATCGTCAAGTATGTCGCCGCATCGCTGCTGGTGCTGGCCGGTCTGTTCGTCTGGTTCTGGTTCTCCGCCGACTCCGGTCGCGCCGCCCAGCTGGGTGCGTGGGCGGGTCAGCTGCGTGCGTTGGCGGTCGTGGTCGGTCTGGTTGGCGGTATCGGCGTGTTCATGCTGACCGGCAAGGGGCGCGACACCCGCGAATTCCTCTCCGAGTCGCGCTTCGAACTGCGCAAGGTGGTCTGGCCGACGCGCCAGGAAGCCATCCGCATGACGTGGGTCGTGATCGTCGTGGTGCTCATCCTCAGCCTGCTGCTGGGTGGCTTCGACTTCCTGATCCAGAAACTGACTCAGTGGTTCCTGAGCCGCTAAGGAGAATTGCATGAAGCGTTGGTACGTCGTTCACGCCTATTCGGGCTTCGAGAAGTCGGTGGCGCAGGCCCTGCGCGATCGCATCGTCCGTGACGGCATGGAAGAGCGCTTCGGCGACGTCCTGGTCCCGACCGAAGAAGTGGTCGAGATGCGCGCTGGCCAGAAGCGCCGTTCCGAGCGCAAGTTCTTCCCGGGTTACGTGCTGGTCCAGATCGAGACCCACGAAGAAGCCGGCATTCCGCGCATCGACAACGAAAGCTGGCATCTGGTCAAGGAAACCCCGCGCGTGATGGGCTTCATCGGCGGTACCGCCGATCGTCCGTTGCCGATCGCCGATTCCGAGGCCGAAGCCATCCTGAACCGCGTTCAGGAGGGTGTCGAGAAGCCGCGTCCGAAGGTGCTGTTCGAGCCGGGCCAGATGGTCCGCGTTACCGATGGCCCGTTCAACGATTTCAATGGCGTCGTCGAAGAAGTCAACTACGAGAAGAGCCGTCTGCGCGTCTCGGTGCTGATCTTCGGTCGTGCCACCCCGGTCGAGCTCGAGTTCGGCCAGGTCGAGAAGGCCGTCTGACCTGACATGTAGAGTCGAGCCTGCTCGACTTTCCGTTCAGTCGAGCAAGCTCGACTCTACAGATGGAAACCGGGCTTGGCCCGGTTTCTTTCGTTTACGTGCCACTTCAGGCATGTGAAGAAAAAACCTGATATAGTGCGCGGCTCCCCGCTGGGAAGCCAGCAGGACGAGGCCACCGCAAGGTGGCCTTCGGCATGATTTCAAAACGCGATGCCGGGACGCGTGATTCCCGGTCCGATGGGGAGCCTGTTGTCGAAAGGCGCTAGCACCCGGAGAGCACTCACATGGCAAAGAAAGTTGTCGGTTACATCAAGCTGCAGGTGAAGGCCGGTCAGGCCAACCCCTCGCCGCCGGTCGGTCCTGCGCTGGGTCAGCGTGGTCTGAACATCATGGAATTCTGCAAGGCGTTCAACGCTGCCACGCAGAAGCTCGAGCCGGGTCTGCCGGTTCCGGTGATCATCACGGCCTACTCGGACCGTACGTTCACCTTCATCACCAAGAGCACCCCGGCTACCACCCTGCTGAAGAAGGCCGCTGGCATCTCGTCGGGCTCCAAGCGCCCGAACACCGAGAAGGTCGGCAAGGTCACCCGTAAGCAGCTGGAAGAGATCGCCAAGGCGAAGGAACCGGATCTGACTGCCGCCGACCTGGACGCCGCCGTGCGTACCATCGCTGGCTCTGCCCGTTCCATGGGCCTCGTGGTGGAGGGTTAATAAGATGGCACAGACCAAGCGTGAGAAGGCCATCAAGGCCGCCGTCGTTCCGGGCAAGGCATACGCCTTCGAGGACGCGATCAACATCCTGAAGAGCGCCACCAAGGCCAAGTTCGTCGAGTCGATCGACGTTGCCGTGCGCCTGGGCGTCGATGCGAAGAAGTCCGACCAGCAGGTCCGTGGCTCCACCGTGCTGCCGGCCGGTACCGGCAAGTCGGTCCGCGTCGCCGTGTTCGCTCCGGCCGGTGCCAAGGCTGACGAAGCCCTGGCCGCTGGCGCCGAAGCCGTCGGTATGGATGACCTGGCCGAGAAGATGCAGGCCGGCGATCTGAACTACGACGTCGTCATCGCGACCCCGGACGCCATGCGCGTTGTCGGTAAGCTGGGCACCGTGCTGGGCCCGCGCGGCCTGATGCCGAACCCGAAGGTCGGCACCGTTTCCCCGAACCCGGGTGAAGCCGTGAAGAACGCCAAGTCGGGTCAGGTCCGTTACCGCACCGACAAGGCCGGCATCATCCACTGCACCATCGGCAAGGCCGACTTCGCCGAAGACGCGCTGAAGTCGAACCTGACCGCGCTGCTGCTGGACCTGATCAAGGCCAAGCCGGCTACCTCGAAGGGCACCTACCTGCAGAAGGTTTCGGTCAGCTCGACGATGGGCCCGGGCGTCACCGTCGACCAGTCGTCGCTGACCCTGAAGTAATTGTTTGAAGCGGTCACGGTGCCCTGGGTGCCGTGACCGTGACATTTGAAGGCATCGCTGGCAGTGCATCGCCCGCGGTAGCCGTCAAAGACCGCAGGCGCGGTCGTGGCAATACCGGCGACGGGCACGGAAGCTCGATCTGGCAAGGAGTCGCCGCCGGAGCAGTCATGAGCGCTTAATCGATTCCCCGGAATCACCCTGCGTAGATGGTGCCCTTCTGGAGTTTTTCTGGTTCACGCATGTCTGGGATTTCCCTGATTGCCTCCAGGTCTGGAACGGCCCACCCCCCGGAACATCATCCCGATGTTCCCGGCGTCCAGGACGGATGCCGCACAGGACCGCACACGGCAGGAGCCGTAAGCGGAGTTCAATAGGAGGAGTGCAATGGCTCTCAATCTGTCCCAGAAGCAAGAAGTAGTCGCCGAGCTGGCAGACGTCGCCGCCAAGGCCCACTCCTTGATCGCAGCCGAATACGCTGGCACCACGGTCGCCCAGATGACCGCGATGCGCAAGCAGGCTCGTGAAACCGGTGTTTTCTTGAAGGTTGTCAAGAACACCCTGGCTTCGCGCGCCGTTGAAGGCACCGAGTTCGCAGTCGCCCAGGACCAGATGGTTGGTCCGCTGCTGTACGCGTTCTCGCTCGAGGAGCCCGGCGCTGCCGGTCGCCTGATCAAGGAAGCCGCCAAGGGCAACGACAAGCTGAAGGCTAAGGTCGTCGCCATCGGTGGCGAAGTGTTCCCGGCAAGCCACGTCGACGTGCTGGCCTCGCTGCCGACCCGCGATCAGGCCCTGGCCATGCTGGCCCGCGTCCTGACCGAGCCGGTCACGATGTTTGCCCGCGCCATCAAGGCCGTTGGCGAGAAGCAGGGTGGTGGCGATGTCGCCGCCGACGCTGCCGAGCCGGCCGCCGAGACCGCCTGAGTTTCGACTTACCGTGGTTCCTGACGGAACCTCAACCCAGAAAATCATCCAAAGGTATTAATCATGTCCCTTACCAACGAACAGATCGTCGACGCCATCGCCGAGAAGTCCCTGATGGAAGTGATGGAGCTGGTCAAGGCCATCGAAGAAAAGTTCGGCGTCTCCGCCGCCGCTCCGGTTGCCGTGGCTGCTGCTGCTGGCCCGGCCGCTGCTGTTGAAGAGCAGACCGAGTTCGTCGTCACCCTGAAGTCGGCCGGCGACAAGAAGGTCGAAGTCATCAAGGCCGTCCGCGCCATCACCGGCCTGGGCCTGAAGGAAGCGAAGGACCTGGCCGAAGCCGGCGGCGTCCTGAAGGACAACGCTTCGAAGGACGAAGCCGAGAAGATGAAGAAGGACCTGGAAGCTGCTGGCGCGACTGTCGAAGTCAAGTAAGCACTTCCTTTGCATCGTCATCGATTCACGGCGATGCAGCCAAGGCTGGGGGCGTAAGCCCCCGGCCTTTGGTCGTTTCATGCAATACAGGTTGTAACTGCGGCGAAAAGCCCAACACGGGCTGCGGTCAGACCCCGGCAGGCCAGCGCACGGCGCGGCAGCGGGGAGTGGTAGCAGACGAGTTGGCAGTTGGAAGTAGCGGGAGAAGGCGTGCTGGTGCCGGCAATACCAGCGACTTCCAACTGACAATTTCAAGTTCCCTTCAGGGTCGTGGACGCACGGCCCGCACAACAAGGTGGAAGACCTCATGACGTCCTATTCGTTCACCGAAAAAAAGCGTATCCGCAAGGATTTCGGCAAGCAGCGCTCGATCCTCGAAGTGCCGTTCCTGCTCGCCATCCAGGTGGATTCCTATCGTGAATTCCTGCAGGAAAACGTCGATCCGGCCAAGCGCACGGACCACGGCCTGCACGCTGCGCTGAAGTCGGTCTTCCCGATCGCCAGCTACAGCGGCAATGCCGCCCTGGAATACGTCGGCTACAAGCTGGGCGAGCCGGTCTTCGACGAGCGCGAGTGCCGCCAGCGCGGCATGAGCTACGGCGCCCCGCTGCGCGTGACCGTGCGCCTGGTGATCTACGACCGCGAGTCGTCGACCAAGGCCATCAAGTACGTGAAGGAGCAGGAGGTCTATCTGGGTGAAATCCCGCTGATGACCGAGAACGGCACCTTCATCGTCAACGGCACCGAGCGCGTCATCGTCTCGCAGCTGCACCGCTCGCCGGGCGTGTTCTTCGACCACGACCGTGGCAAGACCCACAGCTCGGGCAAGCTGCTGTACAGCGCCCGCATCATTCCTTACCGCGGTTCCTGGCTGGACTTCGAGTTCGACCCGAAGGACGCGCTGTTCACCCGTATCGACCGCCGCCGCAAGCTGCCGGTGTCGATCCTGCTGCGCGCGCTTGGCTACAGCAACGAAGAGATGCTGGCCGAGTTCTTCGAGATCAACACCTTCCACATCAACCCGGATGAAGGCGTCCAGCTGGAGCTGGTGCCGGAGCGCCTGCGTGGCGAAACCCTGGGCTTCGACCTCGCCGACGGCGACAAGGTCATCGTGGAAGCCGGCAAGCGCATCACCGCGCGCCACATCAAGCAGCTGGAAGCCTCGGGCATTGCCGCCCTGGCCGTGCCGGACGACTACATCGTCGGCCGCATCCTGTCGCACGACGTGGTCGATGCCTCGACCGGCGAACTGCTGGCCCAGGCCAACGACGAAATCACCGACGAGCAGCTGCAGAGCTTCCGCAAGGCCGGTGTCGATGCCGTGGGCACCCTGTGGGTGAACGACCTGGATCGTGGCCCGTACCTGTCCAACACCCTGCGCATCGACCCGACCAAGACCCAGCTGGAAGCCCTGGTCGAGATCTACCGCATGATGCGTCCGGGCGAACCGCCGACCAAGGATGCCGCGCAGAACCTGTTCCACAACCTGTTCTTCACCTTCGAGCGCTATGACCTGTCCGCGGTCGGCCGCATGAAGTTCAACCGTCGCGTGGGCCGCAAGGAAACCACCGGCGAAGCCGTGCTGTACGACCGCAAGTACTACGGCGAGCGTAACGACGAAGAGTCCAAGCGCCTGGTCGCCGCCCACGGCGACAGCTCCGACATCCTGGACGTGATCAAGGTCCTGACCGAGATCCGCAACGGTCGCGGCGTGGTCGATGACATCGACCACCTGGGCAACCGTCGCGTGCGTTCGGTCGGCGAAATGGCCGAGAACGTGTTCCGCGTGGGCCTGGTCCGCGTCGAGCGCGCGGTCAAGGAGCGCCTGTCGATGGCCGAGTCGGAAGGCCTGACCCCGCAGGAACTGATCAACGCCAAGCCGGTCGCCGCTGCCATCAAGGAGTTCTTCGGCTCCTCGCAGCTGTCGCAGTTCATGGACCAGAACAACCCTCTGTCGGAAGTCACGCACAAGCGTCGCGTCTCGGCCCTGGGCCCGGGCGGCCTGACCCGTGAGCGCGCCGGCTTCGAAGTGCGCGACGTGCACCCGACCCATTACGGCCGCGTCTGCACCATCGAAACGCCGGAAGGCCCGAACATCGGCCTGATCAACTCGCTGGCCGTGTACGCCCGCACCAACCAGTACGGTTTCCTCGAGACCCCGTACCGCAAGGTCGTGGACGGCAAGGTCTACGACGAAGTCGAGTTCCTGTCGGCGATCGAAGAAAACGAGTACGTCATTGCGCAGGCCAACGCGCTGACCAATGCCGACAGCGTGCTGACCGAGCAGTTCGTTCCGTGCCGCTTCCAGGGCGAATCGCTGCTGAAGCCGCCGGCGGAAGTCCACTTCATGGACGTCTCGCCGATGCAGACCGTGTCGATCGCGGCCGCGCTGGTCCCGTTCCTGGAGCACGATGACGCGAACCGTGCACTGATGGGCGCCAACATGCAGCGTCAGGCCGTGCCGACCCTGCGTGCGCAGAAGCCGCTGGTCGGTACCGGCATCGAGCGCGCCGTGGCGCGTGACTCCGGTGTGACCGTGAACGCCCGCCGTGGTGGCGAGATCGTGCAGATCGACGCCGCCCGCATCGTGGTCAAGGTCAACGAGGAAGAGATCGTTGGCGCCACCGACGCAGGCGTGGACATCTACAACCTGGTCAAGTACACCCGTTCGAACCAGAACACCTGCATCAACCAGCGTCCGCTGGTCCAGGTGGGTGACGTCATCGCCCGCGGCGACGTGCTGGCCGATGGTCCGTCCACCGACATCGGCGAACTGGCCCTGGGCCAGAACATGCTGATCGCGTTCATGCCGTGGAACGGCTACAACTTCGAAGACTCCATCCTGCTCTCCGAGCGCGTGGTGGAAGAGGATCGCTACACCACGATCCACATCGAAGAGCTGACCTGCGTTGCGCGTGACACCAAGCTGGGGCCGGAGGAAATCTCCGCCGACATCCCGAACGTTTCCGAGCAGGCGCTGAACCGCCTGGACGAGAGCGGCGTGGTGTACATCGGTGCCGAAGTCCGCGCCGGCGACATCATGGTCGGCAAGGTCACCCCGAAGGGCGAAAGCCAGCTGACCCCGGAAGAGAAGCTGCTGCGCGCGATCTTCGGCGAGAAGGCTTCGGACGTTAAGGACAGCTCGCTGCGCGTTCCGCCGGGCATGGACGGCACCGTCATCGACGTGCAGGTCTTCACCCGCGACGGCATCGAGAAGGACAAGCGCGCCCGTCAGATCGAAGAGTCTGAAATCAAGCGCGTCAAGAAGGACTTCGACGACCAGTTCCGCATCCTGGAAGCCGCCATCTACATGCGTCTGCGTTCGCAGATCGTGGGCAAGGTGGTCAACGGTGGCGCTGGCCTGAAGAAGGGTGACGTCATCAGCGACGCGTTCCTGGACGGCCTGAAGAAGGCTGACTGGTTCGCGCTGCGCATGAAGGACGAGGACGCCTCGGAAGCCATCGAACGCGCGCAGAAGCAGATCCAGGCGCACGAGAAGGAATTCGAGCGTCGCTTCGCCGACAAGCGCGGCAAGATCACCGCCGGTGACGACCTCGCGCCGGGCGTGCTGAAGATGGTCAAGGTGTTCCTGGCCGTGAAGCGCCGCATCCAGCCGGGCGACAAGATGGCAGGCCGCCACGGCAACAAGGGTGTGGTCTCCAACGTGGTGCCGGTCGAGGACATGCCGTACATGGCCTCGGGCGAAACCGTGGACATCGTGCTGAACCCGCTGGGCGTGCCGTCGCGTATGAACATCGGCCAGATCCTGGAAGTGCACCTGGGCTGGGCCGCCAAGGGCCTGGGTCGCAAGATCCAGGCGATGATGGAAGCCCAGGCGGCCGTTGCCGACCTGCGCAAGTTCCTGGACGACATCTACAACCACGACGACACCAACGTGGCCAACCGTGTCGACCTGTCGCAGTTCAGCGACGAGGAGCTGCTGCGCCTGGCCCGCAACCTGACCGACGGCGTGCCGATGGCCACCCCGGTCTTCGACGGCGCCACCGAAGCGGAAATCAAGCGCATGCTGGAACTGGCCGACCTGCCGAGCAGTGGCCAGACCCAGCTGTACGACGGCCGCACCGGTGAAGCCTTCGATCGCCACACCACCGTCGGTTACATGCACTACCTGAAGCTGAACCACCTGGTCGACGACAAGATGCACGCCCGTTCGACCGGTCCGTACTCGCTCGTCACCCAGCAGCCGCTGGGCGGCAAGGCGCAGTTCGGCGGCCAGCGCTTCGGTGAAATGGAAGTCTGGGCGCTGGAAGCCTACGGCGCGGCCTACACCCTGCAGGAAATGCTGACGGTGAAGTCCGATGACGTGCAGGGCCGCAACCAGATGTACAAGAACATCGTCGACGGTGAGCACGAGATGGTCGCGGGCATGCCGGAATCCTTCAACGTGCTCGTGAAGGAAATCCGCTCGCTGGCCATCAACATGGAACTGGAAGACAACTGATCCATGCCGGCGCGGCGGTCCGCCGCCGCGCCGCTGGCAGTCAACTGAAAGCCCATCGACACAGCATTCCTCCTTCTGGAGAACACCATGAAAGACCTGCTCAACCTCTTCAACCAGCAGCGCCAGACGCTGGACTTCGACGCGATCAAGATCGCGCTGGCCTCGCCGGACCTGATCCGTTCGTGGTCCTTCGGCGAAGTGAAGAAGCCGGAAACCATCAACTACCGTACCTTCAAGCCGGAACGTGACGGCCTGTTCTGCGCCGCCATCTTCGGCCCGGTGAAGGACTACGAGTGCCTGTGCGGCAAGTACAAGCGCATGAAGCACCGCGGCGTGGTCTGCGAGAAGTGCGGCACCGAAGTGACCCTGGCCAAGGTGCGCCGCGAGCGCATGGGCCACATCGACCTGGCCTCGCCGGTCGCGCACATCTGGTTCCTGAAGTCGCTGCCGTCGCGCATCGGCCTGATGCTGGACATGACCCTGCGCGACATCGAGCGCGTGCTGTACTTCGAAGCGTACGTGGTGACCGAGCCGGGCCTGACCGCCCTGGAACGCCGCCAGCTGCTGACCGAAGAGCAGTACCTGCAGGCCCGCCAGGAGCACGGTGACGACTTCGACGCCGCGATGGGCGCCGAGGCCGTGTACGAACTGCTGCGCACGATCGACCTGCAGTCGGAAATGACCCGCCTGCGCGAAGAAATCGCCGCCACCGGTTCGGAAACCAAGCTCAAGCGACTGACCAAGCGCATCAAGCTGATCGAAGCCTTCCTGGAATCGGGCAACCGTCCGGAGTGGATGGTCATGACCGTGCTGCCGGTGCTGCCGCCGGACCTGCGTCCGCTGGTTCCGCTGGACGGCGGCCGCTTCGCGACCTCCGACCTGAACGACCTGTACCGCCGCGTCATCAACCGTAACAACCGCCTGCGCCGCCTGCTCGAACTGAGCGCGCCGGACATCATCGTGCGCAATGAAAAGCGCATGCTGCAGGAATCGGTCGATGCGCTGCTGGACAACGGCCGTCGTGGCCGTGCCATCACCGGCACCAACAAGCGCCCGCTGAAGTCGCTGGCCGACATGATCAAGGGCAAGCAGGGTCGCTTCCGCCAGAACCTGCTCGGCAAGCGCGTCGACTACTCGGGCCGTTCGGTCATCGTGGTCGGCCCGTACCTGCGCCTGCACCAGTGCGGCCTGCCGAAGAAGATGGCGCTGGAGCTGTTCAAGCCGTTCGTGTTCGCCAAGCTGCAGCGCCGTGGCCTGGCCACCACCATCAAGGCCGCCAAGAAGCTGGTCGAGCGCGAAGAAGCCGAAGTCTGGGACATCCTGGAAGAGGTCATCCGCGAGCATCCGGTGATGCTGAACCGCGCGCCGACCCTGCACCGCCTGGGCATCCAGGCGTTCGAGCCGGTGCTGATCGAAGGCAAGGCCATCCAGCTGCACCCGCTGGTCTGCACCGCGTTCAACGCCGACTTCGACGGTGACCAGATGGCCGTCCACGTGCCGCTCTCGCTGGAAGCCCAGCTGGAAGCGCGTGCGCTGATGATGTCGACCAACAACATCCTGTCGCCGGCCAACGGCGAGCCGATCATCGTGCCGTCGCAGGACGTCGTGCTGGGTCTGTACTACATGACCCGCTCGCTGGAAAACAAGAAGGGCGAGGGCATGGCCTTCGCAAACATCGCCGAAGTCAAGCGTGCCTACGACAACCGCGTGGTGGAACTGCACGCGCGCGTCAAGGTCCGCATCACCGAGGTGGTGACCGACGAAGACGGCGTGAAGCAGAACAAGACCTCGATCGTGGACACCACGATCGGTCGCGCCCTGCTGGCTGAAATCCTGCCGGAAGGCCTGCCGTTCGCGCTGGCCAACACCGAGCTGACCAAGAAGAACATCAGCCGCCTGATCAACTCCAGCTACCGCCAGCTGGGTCTGAAGGACACGGTCGTGTTCGCCGACAAGCTGATGTACACCGGCTTCGCCTACGCGACCCGCGCCGGCGTGTCGATCGGCATCGACGACATGCTGATCCCGGACGAGAAGAAGGGCATCCTCACCGAGGCTGAAGCCGAAGTGCTGGAAATCCAGGAGCAGTACCAGTCGGGCCTGGTCACCGCCGGCGAGCGCTACAACAAGGTGGTCGACATCTGGTCGCGCACCAACGAGCGCATCGCCAAGGCGATGATGGACACCATCGGTACCGAGAAGGTGGTCAATGCCAAGGGCGAGACCATCGACCAGAAGTCGATGAACTCGCTGTACATCATGGCCGACTCCGGTGCGCGTGGTTCGCAGGCGCAGATCCGTCAGCTGGCCGGCATGCGTGGCCTGATGGCCCGCCCGGACGGCTCGATCATCGAGACGCCCATCAAGGCGAACTTCCGCGAAGGCCTGAACGTGCAGGAGTACTTCAACTCCACCCACGGTGCCCGTAAGGGTCTGGCCGATACCGCACTGAAGACCGCGAACTCGGGTTACCTGACCCGTCGTCTGGTCGACGTCGCGCAGGACGTGGTGATCACCGAGGTGGATTGCGGTACCACCGAAGGCCTGATCATGACCCCGATCGTGGAAGGCGGCGACGTGGTCGAGCCGCTGAAGGATCGCGTGCTGGGTCGCGTGGTGGCCGAGGACGTGTTCCTGCCGGGCAACGACGAAGATCCGATCGTCACCCGCAACACCCTGCTGGACGAGGCCTGGGTCGCCAAGCTGGAAGACGCCGGCGTGCAGAGCATCAAGGTGCGTTCGACGATCTCGTGCGAATCGGCCTTCGGTGTCTGCGGTCGCTGCTACGGCCGCGATCTGGCCCGTGGCCACCTGGTCAACATCGGTGAAGCGGTCGGCGTCATCGCCGCCCAGTCCATCGGTGAGCCGGGCACCCAGCTGACCATGCGTACGTTCCACATCGGTGGTGCGGCGTCGCGAGCTGCTGCGGTCGACAACATCACCGTCAAGACCACCGGCTCGGTCAAGTTCAGCAACCTCAAGTCGGTCGAGCACGCCAACGGCTCGCTGGTGGCGGTGTCGCGCTCGGGCGAAATCTCGGTGCTCGATGCCCACGGCCGTGAGCGCGAGCGTTACAAGCTGCCGTACGGTGCGACCATCACGTCCAAGGACGGTGATGCGATCAAGGCTGGCCAGACCGTGGCCAACTGGGATCCGCATAACCACCCGATCGTGTCGGAAGTGGCCGGCTTCATCCGTTTCATCGACTTCGTCGACGGCATCACCGTCATCGAGAAGACCGACGAGCTGACCGGCCTCGCTTCGCGCGAAATCACCGATCCGAAGCGTCGTGGTACCCAGGCCAAGGACCTGCGCCCGATCGTGCGCATCGTCGACGCCAAGGGCAACGACCTGTCGATCCCGGGCACCGACCTGCCGGCGCAGTACCTGCTGCCGCCGCGTTCGATCGTCAACCTGCAGGATGGCGCCCCGGTGGGCGTGGGCGACGTCGTCGCCAAGATCCCGCAGGAAGCGTCGAAGACCCGCGACATCACCGGTGGTCTGCCGCGCGTGGCCGACCTGTTCGAAGCGCGCAAGCCGAAGGATCCGGCGGTGCTGGCCGAGCGTTCGGGCATCATCAGCTTCGGCAAGGACACCAAGGGCAAGCAGCGCCTGATCATCAAGGACACCGATGGTTCGGAGCACGAAGAGCTGATCCCGAAGTACCGCCAGGTCATCGTGTTCGAAGGCGAGCATGTCACCAAGGGTGAAACCATCGTGGACGGCGAGCCGAGCCCGCAGGACATCCTGCGTCTGCTGGGTGTCGAACCGCTGGCGGCCTACCTGGTGAAGGAAATCCAGGACGTGTACCGCCTGCAGGGCGTGAAGATCAACGACAAGCACATCGAGGTGATCACCCGCCAGATGCTGCGCAAGGTCGAGATCACCGACCAGGGCAGCAGCAAGTTCCTGAACGGCGAGCAGGTGGAGCGCCAGCGCGTTATCGAGGAGAATGCGCGCCTGTCGACCCGCAACGAGCTGCCGGCGCACTTCGATCCGGTCCTGCTGGGTATCACCAAGGCATCGCTGGCGACCGAGTCGTTCATCTCGGCCGCGTCGTTCCAGGAAACCACCCGCGTGCTGACCGAAGCGGCCGTCCGCGGCACCTCGGACAACCTGCGTGGCCTGAAGGAAAACGTCATCGTCGGTCGCCTGATTCCGGCCGGTACCGGCCTGGCGTACCACAGCAACCGCCGCCGCGGCGCTTCCGGTCTCACCGAGTCGGAAATGCAGACTCTGGCCGGTACCCCGGCCGCGGTCGAGGCGCCGGTGGTTGAAGCCGAAGCTGAACAGGCATCGGGCGAAGAATGAGGTATCCGGTCCGGCCGCAAGGCCGGACCACCCCGTCGGTCCATCGATGGGATTGGGAAAGGGCAGGGGAGATCGTCCGCGATCGACCCTGTCAACCTGAACGGGGTACATGGAGGCCCCCCAGTAACGTCCCGGGATCAGGGACGGGCTTGACAGGAGGCGTTTGACTGCTTTCCTGGCAGGTTGCTACAATCGTCTGTCTCAGCAGGCCAAAATTTCGGCCTGCTTTAACATTTCCGCATCTCTGGTCGGATTTTCCGGCCACCAATCAGAAGAACCTACTGATGGCGACGATCAACCAGCTGGTCCGCAAGCCGCGGCAAGCGACCACCTACAAGAGTGCCTCGCCGGCGCTCGACAAGTGCCCGCAGCGCCGTGGCGTCTGCACCCGTGTCTACACCACCACTCCGAAGAAGCCGAACTCGGCTCTGCGCAAGGTTGCCAAGGTCCGCCTGACCAACCAGGAAGAAGTGATTTCCTACATCGGTGGTGAAGGCCACAACCTGCAGGAGCACTCCGTGGTCCTGATCCGCGGCGGTCGCGTCAAGGACCTGCCGGGTGTGCGTTACCACACCGTTCGTGGCTCGCTCGACGCCGCCGGCGTTGCCAAGCGTCGCCAGGCCCGTTCCAAGTACGGCGCCAAGCGTCCGAAGGCATAAGGAGAGACCACTATGTCGCGTAAGGGTAATACTCCGCAGCGTTCCGTCCTGCCCGATCCGAAGCACGGAAGCGAAACCATCGCCCGCTTCATCAACATGGTCATGCAGAGCGGCAAGAAGTCCGTCGCCGAAAAGATCGTGTATGGCGCCATGGACGTGATCACCGAGAAGAACAGCAGCGCCAACGCCATTGAACTGGTGCAGAAGGCTCTGGACAACGTCGCTCCGGCGGTCGAAGTCAAGTCGCGCCGCGTCGGTGGTGCCACCTACCAGGTGCCGGTCGAAGTGCGTTCGTCGCGCAAGATGGCCCTGGCCATGCGCTGGCTGATCGACTCCGCGCGCAAGCGTGGTGAGAACACCATGCCGAAGAAGCTGGCTGCTGAACTGATCGACGCCTCGGAAAACCGTGGCGGCGCCATCAAGAAGCGCGAAGAAACCCACCGCATGGCCGAAGCCAACAAGGCATTCGCCCACTACCGCTGGTGAGTTTGACGGCCTTGTAAAACAGGCAGGGCAGCACCACTTTGGTGCGTGCTGCCTCGCGGTCCCGGAAGGACTGCGCCAATCCGAAGGCCGCCGAAAGGCGGCGTTCGGCCATCCGAAATCCAAGAAATCTGAGAGGCTCCCGTGGCCCGTTCCACTCCCATCGAGCGTTACCGTAACTTCGGCATCATGGCTCACATCGATGCCGGCAAGACCACCACGTCCGAGCGCATCCTGTTCTACACCGGCAAGAGCCACAAGATCGGTGAAGTGCACGACGGCGCCGCCACCAT
Source organism: Stenotrophomonas sp. YJH_SMC_57 (assembly GCF_059369755.1). NCBI lineage: Bacteria > Pseudomonadati > Pseudomonadota > Gammaproteobacteria > Lysobacterales > Lysobacteraceae > Stenotrophomonas > Stenotrophomonas sp. YJH_SMC_57. Next base: position 14,331 of record NZ_JCAFSZ010000023.1, read on the forward strand.
GGACTGGATGGAGCAGGAGCAGGAGCGTGGCATCACGATCCAGTCCGCTGCCACCACCGCGTTCTGGAAGGGCATGGACAAGTCCCTGCCGGAGCACCGCTTCAACATCATCGACACCCCCGGGCACGTCGACTTCACCATCGAAGTGGAGCGCTCGCTGCGCGTGCTCGACGGTGCCGTCTTCGTCCTGTGTGCCGTCGGTGGCGTGCAGCCGCAGTCGGAAACCGTGTGGCGCCAGGCCAACCGCTACAAGGTGCCGCGCATCGCGTTCGTCAACAAGATGGACCGCACCGGTGCCAACTTCTACAAGGTCCGTGACCAGCTGAAGGCCAAGCTCGGCGCCGTCGCCGTGCCGATGCAGCTGCCGATCGGCGCCGAAGACGGCTTCAAGGGCGTCGTCGACCTGCTGAAGATGAAGGCCATCCATTGGGATGAAGCCTCGCAGGGCATGAAGTTCGAGTACGGCGAAATCCCGGCCGACCTGCAGGAAAAGGCTGAAGAAGCCCGCACCTACATGATCGAAACCGCGGCTGAAGCCAGCGAAGAGCTGATGGAAAAGTACCTGGGCGGCGAAGAGCTGGCCGAGGCTGAAATCATCAACGCGCTGCGTACCCGCACCCTGGCCACCGAAATCGTCCCGATGTACTGCGGTTCGGCGTTCAAGAACAAGGGCGTCCAGGCCATGCTGGACGGCGTGATCCAGCTGCTGCCGTCGCCGGTCGATGTACCGGACGTGACCGGTACCGACGTGGACGACGAAAACGTCGCCATGACCCGCAAGTCCGACGACAAGGCTCCGTTCTCGTCGCTGGCCTTCAAGATCATCACCGATCCGTTCGTCGGCGCGCTGACCTTCTTCCGTGTCTACTCGGGCACCCTGAACGGTGGTGACACCGTCCTGAACTCGGTGAAGGGCAAGAAGGAGCGCATCGGCCGCATCCTGCAGATGCACTCGAACAACCGCGAAGAAATCAAGGAAGTTCTGGCCGGTGACATCGCCGCTGCCGTGGGCCTGAAGGACACCACCACCGGTGACACCCTGTGCTCGATCGACCAGCCGATCATCCTGGAGCGCATGACGTTCCCGGAGCCGGTGATCTCGATGGCCGTCGAACCGAAGACCAAGTCGGACCAGGAAAAGATGGGCCTGGCCCTGGGCCGCCTGGCGCAGGAAGATCCGTCGTTCCGCGTCAAGACCGACGAAGAATCCGGCCAGACCATCATCTCGGGCATGGGCGAGCTGCACCTGGACATCATCGTCGACCGCCTGAAGCGCGAGTTCAACGTTGAAGCCAACGTCGGCGCGCCGCAGGTTGCGTACCGCGAAACCATCACCCTGGCTGACGTCAAGTCGGACTACAAGCACGCCAAGCAGTCCGGTGGTAAGGGTCAGTACGGTCACGTCGTGATCGAGCTGTCGCCGATCACCGCTGAAGACCGTGCCGATGCCAAGATCGCTCCGCTGATCAAGGACGACTTCCTGTTCATCAACGACATCACCGGCGGCGTGATCCCGAAGGAATTCATTCCGTCGGTCGAAAAGGGCCTGCGCGAAACCATCACCAGCGGCCCGCTGGCTGGCTTCCCGGTCGTGGACGTCAAGGTGAAGCTGGTGTTCGGTTCGTACCACGACGTCGACTCCTCGGAAATGGCGTTCAAGCTGGCTTCGTCGATGGCCTTCAAGCAGGGCTTCGCCAAGGCCAAGCCGGTGCTGCTGGAGCCGATCATGAAGGTCGAGATCGTGACCCCGGAGGATTACCAGGGTGACGTGATGGGCGACGTCAGCCGTCGTCGCGGCGTGCTGCAGGGTTCCGACACCACCGGTGACGGCTCCGCTTCGATCATCAACGCGATGATCCCGCTGGGTGAAATGTTCGGCTACGCCACTGCGCTGCGTTCGCAGACCCAGGGCCGCGCCACCTTCACCATGGAATTCGACCACTACGAGCCGGCGCCGAACAACATCGCCGAAGCCGTCATGAAGAAGGGCTGAGCCTCGCTCAGCCTCTCCTGAAAACCACTTACAAAATCAAGGTATAGAACAATGGCAAAGGGTAAGTTCGAGCGCACCAAGCCGCACGTCAACGTCGGCACCATCGGTCACGTCGACCACGGCAAGACTACGCTGACCGCTGCACTGACCAAGATCGGTGCCGAGCGCTTCGGTGGCGAGTTCAAGGACTACTCCTCGATCGACGCCGCACCGGAAGAAAAGGCTCGTGGTATCACGATCTCGACCGCGCACGTCGAATACGAATCCCCGGTCCGTCACTACGCCCACGTCGATTGCCCGGGCCACGCTGACTACGTCAAGAACATGATCACCGGTGCCGCCCAGATGGACGGCGCGATCCTGGTGTGCTCGGCCGCTGACGGCCCGATGCCGCAGACCCGCGAGCACATCCTGCTGTCGCGTCAGGTCGGC
>NZ_JCAFSZ010000024.1:0-13907 GCF_059369755.1 Stenotrophomonas sp. YJH_SMC_57
CCGTCGGCCTGGCGCAGCTGCAGGGTCAGCGGCTGCTCCAGCCAGGATTCCAGTTCCAGGAAGGCGTCGGTGGCCAGGCAGTCGATCTGCAGGCGGTTGTCGCCGCACACCGACTCGGTGCCTTCGAAGCGTTCGACGACCAGGCCTTCCTCGGGCCCCTTCAGCTGGATCAGGCGTTCGCGATGGGACAGCGAAGCAAGGGATGCGAGCAGTGCGGAGCTTGGGATGTCCATATCATCAGGCTCATGGCAGGGTGATCGTGATGTGGGCAGTGCGCTCGGGCATCTGCACCACGTCGTTGTAGGCCGCCAACTGCTGGCGCGTCTCATGGCCAAGATAGGTGCGCATGCCGAAGAAGGCGACGATGCCAAAACAGCCGACCACCAACGCCGGCAGCCACAACGGCACCACGCGGCGCAGGCTGTGGCGAACATTGTCCGGCGGCAGCGCGTGAGGTGCGAAACCGTGGCGCTTGCCCTTCAGGTAGACGATCTCATCGCCCAGGCGGGCGGTCAGGTAGCCCAGCTTCTCGGTGCCTTCCAGCCGGTACTTGCCTTCGAAGCCCATCAGCAGGCAGTAGTGGTAGACCTCCAGCGAGGGCAGGCGCGCGGCGCCCTGTCGGCGCAGCTCTTCCAGGCGGTCGAAGAAATGCTCGCCGGCCAGGTGCTCACCGAACAGGCGCAGCTGCAGCGGGTTGCGTTCCCAGGTCTCGTGCAACGGCGAGGGCTGTGACAGGATCGCCTCGTCCACGGCAGCACAGAATGCGTACTTGGCAGCGTAGACATCCTCGGACGCCACGCCCAGGCGCATCGCATTGCGCTCCACGCCATCGAGGAACTTCTGCACCGTCTGCACGAAGCTCTCCGCATCATGCGGCAGCTGCCCGCGCTTGAGCAGCAACAGGAGGTAGAAACCGTCGGACATCAGGTCCTGCAGGCTCTGTGGGTTGGCGGCCTGCGGCGTGGGATTGGCCATCGCGCCGTTGGCGGTCAGCGACGGCATCGGGCCCGGGGTCGGGGGCAGGGGGGAATTCATCATGAGGTCACCGCCACAAGTTCCATCTTCAGCTCGGCAATGCCGGCCGGCACGTAGATCATCACCGACTGCGCCTTGAGCATGCGCTCATACAGCGCGCCGCGCGCGTCCAGTTCGAAGTAGTGGCTGCCAGGGCGCACCGGAATCGCTGCCGGCACCTGTGCGGCATGGGCCAGCTTCACGCCCGGCAACGCAGACAGCACGCACTTCTCCACGTCATCCGGAGCGCCGACCTTGAACCGCACCGGCACGCTCTGGATCAGTTCCTGTGCCGGCAGCGACGCCGACACCGACAGGTAGAACGAGGCGTTGCCATCGATGCGCTGCGAGTCCAGCCGGCCCAGGTGGTAGGACGGCTTGATCTCGTTGAGCGCGATCTTGAAGTAGCGCGTGGAAATCACCGTATCCAGCAGTGCGCGCACGATCTCCAGCAGCTTGCGGAACGAGGCTTCCGGCTGATCGTGGCGATACACCGGCAGGTCGCCCAGCTGGTAGGCATTGGAGAAGGTGAGCAGTGCGCCGGCCATGCGCAGCAGTTCCTGGTGCAGGCGCTCGGGATGCAGCTGCGGATGATGCAGCAGATGCGCCAGCGCACTGAACGAACTGTTGATGGTGTGCAGCAGCCAGAACGAGGCGATATCGCCGGAGCGGAACTCGATGATGTTCTGCGAGGTCTGCCGATGCAGGCCATACAGTGCGTCCACCTTGGCCTGCAGCGCGTCGAGCACCGCGCGCAGTTCGCGGTGCAGGAACGGCGAGGCCTGCAGTTGCGCGCACGGCGGGATGAACTCGTCATCCAGCTCGAAGCCGCCGCTGGAGGTGCGCCGCACGCGTGCCACCGGTACGGTGGCGTAGGCATCGCGTGGCTGATCATCGGTCAGCAGCTTCACCGCCTTGCTGAGGAACGCCAGTTCGGCTTCCACCGCATCGGTGAACAGGTCCTGGGTGTCACGATTGGCCTGGCGGTAGCGGGCCAGCGCGGTGCCCTCGGCATCGGCGCAGTTGGCGCCATCATCGCGCAGCAGTGGCAATGCCAGGTAGACCACGGTGGACTGCACGCCCGGCGGCAGATCCTGCAGCGACACCGCATCGGGCAGGCTGTCATGGGCCGGCGCGTCGTAGGTCTCGCCATCGGGAAACACCGCCGAGAGGTCGAGCGGACGCAGCGTGCCGCCGGCAAGTGCATGTGGATCGAAACGCACCCGGCGCGCACCCCAGGCGTAGGGATGCAGCGTCTGCGAAAGGTCCTGCAGCCGCGCTTCGTGATAGGCGTCCTGACGCTGGAAATGCTGGGGGCGCAGGAACAGCCCTTCACCCCAGAGAACCTTCGACATCCTGCTTACATAAGCCACGTTCAATCCTTGGAAATAGCTCGAAAAAATCGCCCTGGTGGGCCGGTTCCATTATCGTCGCGCTCCGCTGCGACAAAACTCCCCATCCAGTAATGTGAAAGTGTGAGTCACTTCGCACATTCAGCGGGCCGGGGCAAACCTTGCACTGGCGATACTATCGCATCGACGAATTTGGGTGCCAGAATTCCGGCGCGATGCTATTTCGCGCCTGCACAACGGATTGATGCAAGACTGCCCGGATCTCCGGAGATGCGCGTCAACAAGGCTTTGCTGTCACTGGTCAGCGCACAGGCATGGACGCCGATGGTGACCCCGTCCTGTGGCAGGGTCTTGCCCTTGGTGTCGAATGCGAGCCGCCAGCGATTCTCGGCCGGGGCGCGGAACAGGGCGACCACGCCAAGCACTGCACTTCCTTCACTCAACTGCTCGGACAATTCCTGCCGGGCACCGGGGGTCAGTACGACTTCGTTGACCGACAGCAGGTCCGCACCCAGGGCCGCCTGCTCGCCGGCCTGGTCCAGGAAGGCGTTGAAGGGGGCCTGTTCGAAGCGCTGCAGGCTGCGCAGGTGGTAGATCTTGACCACCGCGGCAGTGGCCCGCTTGTCATTGCCGGCATTGAGGTTGCTGCCGGCATACAGGCGAAGCGGGACGGTCGGGGGCGCCTGGGGCTTTTCCTCACGGATGCCGACCGCCTGCAGGGTCTTGTCCATCGCTTTACCCAACTTGCTGTCGCTGGCGCAACCTGCCAGGGAACCGGACATAATCAGGGAGAAAATCGTGACGGAGATCACGCGGCGGAATCGGAAAGGTTGCGCATTCATGTGCAGTCGGCGGGCTCGGAGTGCGGGGTAAAAGGTGCGCGTATATGCGTTTTTGCTCGCGAATATCACATCGGGATGTGAAGAGTGTGTCTACCGGATTCGCCATATTCTTGACGAAATTCACTATACCGGCGCGTATTCGCGAATGTACACTGCCGCCGACAGGGGCAGGAATCCCGTGTGTTGTATCGGCGGAGATTCGGCTTCCTTTAGGAACTAATTTCGACGAGGGATCACTATGGAAGTGAAGGCAATGGGGAAGGCTGTGTACCGGCCGATGTTCGCGCTGATGATGTTCTCGGGCCTGGCGGCCTGCGCATCGGCACCGAAGAAGGCCGAGGTCGTGCCGTTCGAAACCACGCTGAGCAATGCGGAGGCGCAGGTCACCGCTGGCGGTGCCGATGCCGCGATCAGTGCGTTCGAAGTGGCGGCCAAGGCCGACCCGACGCGCAAGGAGCCGTGGGTGCGCATCGCACAGCTGCAGTTCGATCAGGGCCAGTACGCCCGCGCGATCGTCGCGGCGGAAGAGGTGCTTCAGCGCGATCCCAATGATCTGGTGGCCGATGGCGTGATCACCGTTGCCGGTTTCCGCGTTGCCAACCAGTCGCTCACCCGCCTGCAGGGGCGTGGTGCACTGGCGTCGGACACCGCACGCAAGGAAGCACAGACGCTGGCCACCACCCTGCGCAACACCATGGGTGATGCCATTCTCGATCCGACGCCCAAGCCCAAGCCGCGCAGCCGCGCCCGCGCAGGCCGTGCCGTCGCTCCGGCCGCCAACGCGCAGCCCGCCGCCACGCAGCCGGCCAAGCCCGCTGCCCGCTCGAACACCTCCGATCCGTTCCAGAACATCGGCAACTGATCCGGAACCGGCCCCAGTCAGGAGACACTCATGGCCAAGAAGGAAAGCATCCAGAAGCGGCTGCAGAAGATCCGCCCGCCGCGCGTCCAGCTCACCTACGATGTGGAGAAGGGTGACGCGATCGAGCAGAAGGAACTGCCGTTCGTGGTAGGCGTGATGGGCGATTTCAGTGGCAACCCGGAGCAGCCGCTGCCGAAGGTGAAGGATCGCAAGTTCGTCAACGTCGATCTGGACAACTTCGATGAAGTGATGGAAGGCATCGCGCCGCGCGCGGTGTATCGCGTGCCGAACAGGATCAGCGACGAAGGTGGCGAGTTCGGCGTCGAGCTGAAGTTCAATTCGATCGAGGATTTCCGCCCCGAATCGGTGGTGGAGCAGATCGAGCCGTTGCGCCGGTTGCTCGAGTCCCGTACCAAGCTGGCTGATCTTCGCAACAAGCTGGCTGGCAACGAGAAGCTGGAAGACCTGCTGACCGATGTGCTCAACAACACCGAGCAGCTGAAGAAGCTCGGCGTGACCAAGGAGGACTGACCCATGTCAGCTGAAGCCAGCCAGTTGGCCGCCCAGGCCGTCGAAACCGAAGAGGTGGGCCTGCTCGACCAGATCGTCGAGAAGAGCAAGGTCGCCAAGTCCAAGACCGAGCATGATCGCGCCAAGGACATCATCGCCGCCCTGGCGAAGGAAGTCCTCGACGGCACCGTCGTGGTCTCCGACAACCTCAACCTGACCCTTGACGCACGCATCGCCGAGATCGACCGGATCATTTCCGAGCAGCTCAGCGCGGTCATGCATGCCGAGCCGTTCCAGAAGCTGGAAGGCAGCTGGCGGGGCCTGCATTACCTGTGCCAGCAGACCTCCACTGGCCCGAACATGAAGATCAAGGTCTTCAATTCGCCGCAGAAGGACCTGGTCAAGGACTTCAAGTCGGCCATCGACTTCGACCAGAGCGCGCTGTTCAAGAAGGTCTACGAGGAGGAATTCGGCACGTTCGGCGGTGCACCGTTCGGCGCGCTGATCGGTGACTACTTCCTGGGCCGCCAGCCGGAGGACATGTACTTCATCGAGCAGATGTCGCACGTGGCCGCAGCGGCGCATGCGCCGTTCATTTCCGCAGCTGGCGAAGGCATGTTCGGCCTGGAAACGTTCACCGACCTGGGCAAGCCGCGTGACCTGGCCAAGGTGTTCGACACCGTCGAGTACGCCAAGTGGAAGTCGTTCCGCGAGAGCGAGGACAGCCGCTACGTGGGCCTGACCATGCCGCGCTTCCTCGGCCGCCTGCCGTACAACCCGAAGGACGGCACCACGGTCGAGGGGTTCAACTTCGTCGAAGAGATCGAAGCAGCCGATCACAGCAAGTTTCTGTGGTGCAACACCGCCTACGCGATGGGTGCGCGCCTGACCCAGGCGTTCGAGAGCTTCGGCTGGTGCGCGGCCATCCGCGGCGTGGAGGGCGGTGGCCTGGTCGAAGACCTGCCGACCCATACCTTCCGCACCGACGATGGCGAAGTGGCGCTGAAATGCCCGACCGAAGTGGCGATCACCGATCGTCGTGAAAAAGAGCTCAGTGACCTCGGCTTCATGCCGTTGGTGCACTGCAAGAATACCGACTACGCCGCGTTCTTCGGCGCTCAGTCGGCACAGAAGCCGAAGAAGTACAACACCGATTCGGCCAATGCCAATGCGATCCTGTCTGCACAGCTGCAGTACATCTTCGCGGTCTCGCGCATCGCCCATTACCTCAAGGCGATGATGCGCGAGAAGATCGGCAGCTTCGCTTCGGCGGGCAACGTCGAGGAATTCCTGAACCGTTGGATCGCCCAGTACGTACTGCTGGACGACAACGCGTCGCAGGAAGCCAAGGCGCAGTTCCCGCTGCGTGAAGCCTCTGTGCAGGTTTCGGAGGTGCCGGGCAAGCCCGGTGTCTACCGCGCGGTGGCCTTCATCAGGCCGCATTTCCAGCTCGATGAGCTGTCTGTTTCGTTGCGTCTGGTCGCCGAACTGCCGGCGTCCGCGAAAAAGTCGTAACGATTTGCTTCAACTAAGCGTCCAGGGGAGTCCGCTCCCCGGATTGCAGTGACGCTTATTTCAAGAGGGCGTAGCCCCCCTTAACCGCCAGGCCCGCGCTTGGCACATCAAATCTCACGGAAGAACGGAATTTAGGAGACCAGATATGCAGCACGCTTTCCTCTCGATTGACACCATCAAGGGCGAGTCGCACGACGACAAGCACAAGGACTGGATCGAAATCCAGTCGTTCTCGCAGGACCTGTTGCAGCCGCGTTCGGCCACCGCGTCGACCTCCGGCGGCACCACCGCAGCCCGCGTGAACCTGTCCCCGATCGAAATCACCAAGTCGATCGACCTCGCCTCCACGGCCCTCAACCAGGCCGCCTCCAACGGCACCACCTTCCCGAAGGCGCAGATCCAGTTCATGCGCGCCGACAAGGACGGCAACGCGATCAATTACTACACGGTCGAGCTGCTGAACGTGCTGGTCCACCGCGTCACCACCACGGTGGACAAGGAAGGCATGCCCCAGGAAGTTGTTCAGTTGAGCTTCGGCGCCATCAAGTGGACTTACCAGCAGCAGAAGCCGGAAGGCGGAGTTGGTGGCAAGACCGTCGCGCAGTGGAGTGCAACCAAGAACATCCCGAACTACACCGTGTGATGTTGTGTCGCTGCGATGGCGCCTCGTGCGCCATCGCAGTCTGATCGCCGGGCAAGGCCAGGAACGGCCTTGCCTTTGATGCACCGCTGCCGCCCGCACGGATGCCGAACCTGAGTGGATCGACCAATGAAGGGACTCGAACCCAGCCTGCTGGAAAAACTGTTCGACGACGCCCCCAAGCAGACGGGCGCCGGGCCGGTCTTCAAGTCCGTCTCGCTGGAGCAGTACAAGGAATCCATCGCCCGCGACCTGGAGGGGCTGTTGAACTCGCGCGCCGCGTTCCAGGAAGGCGACATGAAGGAATTCCCCAATTGCCGGCAATCGCTGCTGACCTACGGGTTGGCGGACTTCTCCGCGATGAGCCTGGCCAACGCCTACGATCGTGCTGCCATCTGCCGCTCGCTGGAGCAGGCCGTGGCGCGCCATGAGCGCCGCCTGCGCAACGTCAACGTCCATCTGGATGCGGGCAACCAGTTTGCCGGCGGGCTGCATTTCACCATCCATGCGCTGCTCGACCTGGAGCCTGCGCGCGAGCCGGTCAGCTTCGATGCGATGCTGCAACCCTCGACCCTGCAGTACCAGGTCACCCGCGCACGTCGCACGCAGGCCGCCTGATGCAGGATCTGCTGCCTTACTACGAACGCGAGCTGGGCTACCTCCGCCGTTACGGGCGCGAGTTCGCCGAGCGCTACCCGAAGATCGCCGGTCGCCTGCAGCTCTCCGCCGAGGGCAGCCAGGACCCGCATGTCGAGCGCCTGATCGAGGCCTTCGCGCTGCTCAGTGCACGCGTATCCAAGCGCATCGAGGATGACTATCCCGAGTTCACCGACGCACTGCTGGATGTGCTCTATCCGCACTATCTGCGGCCATTCCCCTCCTGCTCGATCGCCCATTTCGATACCGAAGGGGTGGCCTCCAAACTGAGCGCGCCGGTACGCGTGCCGCGTGGAACCGCCGTCCAGAGCCGTCCGGTCCGGGGCGTGCCCTGCGATTTCCGTACGGCCTACGATGTGGTGCTGGCGCCGGTCGGCGTGCAGCAGGTGGTGTATCGCAGCGTCGCCGATGCGCCCATGGCGACGACCCTGCCGGCCGGAACCGGTGGCCAGATCTCGATGGGCTTCCAGCTGCTGTCCGATCAGCTGGGTTTTCACCAGTTGGGTACCGATCGCCTGCGCCTGTTCCTCGATGGCGAGCCGTCGGTACGGGCTGCGCTGCGCGATGCCCTGATGCTTGGCGTGAAGGCGGCCTACGTCGAATCCGATGGCGACGGACGCTGGCGGCGCCTGGACAGCGTGCCGTTGAGCCCGGTCGGATTCGCCGACGATGAGGCCCTGATCGACTTTCCGGCGCGCTCGCACCCGGCCTATCGGCTGTTGACCGAACTGTTCGCGTATCCCGAGAAATTCGGCTTCGTCGACCTGCACCTGCCGTCGGTGACGGCGGGCGCCAGCCGACGATTCACCCTTCACCTGGTGCTGCACGCCCAGGGCCAGGACCGCGGTAACGCGATGGTCCTGGAGGAGCTCGGCGCGCACAACGTGCGACTTGGCTGCACGCCCATCGTCAATCTGTTCCGCACCAGCGGCGAGCCGATCCGTGTCACCCATCGTACGGTGAACTACCCGGTGCTGGCGGATGCACGCCGCGCGTTCGCCTATGAAGTGCATTCAATCGACTCGGTGCACCGCATCCGGCAGACGCCGCAGGGCGAGCTGATCCAGGCATTCCGGCCGTTCTATTCGCTGCATCATGGCGAAGACCCCGAGCGCACCGGCCAGTACTGGGTGGCGCGGCGGGACGAAGACATCGCGCGGCAGAGCCCGGGTTTCGAAACCGAGATCAGCTTTGTCGACCTGTCGTTCAATCCGGTACTGCCGCAGACCGATACGGTCAGCCTGGAGCTGACCTGCAGCAATCGCGACCTGCCCAACCAGCTGGCGTTCGGCGTGGCCGGGGGCGACCTGACCATCGAGGGCGGCAGCCCGGCCAAGGCGATCAGCCTGCTGCGCAAGCCGACCAAGCCGCTGCGATTCCGCCACGGCCGCAACGCACAGTGGCGCCTGATTTCGCACCTGTCGTTGAACCAGCTGTCGCTCACTGCCAGCGGGCTTCCGGCACTGAAGGAGATGCTGCGCCTGTATGACCTGTCCGGCAGCAATGTGTCGGCCCGCCAGATCGACGGCATCCTCGAGCTGCAGCAGACGCCGGTGACCACCTGGATGCACGGCCGCCAGTTCGCCTCGGTGGTGCGTGGCCTGGAAATCCGCTTGACCATCAATGAGGCCCATTTCGTGGGAACCGGCGTGGCCGCGTTCGCCCAGGTGATGGACCACTTCTTTGCACTCTACGTGCATGCCAACAGCTTTACCCGACTGGTGCTGGTATCCGGCGACAGCGGAGAGGAGATCGTCCGATGCCCAGCGCGCAGCGGCGAATCGATCCTGGCGTAGCCCAGCAGCTGCTGGCCGAACCACACCGCTTCGAGTTCTTCCAGGCGGTGCGCCTGCTTGAGCAGGTGTTCCAGCGCCAGGGCGTCAAGCCCGGCCAGGCGGTGCCGATGCGCGTGCGCTTCCGCAACTCGCTGTCGCTGGGGTTTCCGGCCACCGAGTTGTCGGCCGAGGGCGAGGTGTATTCGCTCAAGGGTGAGCGGCTGTTGGACCGCGAGGCCGTGGAACAGGCGCTGCATGGTGAGGAACTCGCCGAGGTCCACCTGACGCCGCAGTTCATGGGCTTGCTGGGGACGGCCGGTGCATTGCCCCTGCACTACACCGAAACCCTGCAGCTGCGCGAGCTCTACCAGCGCGACCGGACCGCACGGGCGTTCCTGGACATCTTCTCCACCCGTGCGGTGTCACTGCATTACGCCGCCTGGAAGAAACATCGCCTGGCGCTGCAGTACGAGCTGGATCGCCGTGAGCGCTTCCTGCCGCTGGTGCTGTCGTTGCTGGGCATGGGCATGAGCGAGCTGCGCGACCGCCTGCACGAGGGCGACGGCGAGATCTTTGACCAGGCGGTGGCCTATTACGCCGGCGCGGTGCGGCAACGACCGGTCTCGGCGGCGCTGATGCAGCGCGTGCTGTCGGACTATTTCCAGGTGCCGCTGCACCTGGAGCAGTTCGTGGGCGCGTGGTACCGGGTGCCGCCGGGGCAGGCGACCCGCCTGGGCCAGGCCAATGCGGTGCTCGGTGCCAGCGCGCTGGCCGGAGACCGGGTGTGGCAGCGCGACCTTCGCCTTCGCCTGCGTATCGGGCCGCTGCGCCGCGACCAGTTCGATGCGTTCCTGCCGGGTGGCAGTGCCGCCGAAGCCCTGTCCAAATGGCTGTCGCTGCTGACCGGCGGCATTCTTGAGTATGAAGTTCGCCTGGTGCTGCGGGCCGAGGATGTGCAGGGCAGCGCACTCGGTAGCGCAGGGAGCGTCCGCCTGGGCTGGGACAGCTACCTGTGCACCCGGCCGCAGGATACCTCGCGTGAGGACACCACCTATGGCATCCACACATTGCAATGACACTGCGCCGATGGCGTCCGCGCCATCGGCCCCCGAACGGTTCCAGCATGGAGTGCGCGTTTCCGCATGAGCATCAACCTCAAGACCCTGATCAGCAAACTGGACGACACCTGCCGGCAGGCCGCCGAACGGGCGGCGAACCTGTGCATGGCACGCGGCAACTACGAGGTGGACCTGGAACACCTGTTCCTGGCCCTGCTGGAACAGCCGCAGAGCGATTTCGTGTTGATCGCACGGCGCAGCGGCATCCTGCCCGAGTCGCTGGAACGCGATCTCAACGATGAGATCAGCCAGTTCAAGACCGGCAACAGCCGCACTCCGGTGTTCTCCCAGCACATTCCCAAGCTGTTCGAGCATGCCTGGCTGATTGCCTCGCTGGATTCGGAAACCACCCGCATCCGCAGCGGTCATCTGCTGCTGGCGCTGTTGACCGAGCCGGACCTCTCGCAGCTGGCATATCGCGGTTCCAAGCTGTTCGTGCGCTTCAAGCGCGACGAGCTCAAGCACGACTTCGCCAAGCTCACCGAGGGCTCGCAGGAAGCGGTGCAGACCGTGCGTTTCGCCGACGCCTCGGCGTCGGGCGAGGGCGATCAGGAGCAGGGCGTGGTGCCGGGTGAGGCCAAGGGCGGCCTGTCGAAGACGCCGGCGCTGGACCAGTTCACCACCAACCTGACCCAGCGGGCGCGTGACGGCAAGATCGACCCGGTGATCGGCCGCGACGGCGAGATCCGCCAGGTGATCGACATCCTGATGCGTCGTCGCCAGAACAACCCGATCCTCACTGGCGAAGCCGGCGTCGGCAAGACCGCGGTGGTCGAGGGCTTGGCCCGCCGCATCGCCGACAAGGACGTTCCCGATGTGCTGCAGGGCGTGGAGCTGCACACCCTGGACATGGGGCTGCTGCAGGCCGGCGCCAGCGTCAAGGGCGAATTCGAGAATCGCCTGAAGAACGTGATCGACGAGGTCAAGAAGAGCCCGCATCCGATCATCCTGTTCATCGACGAAGCGCACACGATGATCGGTGCCGGCGGTACCGCCGGCCAGAACGATGCAGCCAACCTGCTGAAGCCGGCACTGGCTCGCGGCGAGCTGCGCACCATCGCGGCCACCACCTGGGGCGAGTACAAGAAGTACTTCGAGAAGGACGCCGCGCTGGCGCGCCGCTTCCAGGTGGTGAAGGTCGAGGAACCGAGCGAGGCGCTGGCTGCGGCGATGCTGCGTGGCATGGTCGGGCTGATGGAGGCGCACTTCAACATCCGCGTGCTGGATGAGGCGGTGACCGAAGCAGTGCGCCTGTCGCACCGCTACATCAGCGGCCGCCAGCTGCCGGACAAGGCAGTCAGCGTGCTCGACACCGCGTGTGCGAAGGTCGCGCTGGGGCAGAGCGCCACTCCGGCGATCATCGAAGACACCCGCAAGCATCTCGACCGGCTGCAGGCGGAGATTTCCGCACTTCAGCGCGAGACGGCCGGTGGCAGCGACCAGCATGGCGAACGCCTGGCCGAGCTGCATGCACAACAGGCCGAAGCGCAGGCCGTGCTGGCCAGCAACGAAGAGCGCCTCGGCCGCGAACGTGACCTGGCCGGCCGCATCGCCGTACTGCGCCAGCAGATGGAGCAGGGCGAGGCTGCATCGGGCGATCCCGAGCCGTCCAACGACGACAACGAAGGCGATGTTGCCGTGGCCAAGCCGGCTGCCAAGCGCGGCAAGGCCAAGGCCGAACTCTCGCCGCAGCACGCCGAGCTGGCGCGGTTGCAGGCAGAACTGCGTGAGCTGCAGGGCGAAACCCCGATGGTGCCGTTGCAGGTCGACGGCACCGTGGTGGCCGAAATCGTTTCGGCCTGGACCGGCGTGCCGCTGGGTCGCATGGTCAAGGACGAAATCCGCACCGTGCGTACGCTCGGCAATCTGTTGGTCGAGCGCGTCATCGGCCAGGACCATGCACTGGATGCGATCGCCCAGCGCGTGCGCACCGCGACCGCCAAGCTGGAAGACCCGAACAAGCCGCGCGGCGTGTTCATGTTCGTCGGCCCGTCCGGCGTCGGCAAGACCGAGACCGCGCTGGCCCTGGCCGACATCCTGTATGGCGGCGAGCGCAAGCTGGTCACCATCAACATGAGCGAGTACCAGGAAGCGCACAGCGTGTCCGGCCTGAAGGGCTCGCCGCCGGGCTACGTGGGTTACGGCGAAGGCGGCGTGCTGACCGAAGCCGTGCGCCGCAACCCGTACAGCGTGGTGCTGCTGGATGAAGTCGAGAAGGCCCATCCGGACGTGCTGGAAATGTTCTTCCAGGTGTTCGACAAGGGCATGATGGATGATGCCGAAGGCCGTGAGATCGACTTCCGCAACACGCTGATCATCCTTACCTCCAACATCGGTTCCTCGCAGATCATGCAGGCCTGCCTGAACAAGCCGGCCGAAGAGATCCCGGGCGCGGAGGCATTGTCCGACGCGCTGCGCCCGGTACTGATGCGCACCTTCAAGCCGGCCTTCCTCGGTCGCCTGAAGGTGGTGCCGTATTACCCCATCAACGATGACGTGCTGGCGCAGATCATCACGCTCAAGCTCGGCCGCATCCGCGACCGCGTCATCGCCAATCATAAGGCCACCTTCAGCTGGGACGACAGCCTGGTGGAGGCCGTGCTTGCACGTTGCACCGAAGTGGACTCGGGTGCGCGCAACGTTGACCACATCCTCAATGGAACCCTGCTGCCGGAAATCGCCGAGAGCGTGCTGGCGGCAATGGCCGAAGGAAACCGGATCAACGCCATCAAGGTCACCGCCGGCAAGAAGGGTGACTTCAAATACAAAGTGTCATGACACTGAGCAGAAGGAGAACGCTGATGGAATTCTATGGATTTGACCGCGAAGCGGCCCTCAACCACTGCGACAGCCTGGAACTGGGGTTGGGCCGTGAACTGGACCGCGTGCGTGCCTGGAACCGGCTGCGCCCGGAGCACGTGATCGAGCTGCTGGACACCGCCGTGCCCGCCGCCCGCCAGGATGCCCGCAACGTCGCCGCGCAGATCAGCCGCGGTTCGTGGCGCATCCACATGGATGCCCCGGTGGTCGGCAAGCCGCAGCTGGTGAGCAACGTACGCGAACTGCAGATCACCGCCGGCGGCCGCGATTACCGCCTGAAGATCAGCGAGGGCGTGCGCCTGCAGCTGGAAGAGATCGTCCAGGCTGCCTGATGGCCGTGCGTGCCTGCGCCCCGGTCGGGACGCAGGCCGCGCGGGCGCGGGAAGCGGAGTACACCGATGCGCATGCCGCATGCAGACCACCTTGAGGCACGGGAAGTAGGGGAAGCACCATGGATCTGGTAAACAACCTGCGGGCCGCGCTGGCTGGCCCTTCGCACGCCCAGCGCTTCCTGCGGCTGCACACGTCGCTGGGGAGCGATGTGCTGGTGGCCGAAACCCTCGATGGCGTCGAGCAGATCGACGGCATCGGCTTCCAGTGGACGATCACCGCACTGTCGCTGGATGCCGGCCTGCAGCTGGCGCCGCTGATCGGGCAGGGTGCGCTGCTGCAGCTGCAGCAGGCCGATGGCAGCCTGCGCCCGTTGCACGGTCGCATCACCGCCGCCGAGCGGCTGGGCAGCAATGGCGGCCTGGCGCGCTATCGGCTGCGCCTGCAGCCGTGGCTGGCGTTCCTGTCGCAG